>JBEKHG010000019.1:0-80521 GCA_050012395.1 Candidatus Acidiferrales bacterium
CAACGCCCGCGCTTACGCCTTATATTTTTCAAGTAGTAGATCTATTGGTTGCTGTTGCACGCTTGAAAGATCTTCCAGGGCGGCAAATTTATTCAAGAGGCGGAGATCCTCTTCCAATGCAGAGGCACCCCAGAAATTGCGGTTCTTCTTCTCGTACAAAACGCAAGCGCGGAGGTATTTTCGTAGCTTGGTGATACGGACTTCCCTGGCGGATTTCATTTTTGATTCCTTTAGGTTTGAAGTGAGGTTCTAAGACTGCCGAGGATTAGCGCGGCGAGGGTAAAGCGTAAGCGCGGGGCTTCTACTCCGGCCTGTATGTATACAAAATTTGGTTGCCAGGTCCAGGCTTCTGTTTTATTTCGGGACTTTGGTCGATCAACTTCAGCGCCTTGGTTTTGGACAAGGCAAGGTCGTTTTGCAAAGCCTTGCGAGTCCAGTATTCGCCCGCGTGATCCTTTGCATACTTAAGGACGATAGAATCCTCAGCGTCTACGTTTTCAGGCACTTCAACTTTAACGAGCAAGCCGTCTTTGAAATCGAGCTTAAAGGTTTCAGATTTTCCGTTGCGCGACATTACAGACAGCGTGCGGATTTCTGACTCAGACCCCTCCATAACCATAATTGTTTCAGAGGTTCTGCCCCAACTCTCCGCGCCGTACAGACAGCTTCTCTTTGCCTGGAATGCCTCTCCCTTCATCATCTTCTTAGAGCCAACACTGCATACGATGGCCAGGTGATAATACTCAGCGATGCGGTTAAGACGACCAACAAAGGCCCCAACCTTCGCCTGAGAGTTGGAATCAGAGACCAGCAAGTCCGCGCCTTCGATAAACACAATAGCTGGCATGAGGGGGCGCGCTTCGATTGCATCCTGTATATGTTTCAGAGCTTCTTTGTCAACGCAAGGCGGAATTCCGACGATGTTGGGACCGACTTGGTCGGTAACCCTTAATCGCGTTGTGGTTCGTGTTAATGCATGTTTGCCACGGTCAGCCAAAAGCATTAGATAGGGAAGGCCGAAAGTCTTGCGACCGAAGCACTCCTCTCCTTTGCTTTGACTTACCAGCAGAGGGACCATAAGCGTGGTTTTTCCTGAACCACTGGCGCCGCCTATTTGATGCACTGAACCTAGAGCAAACCACCCTTCATAACCCGCGACTGGGGAACCCAAGAAAGTCGGTGCCGCAAAGACGTAATCAAAGGCGCCGCCAATGACTTGAGGCTTTTTGAATTCAGGATTTGAAGGAGGAAGCGCGGTGCCAGTTTCGTTCGTTGCTGTTTGAGGATCGCTGGGCAGTGTTGATTCTGCTGTTGTCGTGGTTGTGTTTACTGCGCTGCTGGTCTCAGCCTTTTCGTCCTGCTCATCTGCCCACTTTTCAAAGCTGAATTTCGCCGCGCCCGCGTCTTCGTAAAAACGCCGCACGTCGTCCAACGTCTTGTCGGGGTTTCTGAAGTCTTTGAATGCTGGAACGCCAAAGTCGTTGATGTAGATGATTGCGTCCAGAGGATTACCAGCGTGACCGTCTTTTTCCCACGGGCTATGCACGCCCACTTTATTTCCCGCAACTTTTCTGACGCGCATCCCGTAATGCTCAGCACACGCAAGAATGGATCTAGGCGTAAACAAACGAGCACGCCGCGCTTGCTCTTTAACAACTTCAGGATCAGGAAAGTTGTGCGTCTTTGCTTCTGCCACAGGAGGCAAAACAATCTTGAAGTCATTCACCACGTAAACGCCAGGATTTCGCTTGATGATTTTAACAATATGGTCCGGGTAGGCTGGCTTCAAGTTTTTGAATTCTGGGATGCGTAACACCTGACTGGCAGGCACCACAGCCGGATCGCCGCCGAATTTCGCCGCAAGCGCCTTGTTCAACCCTTCGGCTATTTCCTTGGTAAGACCATCCACGCGCCAGATTACGTGAAATTTTTCTGGTGCTGTTTGGTTTACGAAGGTGGGTGGTGGAATTTCGCCCGCATCAACGCAGCTTTCTAAAAGAGCAAGCGCGGCAGGTCCGTCTGTATCAAGGTCAGCATAAACACACTTCACCACGTCTACGCTTTCTTTTGTGTGGTCCGCTGCGTCAGGCTTGAAGGTTGCCATAGAGACGTAAACTTGACGGTCTGCATTTGCCTTGTGAAGGCTCTCAATGGATTCCTCTGAGCACGCTTCTCCAGCGGTTACGCGGAAATTTCGGGGCCTGTTTTGACCTGGCTCTAGTGGCAGCTTGGTGAAAATGCGAATCTGGTCTTCGGGATTGAAGAGAGTGCTGAGGAATTCCACTGCGGGATGTGTCGTAACCATTTTGCTTCTTCCTTTTGATCTTTCTTGTTTTAGAGTGAGTTTCTAAGTGCTTGCGGTTGATGCGAGCGCCGATTTCCATCCTCGCCTCGTATGGCAGGCTCAAGCAGCAACGTAACGTTTGCTGCGTGCGTTTTGCCTGGTTTCACGGGGGATGGTTCAATGTCAAAACTGACTTCGTCGCCGATTTGTAAAATCAGACGATCCTTGACGAAGTTGATGTGGAAGAACACGGTTGCTGGACGTTCGGCCGTGTACTCAATAAAACCGAAAGCGCGGGCTTTGTCGTAACCCACAACTTTTCCTATTTGCATGGTTATTTCCTTACTTGCAGCAGACGTGCACGAAGCACGGCTAAGGATTTTTTGGGAGGATTCCTTGCTTTATCCTGTCTTTTTTTTTGGTGCTTTGGTAAAACGGAAACGCGGCGGGTGTTGCGGGCAGTGCCGAAGGAAGCCCGAGGTAATCAGCCTCAAGGTTGCGTCTCTTTAACGAGTGACGAACACAGCAAGAAAACTCGGCGGTTTGAAGGGCCGCGCCCTCTTCAAATAATTCTAACTTCCAACAGATTCAGCGAGAGCAGACAAACTGCTTTTGATCGCGTTTGGTTTCGCGATAGGTTTGGAACGATTCAACCAACCTTCGTACTCACCCAACAATTCCAGCAAACGAATCTGTTCACGTCCAGGCTTGGCTTCTCTGATTGCTTTGATGAGAAGTGATCGCGTTCCTATGGCTGGCATGGTGGTTGCTCTACGGATAGTCTCGCTGATGTTTTCGCCCTTCGCTGAATTGCCCGGAGGGACCTTACGTGCCCTAGGCGATGACGGAGGCAGCCGGAGGAAATTAAGACAAGGTGGCTGCTGGCCTTTGTTTCAAGTCTACCTGTGTATTTTATACCTAGTACTAGTCCTTGTCAAGGTGTGTTATCTTCCTTGTAATCAGATGATTGCAGCAAGAAAACGTAAATCGCCAATGTTTTATTGGTTTTTCTCGACATTTGACGAAGGCGAATCTATAGCGAATTTTGCCCTTCGGGGGCCGGATCGATCTACGCCCGTACGCCTAGGGCCGGACAAAGGCGTAGCACATCAGCCAGGGTACGTAAACGCGCGGCCCAGGGGGAAAAGAGCAGGCGCGGTGCTCATGGGCCTCAGCAAAAGTCACAAACCCTGAGATCCCAGGTCGGGGCGATTCGCAGGGCGACTGGGCCAAAAATAGGGGGGGTCGCCCTGAAATAATTAATAATCATCCCCATCAAGACCCGCGCTTGCTCCTTCCTGATTCTACACGAGTTAATGAGCAAAAAACCCGGTCGAATTGCGGGTCGACCTGGGTGTTTGGGGCGGCTAATTATTTTCGCGAGTTACATGCATAATTGCATCGGGTCGACCCACATTTTCCGGTTCGACATCTCTACAAGGTAGTCAAGCGTCAGTTGAGAATGTTCAAGGTCGTGGCAGGGTGCCGAAGGAGGCCGAGTCGAGCGTCAGTGGGTGCAAGAGTGGATGCAAAGTAGGACCATTCCGGTTAAACGAAATACGAAGCAAGTTAATGATTTCAGAACGGTTTAACGCGGCTCAGTGCGTGGCCATTCAATTGCGCGCTCAGATTTGTAGGATTTTTCGAAGTACGGCGATGGCGCGCCGGACGCGCCCTGCAACGCACGAGATACGATTCGGCCGGAAACAGGGGCTACGGGGCATCAGGAAGCGATCTCCAGCGTTAACGGGACCGTCCGGGTCAATGGAGGCTTAACGCGCGTGCTATGAGTCTCTTCCTGGCCAGGGTGGGCCGTTCACAAAGGCACGGCTGCCACGGCCGTGAACAGGCAGCGTTCACAAAGGCTCTCAGATTCGCCGCCTGTAAGGACCGTGTAATCATCGGACAAGGCGCCCGGTTTAGGTGTTTACAAAAGACTACGTTTGTGAACATAATAGCTTCGAGGTGGCCCATGCCCAAAGTCGCTATTTACGCCAGAGTGAGCACTACGAACGGGGACCAGAACCCGGAGACCCAGCTAACTGTGCTTCGCGAGTATTGCCAGCAGCGCGGGTGGCCAGATCCACAGGAGTACGTGGACCGCGTTTCCGGCGCCAAGGAGAGCCGTCCTGCCCTCAACCGGCTGATGGAGGACGCCAAGCGCAGGAAGTTCGACACGCTGCTAATCTGGAAGCTGGACCGTTTCGGCCGTTCGCTTCGCCATCTGTTGAACTCACTCGCCGAGTTCGATGCGCTTGGGATCTCGTTCGTGAGTTACACGAACGCCATTGATACAACGACGCCAGCGGGAAAGTTAATGTTCTCCATGCTTGGAGCATTCGCAGAGTTCGAGCGCGATCTGATTCGAGAGCGTGTGAAGGCAGGCATGGCGCGTGCGAGGAAGACTGGCACACGTTCCGGCAAAAAGATTGGTCGTCCTTCTTCGTCTATCGACATTGAGGAAATACGCAAACGCCGTCAAGCTGGCGAGTCACTCCGCACTATCGCGAAGGGTTTGGGCGTGTCAGCAGCTTTGCTGGTGAAACGAGAGAAGCTCTTTCGCAATGAATCAGCCCGCCCATGAGATACGGAAACGCTGCTTATAACCACGTCATCCGTGCTTACGCCCTGCCGCCCTCGATCTGACGCCGACGTGAGTCCTTTGGATTGTTGACTTGTGAATCGCTCCAGGCGGAACCTTATTTTTTTTTTCGAGACCCCCGGTTACCCGGCCGGGGCGGGCCGCCCCGTGGAGGTTCTTGCGACTTCCTCTTTTTACCTGGTCATGTTACACGGGCAGTGCATTCCGTTCGTAAATCTGCTCCGCGCGCTTCCTCTTAACTGTGCTCAGCAAGGCTCTATTCATTTCGAGACCCCAGGGTAGTGGCTGCCGGGTGTGGAACCCCGTGGAGGGTTTTGCGAGTTCCTCTGTAATGCCAGGCCAGGAAGCACGCTTCTACCACCGCGCTTGCGGTTCTAAAATGGAAACGTCACGACTTATCAGCGGGTTTGGAATCCTCGTATGGTCCCAAGAACCGCTCTCCGTTGAAGTGGATAAAAAATCGAAGAAGCTATGACGATTCTAAAAGCACTCGGCCTGCCGCGTGACCAACAGAACGAGCGATCCGCCCTCACGTTGCTTTCTCTCTTGGATGTGAAGCCCGACATTCCGTGGGCGAAAGCGCGAGATCCGCTTATCGGCATCACGCCCATGATGAACTTCTTTTCCGAGCACTACGGCAAGACATACGCGCCTAACAGCCGCGAGACTGTGCGACGCCAAACGATTCACCAATTCCTAGACGCTGGAATCGTCAGCATCAATCCTGACGAACCTGAGCGGCCGACGAACAGCGGGAAAACTGTCTATCAGATTGAAGCAGGTCTGCTCCACTTCTTAGAACCTTCGGCGCGTCGGAGTGGGAAAAAGGTTTGAAGACGCATCTGTCATCCATCGACACATTGAAAAAGAAATATGCTCAAGAGCGCGAGATGAAGCGCATCCCTATCGAAGTCGCGCCTGGCAAAATCATCACGCTCTCACCTGGGGGACAGAACATCCTGGTGGAGAAAATCGTCAATGACTTCTGCCAAATCTTCACACACGGGGGACGGATGGTCTATGTTGGAGATACAGACGAAAAGTTCGCCTACTATGATGAAGCATTGCTGAACTCACTCGGCGTGACCATAGAAGCGCACGGGAAAATGACCGACGTTGTGGTCTACCACAAAGAAAAGAATTGGCTCGTACTCATTGAAGTTCTTCGAGTTGTAACAGAGTCGGATAGTGGAAGTTTCTAAGGTCGGTTGCGTTCACTTGAGTGTGTCCGCTGAACTGTCGAAAATACATATCGACAAGCGAAGAGTTGAGGAAGGCGGCGAGACCCTTCGCCAACAGCAAAGGTAATCCCACTCCGTCACGGTGATAGTAGTTCGTATGGTTCTCGAATCCAACATGCCCGGCGTCGATGCGCTCCGGGTCGTACACGGCAGCAACGACACGCCGCTTTTCTTCTTTGGATGAGAAGCGTTTCACCAACACGTAAACGCCTTTCGGCACGAGAAGTTCTTGCGCACCACCAAGAACGGCGAGCGCGTGCGGTTTGTTTCCTCCAGGCTTCGGCCATCGGATATAACCATCTTCGAAGTTGCGTGGATAAATTAACGGGACAGTCTTCGTCGTAGGATGTTCGCGCAGAAAATTGGTCGCCCGAAAATCCACGACACGACCCGTGCTGACTTCAACTCGAAGATCCTTGAGCGTGCATTGCAGACTTCCCAACCGCTCAGCAACAGATGCACCGAGTTCGTCAGGTACGATGTGAATATAGAACTCCGGGTCGGACGGTTGCACGAGTTGTTCGTTCGGGACTTCTCGTGTAGTCACATATTCGTCTTCAGGTCCGGCACTTGAAGATACCGTGACTGTCTTGCGGACATGCTCGCCCTTGACGCCGTTGAAAATTACGTTCTCTTGCAGAACTGAATCGCCCTTGAACGCAATCTGTCGCGAGTCAAAGACATGAATACGGTGAAGAGAGAGCGTGTCTAGAAGAATCTTGCGGAAGGGTTTGAAGTACATTCCGTTGCAGAAACTTCGCGGCGTGATGGCGACAAGTTCCCCGCCTGCATCCAAGAGGCGAAGCACGACTGACAGAAAACCCGTGTACAGGTTGGAAGTCTCGACGCCTATCGCGCGGAGGGCTTCGCGCGTCTCCGAGTCACTGTTTATTTTCTTGTAAGGTGGATTCAGAATCGCACAGTTGAATCGACGTACGCTCGTGAATATTTCGTTGCGGAGAAGCGCAACACCGGCGTCGATGAAGTCCTTTTCAATCAGTTCGTATTCGAAACCGATTCCCGATGTCTCACAGGTTCTGCGACATTGTTGGAGCGTGTCGCCCAGGTAGCGCGCGAGTTCCGGGTCTATCTCGTATGCTGTGGCGTGAATCGTTTTTGGTTTCGTTGAGCGCGTACAGAGTTCACTCACGAACGCGGCTGTGAGTGAACCAACACCCGCACCGGCATCTAAGAGGGAGATGTTTTCTTGCTCTGCATCAAACATGGAAGCCATCAGCCGCGCTGTCGCTGGTGGCGTCATGAACTGCCCCAAGTCTGAACGGCGTTCAGGGTCTAGTCTTCGATTAGCATCCAAACGGAAAAATTCGACGCTGTCCACAAGCACTGACGGTTTTCCTTTTTGACGTGCAGGCTGGATGCTACTGCTTATTCAACAGACCCGCAAGAACACCTAAGAACCCTGCTTGCGGTCAATGATTGCCATGATTCTCTCAGAGACACCCGCAGCGTTCATAGCAAACCGTTCGCACGCTGGGGCGCCGGGGCGACCATCCCAGCACCAGTCTTCAAGGCGCGGTGCAGCAAGAATGGCCGTCATGATCGCGAGTACGGGAGCGCGATCTAGTTTCAGGCGGGCAGGTTAGCATATTCGCTTTTCATTCACCACCCTGTTAAGCTCGTGTCAAGTAAACGAATCCTGTTTAGGTTGTAATCCCTTCACCGCGCTTGCGCTTCTAGATGCCAAGGCCTCGGGGTCGTGTCGCTTTCAGGGTGGTGACATTTTCTCAGCCGTGTTTTGTTCATAAGATTTCTGGAATTGAAATTCCCCATTTAGATAATTTATGTGGTAGGAAGTGGTCATGCCAAAGCTTTCGCTTGAAGCAACAGTCGGAATTATGCTGGAGATAGTCTTGGCGATCTTGGACCACCTTCATATACGTGAGCCGCTCATTGTTTGGGGACTGTTCATACTCGGACTGATTTTGATTTCCGATTCAATTCTTCGGTCAGACTGGGCAAGGACGCCAACAGAAAAGGCAGCGCGAACTAAAAGAAGAACCTACGGGATGCTTCCAGTGGTGATTCTTTTCTCTATTTTTGGGTACTACATTTTTAAGGTTGAAAGGCCCATACCAACAGGCTCGATAGACAAATCTGAGCCACCGATCCCTGCAAATAAGCAGCCGGATACTAATCAGGCTCCAGAGACCAAACCAGCACAACAACTACACGCCGAGAAAAAGAAACCTAGACCTACAACCACACAACCCCCCGCGACTCCGCCTTCACAGGTCTGTCCCAACGGCATTTGCGTAGGCGGCGACAACAACGGAACAGCGACCGTGAATAATAATTATGGCAAGTTGCCGGACCAGCCTCAGCCGGGCACAATTCCTACAGTTATTGTTTGTTCCTCAATATCGGCTGTAGGCAAAGGCTATGTCACTAACATAACCCTCCAAACAGATTCTCCAATCACTAAACCTGCTTACGGATTTTTGTTTGATGGCCCGGTAGGAGGGGGAGAAATCTCAATAAGCGGAATACCCAAACCTAAAGTTCCTTATGTCAATCAGCTTCAGTTACAAGGATACGAAGACAGAAGCTACGTACTCAGGTTCATTAGTGAAGACTTCCCAAATGGAAGCGACGTATGGCAGCCCGGCGTGATATTTAAGGTGAAATTACCTTCACAAACCAAAGTGGCGCTAGTAGGAGTGCTTGGCACCTTTGGCTCGGAACAGAAAGAATTATTTGAGAATAGAAAATTTGTTTGTGACGTACCAACTAGGCCGCTACATCTTGCGCCGCAATAAATTCATTTAGGCCCGCAGTAAGCGGAGGAAAAAGTGAGAACGTTGATCCCTTTAACGGCTCTGGTTCTCTTATTCTCAGTCTCCAGCGCGCCACAGGAAGTGGAACACGCGCCAACGGCTCAACAGTGCCAAGCCGATCAAGCGTTGTGGATGTCTAAGCTAGAAGGTGACCACGGTCTAGATACCGTCACGGTTCGTACCTTACACTTGTGGGAACACGAGATGGGTCAATGCATGATTGTCGATAAACAAAATCACAGCAAGTACTACAACACAGACGCGGAAGCGGTAGCGACAGAATCGACGCGAGAATTAAATTTCATAGACCGTCACAGTCTTCTTTCCCAGTTTTACAAGGAAGACGCGGAAGGACAACGCTAGGCCAACTCATATGGATACCGCTCTTGTAATTTCGTTTCCCCCTATCGGGGCATTCGGCTTGGCGCTCACTCTGATTGGCGCTCTAGTTTCATTAGTTACCATTGAAGGCCGCAAGAAATTCTTGCTTGCAGGAGTCTTTATAGTTCTTGGTGTGGGCGAATTTATATCTATCGAGATTTCAGATAAAGCGCACAAGGAAGAAGTAGCTAATCAACATTCGGATATTGTGAACTTACAGGGGCAGATACAGAAATCTGATGTAGAGCGTCAAGTAAGCGAGGCTTACCTTAAAGCTAAATTGGAAGATTCATACTCGATGAACGCTCAACTAGCGCAGTTCGCTCCTGCACTTATGAAACTTGCTCAGACTAGTGCTGATTTCGAGCGGAAGCAGTTTGAAATCAAGATCACCACAAATAAAGAACTCTATGACTTCACAATGAGTGTAGCCAAGAGAATTAGAGATTTCTCTCAGAAGTATTCGAATTTGCAGAATCAGCAAACCACGGAAGAAATGAAGCGGAACTATGTCAATTTATCAGAGACAGAGAGACGGCGAATCTTTGCGGAAGATACTCAAAAAGACTTGCAGCTATATAACCAAAAGGACTTTGAATTTCGGAATACGATACTTGCTGACGCCTTGTATGCGCGAAACGAATTCCAGAAAAGAAAGATTGTTGTGCCGCCACTAGGTCAACGTTCAACGATGGATGTGGACTTAGCCCTTCAAGGCATTTTGAGTGGGCCTCAGCCTGAACTCCGATTAGCTGATTACCTTGAACTTTTGGCTAAGCAACTGCCTCTAAAATAAATCCGCCGAATAATCCTCAGTGGCCTTCCAGTTTTTACGTTCACCGAAATTAGGGGTGTTACTGAGATTGACGGAACGCCGAAGGCTTGTCGCGCAAAGTAGGTACTAAAGATACCGGGTTCAAGGCCATAAGGAATTTGTTCTATCGGCATGGATTTATCTTAGCACACGCGCTTTCACGTACGTGCCTATGGGAATGCGGTCAATTGAGGAAGTTATAGATTTGCTCGATAGAAATGCTAGTATTGCCGCGCAAAAGAACAGCGCCCAGATAAATATGCCGTTAAGCGAGGACAACCAGCATTGGGTACTGGATCAAATCCAGCAAGCTCTATATCCAAACGGCTGGCGTAAAATTGCGGATCGTCTGCGGTACTGGGGTTTGTTGGGCGTAATCGTCACCGCGATTCTCGGTCTAATTGCGATAGTGGTGACTCTTGGAATATTTGCAACGAACAAGATAAGCCAAGAGTCAGAATTCCGTGGAAAGGCTGACCAAAGACTCAAAGACATCGAATCGACTCTTCAAGATCTCAAAGCAGCTGTCGCCTCAATTCACTTAGCGCAGGTGTCCAGTAACACCGACCAATCCTCAAAGCAGTAAAGAAGCACAAACTCTTCTCGACGCGGCTAAAGCCAAAAATATTCGCCTAAGCAATGACGCAATTGCTGAGGCCGGGAAGCGTTTCGTGGAAGCCAGCACCACAAATGCCGACGCATGGAATGCGGCGCTTAAGTTACTAGACTATAAATCGCTCAATAACAGTTTTTCCTCCTTGCTCCCTGACACGACCAACGTGCCGGAATTCAGAGACAAGTATGAGATAAACATCATAAACGGCGAAGCTCCCCCGAAATTTTCACTGAAGGGTTTGGTTTCAGCGGACATTGCTGCCGAAACCGGGTACATTGGCAAGGAGGATCGTAACAAAGGACTGACATCCGGCCCCGAATGGATCGTTGCAGAGGGCGGAGCGGTTGGGTTGGACGGCATACAGTTGCGAAATGTCATTTTTTATAACGTACGGATCAGCTATGTTGGAGGCCCTTTAATAATGAAGAACGTTTATTTTATAGATTGCACCTTCAACATGACTGTTGACCCGAAAACTCGACAGCTTGCATTCGCCATTTTAACTCCGACGCCATCAACGTCATTTCGGAGCATGCCGCATACTTAGGCAGTCTTCGAAGTTAAATACAGTCCCCTTGCTTTGACGAATTTCGCCTCCACCACAAAGGCTAGTAGCGTATAGAGGCGTATAAGCGTAACCCTTAGGCAGGTCGTACCAATTCGTTTGAACCCTTTAGCACATTTACGCGCCCGCTCGGAAGCGCGAACCTATCTGTGGAGGGAAACAAATGCAAAATATAAATGCCGCGCTTACGTTTTCCAATGACCCGATCCCAACCTGTGAAACATGCAACAAGCCTCATTACTTGGAGTCTGACCTAACTGCACCTGATGGCATTGTTGATCTTGCGTGCAACGAAAACGACGGCGCGTGCTGGTGTATTCCCGATCCAGACCAGGTACTTGAAGGGATCACGATACGCCGCTTCTACTTGAATTAAGACTACAAGCGTAGTATTCTAAGCGTCTAAACTGACGCCGTAATCGTTGCGGCCTTGCCCGGCTTTGAGGCCGACGAAGCGCGATTCACGGCAGTAGATCACCGGGCGACCATCCAAGCCTGTGGGCAGCACGACGAAGTCCAACAAGGCAGGCGCGAGCAGCGCCAATTCGAAAACGGATTGGTCCAATGCTCACGCCTGATTCTAGTCTGACCATTTCAGAATTCTCCGATCTATTTGGCTTTCCCGCTGAAGCTGTAATCCTTGCAGTTGAAAATCAACGCTCCAAACTACGCAAACCCCTTTACACTTACCGCGATCTCGCTTCGCGGTGGGGTGTTTCTATCGGGAGTGTCTACAACATCCTCCGTGCTCACGGCGCCACGGTGGTTGATTTACTGCCAGGCAAGGGGCGAGGGAAGAAAGTTGTTAAGGCTGCGACCGTCGAGAGAATAGAGAAAGCGCGGGAAATTGATCTGGCTGCTTAGGAGATTCTCATGCTAGTTAAGCTTCGCACTAGGGCTGTCAAGGTCAGAAAAGCAAACAGCCATCTTCTAAAAGGCGCGGATCGCTTTACAGACTCCACGTCCTTTGCTCTTATAGGCTACGCCGGGCGGAAACGTTTTATCCTTTCGCTTGGTACTGACAGCGCGAAGATCGCAGCGCGGTTGCTGGGAAAGATCAACGAGGTCAGCGCCGCTGGTGCTGACTGCCCGACGTGGCTTGAACTCTCTGAGCGGCTGCCCGCGCACACCTTTACCTTCCTTTCTAAGGAGTGCGGATACCAAACTCCCGCGCCTACGCCTTTTCAAATAGAAACAAAAAAGGCATCTTGGCAGGATCTTCGAACGAGTTACGAGGCCGCGCTTACGCGCAAGATTCTTGACGGCGAAATGGTTGAGTCAACCAAGACGAATTATTTG
Source organism: Candidatus Acidiferrales bacterium (assembly GCA_050012395.1). Classification (GTDB taxonomy): domain Bacteria; phylum Acidobacteriota; class Terriglobia; order Acidiferrales; family UBA7541; genus Palsa-295. The sequence continues at coordinate 12,598 of JBEKHG010000019.1, forward strand.
CAATCACTGAAGGCGTTCGACGCTTTCGTTCTACACGAGCCTGGACAGCATCACTGAGGACGTTATCGTTGATGAGTTCAAACCGTGGCGCAAAAAGAGGATCTTGGAAAGTAAGAATGCGAAAGCGCGGGCTAATCGGTTCGCGTTCGATCAAACAATTCTAAGGGCTGCATTCAACCACACAAAATCTAAGGCATGGAAACGGGCAGGGTTTGCGCCTGTGGAGAATCCGGTCCCCAGCGCAAAGCGGGATCAAAAGCCCGGTGCGAATCCTGAAGACAAGACTATGCCGTTTACTGCGGAAGAGCTTACGAAGCTCGATGCGTGCGCGTCGCTTAATTACGTGGAAGACTCAACGGGCCGAAGGTACACGTTAAAGTACGGGACGGATCTACTCGCGCTTACTCTTCTAAGGCGTTCAGGACTTCGACGCTGTGACGCTGCAACCCTTCAGTGGAAGCACATCCGCTTCGACATGGGTGAAGGAATGATTCAGGTCAACGCGAAAAAGAACGGTGAGGCGATCTTCCTTCCGATCCATAAAGACTTGGGACCGCTGCTCAGGAAAGAGAAAGCGCGGAGGAATCCGTTCGAGACTGACACCGTTCTGATTAGTCCTGAGACTGGCAAAGCCTACGATTCGAGTGGGAAGAGGCTCTATGCTCGGTTGTTGGCTATGGGCGAGCGCGTAGGGGTGAAGGGCGTGCGTCCGCACCGTTTCCGTTGCACCTTTGCAGTCGATTCCCTGCTCAAGGGCGCAAACGTAAATCAAATTGCGGAATGGTTGGGCGATACAGTAGAAACCGTCGTGAAGCACTACCTTCCAATTTCGACGGCGATGTCCGAGTCTACAAGGTCACTGCTGGATCGAGAAGACGCGGGCATAGACGCGCTGAAAAAGACTCCGGCCGTCCGGTCAGTAAGATCAAACGTCGCCTAAAGTGATGAGATTCACTGATGAGATTTTGTTTTCTCTCTGCTCAGTTTTTATAAAGTGTCTAAAATCATAAGAATATAGCGGGTGAGCCTGTAAGCCGGATTCTGTCCGCCGTGCGCTAATAACCCCGATTTGCATCGAGATTCGCCAGCGCGCAGCGCGATGATCATTCCTCTAGGTCCCGGATCGCTCCGGGACTCAAGCAGCCTACCCGAGGGTCGCAGCAACCACTCCTTCGAGTGAATTGCATACGGGCTGGGCCAGCCCTCCCCTCCTATTTGGCCTTGCTCCACGCGGGGTTTTCCATGCCCCGGATGTTGCCACCCGGGCGGTGGGCTCTTACCCCACCTTTTCACCCTTGCCAAATGCGCCGACCGTTAGAGGCGAACCTCAGGTTTTGCCTGCGGCCTGCCGCCGAAGTCCAAGCGTCACCGGCGGTTTATTTTCTGTGGCACTTTCCGTAGCCGCGCTTCAGACATGCTTGCGCACGCCTCAAATGCAACCCCCTGGCGTTACCAGGCGCGTTGCCCTTCACCCAGAGAGGCTGCCAACGGCAGCTTCAAGGTTGTGGAGTCCGGACTTTCCTCCCGTCCCTCCCGCTTGCGCGAAACGGACCGGCGATCACCCGGCTCACCCGCTAGAAGAATTATACGCTGTCAGGTTGGGCGCAACAATGGTGCGACGAACCCGATGATTCTCGCGAGGAAACCTAATGTGCGGATATTTATTTCGCGGAAACGAGTTTCTCGAACTGGATCTCATCCAGAATTGAAACGCCGAGAGATTGTGCTTTTGCGAGCTTCGAACCCGGATCGGCGCCCACAATCACGTAGCTGGTTTTCTTGCTGACCGACCCGCCAGCCTTCCCGCCGTGCAACGCCACTAGAATTTCCGCGTCCTCGCGCGAGCGATTCGCGAGCGTCCCGGTAAAAACGAACGTCTTGCCCGCAAATTTAGCGCTAATCGGAGCTGCGCGTTCTTCCTTCATATTTACGCCGACACCTTTCAAGTGTTCGATGAGTTTGCGATTCGCCGACTCGGAGAAAAATTCCAGAACGCCTTCCGCGACTTTTGGCCCCACTTCTCCAACTTCCATCAACTGCTCAGCCGAAGCCGACGCCAATTTATCCATCGAGCAGAAATGTTCCGCGAGTAACTGCGCGGTGCGTTCCCCTACAAACGGCATCCCGATCGCATAAATCACACGCGCGAGGCTGTTTTTCTTACTAGCCGCAATTTCATCGATCAAGTTTTGCGCGGATTTCTCCGCCATGCGGTCCAGGCCGGCGAGTGTTTCCAGGTCAAGCTTGTACAAATCTGCAAAGTCTTTCACCACGTTTTTCTCGAGCAATTGATCGACAATCTTCTCGCCCAGCCCGTCGATATTCATCGCGTGGCGTCCCGCAAAATGAAGAAACGATTCCCTTCTGCGCACCGGGCAAGAGACATTCACGCAACGATAAGCAATCTCGCCCTCCACGTGATGGACGCGCATTCCGCATACTGGACATTTGTCCGGCATTTTGAATTCCTTCTCATCAGTTCCATGCTTCACCACTTTCAGAACGTGAGGTATCACTTCTCCCGCGCGCTCTACGAGCACCGTATCCCCCGCATGAATTCCCAAACGCTGCACTTCATCCATGTTGTGCAACGTGGACTTCACTACGGTGACTCCTCCGATCTGTACCGGCTCAAAAACAGCGAAAGGGGTCAGAACACCTGTCCTCCCCACGCTGACAAGAATCTCTCTGACAACGGTTGTTTCCTGATGAGCCGGATATTTATAAGCGATCGCCCAACGCGGCGATTTAGCCGTGAAGCCGACTTCATTCTGCAGCGCGATCTCATTCGCCTTTATCACGATTCCGTCGATCTCGAAGGGAAGCTTCTCGCGCTTCGACTCCCATTTATTTATATATTTGTCCACCGCCTCGATGGACTCGCAAACTTCCCAATCCTCGCTGACCTGGAACCGCAGATCCGAGAGCGCTTCCAGAGTCTCGGAATGCCGTTTCTTCGGTGGACGTCCATCTACCAATAAATAGTAGGCAAAAAAATCGAGCCGTCGCGAGGACGTAATGTTTGGGTCCAATACGCGCACCGAACCTGCCGCCGCGTTGCGCGCATTCGCGTAGCGCTTGCCGCCGATAACGTCCTGCTGTTCGTTTAGTCGCTCGAAGGCCTTGCGCGTCATGATGCCTTCGCCGCGGACCTCGAAAGTGCTCGGAAGCCCCGTCTTTTTCAGCCGCGCGGGATCTAAGGTCAGCGGAATCGTCCGGATCGTTCGCACGTTAGCCGTTACGTCTTCGCCGGTTCTGCCGTCACCGCGGGTTACCCCGCGAACGAGAGAGCCTTTTTCATACAACAGGGACATGCTAAGGCCGTCAAATTTATGTTCCGTCGTGTATTCAATCTTTTCGCGGCCAGTCGCTTGCCGCATGCGCCGGTCAAAATTCGCCAAATCCTCCATGGAGAACGCATTGTCCAAACTCACCATCGGCGTTCTGTGCTGTACGGTTTGAAATCCTTCGCGCGGCGCGCCGCCCAACCGCTGCGTCGGAGAGTCCGGAGTAACCAACCTGGGGTTTTCGGCTTCTAACTGCTTGAGCCGCTTCATCAAACGGTCGTAGGCCGCGTCGGAAATTTCCGGATCGTCCGCGACGTGGTACAAATAATCGTGGTGGCGTATTTCCTCGCGAAGATGCTGAATCTCTTTTACGACCTCGCTACTCTTGGACATGGAAACCCCGGACGGATGCAGTCGGTTCGAGCATCCAAATATTATACAATGCGGCCCTGTCTCTCATAATTGGACGGAGCTATGACCCACGGCATCACGGACTCTTTGCTGATCTATAACCCGACAAGCGGGCGACGACGTAATCGGCGTTTCGCTGAAATCGAGCAGAGCGTTCGAATCCTGAAAGAAGCAGGCATCAAGGTTGAATTAGCACCTACCGAGGCGCGGGGTCATGCGAAAGACCTTGCGCGTCACGCTGTTAAACAAAACCGCGGGATGGTAATTGGCTGCGGAGGCGACGGTACGGTCAACGAGATTATTAATGGCCTCGCCGGAAGCCAGGTTCCTCTGGCCCTGCTTCCCGCCGGTACCGCCAATATCCTTGCTAAGGAATTGGGAATTCCGTGGGATATTCCTCACGCAGCGCGATTGATCGCTGACGGCGTCGTCCGCCGCATCGCCATCGGCGTTGCAATACCGGCCAATGGAAACCATTCAGCTAACCTTCCAAATGAGGGTCGCTACTTTCTGTCGGTTGGTGGGGCCGGCCCTGATGGCGCAATCGTGCACGCTGTTGATGAAGGATTGAAAAAACGCGCTGGTGTGATTGCCTACTGGGTCCAGGGTTTCAAACAGCTCGTCAGTTACGGCTTTCCTGAGATGAACGTCCATTGCGACGGGCAAACGCGCCGAGCTTCCATCGTCGTAGTCGGCAGAACTGTAAATTATGGGGGGCCGTTCAAAATCACTACCGGCGCGAGTTTGTTCGAAGATTCTTTCGAGATGGTCACGAATTCCACTTGCAGCCGTTTTCGCTATCTCACTTGCTTGCCCGCACTCTGGCTCGGAAAACTTCGCAAGATGCGCGGAATTGATTCCTGGAAAGCGACAGAGATCAGATGCGAACCTGTCGGTACTGGCGCGGTTTACGCCCAGGTGGATGGCGAACCCATCGGTCCGCTGCCTCTAATTTTTCGCATTGTGCCCAACGCGTTGTCCATCGTCACTCCGGCAGCGTTGAGAGCATAACTCTCCTCGGAGGGCCGAAGCCTGGATCCAATTACACACGCGCTGGCATCGCTTACACTGGCGCGTGCCGGCAAAAATCGCTTGCCGCGATTCGGTACTGCAATGCTTCTCGTCTCTGGCGTCTCGGCTGACTTGGATTATTTAAGTTACTTCGCAGGACCAGCCACATTTTTGCGCTTCCATCGCACTTTGCTGCATTCCCTGATCGGCTCCGCTCTGGTCGCATTCGCATCCGCGGCAGCTTTTTTCCTGCTTAGCAGGATTTTTAAGTCGAAGGACCTAACGAGCATTCCGAACAGTGCGCAGCCGGGATTTGCGTTTGGAGTCGCGCTGCTCTTTTGCGCGATTGGCGCGTGCAGCCACATCCTATTGGACCTGGTCAGCGGAATCGGCGTGCAACTTTTCTGGCCGTTTCGGGCGGGTTGGATCGACCACGAGTTAACAACCAGTCTCGACCCGTGGATCCTGGCGTTGCTCGTAATTGCTCTCCTGCTGCCAGAATTGCTTAAGCTAGTCGGCGAGGAAATTGGCGAACAAAAAAAGATCACACGCGGGCGCGGAACAGCGATCGTTGCCCTCGCGCTTCTGGTTCTTTATATCGGAGCTCGAGGGGCCCTGCACAAGCAAGCGGTAGACTTGCTTTCTTCCCGCGAATACCACGGCAAGCCACCTCTCGCATCAGCAGCTTTTCCGCTGGCTGCGACGCCTTTTACTTGGCGAGGAGTAATTTCCACAGGCGCCACAGTTGAAGAGTTACAGGTTTCTCTACCAGGCCGCGATTTCGACACTGATCGCAGTTTCGTTCGCTACAAGCCGGAACCTTCCGCGGCACTGGATGCAGGCGAGAATACCCAAGTCGCGAAGACATTCCTGGCCTATGCCCGCATCCCATTTGCCAGCATTACCCCCATCGAAGATGGCTATCGCTTCCAGCTGCGCGACCTGCGATTCGCTGCCGGCGATACCAGCCCCGAAAATATAGTTGCCCGCGTGGATTTCAACCACAACCTTCAAATCCAAAGCGAAGAGCTGCGCTTCGCGGCTCAAAAAATCCACTAAGTTTTACTCGATTGTTAAACCCAGTTTCTACTCTTTGGCAGGCGCGTCGCGAAACGTCAAGTGCGTCGCGATATACAACACGATGAGGATCCCGACCATCCAGAGCGCGAACGCTTTGCTATGCGTCAGCAGAAAATCCAGCGCCGCGTCACCATATAAAACCGCGAGCACTCCTTCTATTCCGTAGCGCAGCCCACGGCCCAGCAAAACTCCTAACGCAAATGTGCGTAACCGAACCTGAAACACTCCCTCTGCAAGAACGAATGCCTTGAATGGCAGCGGCGGCGGAAGTATGGCAGGAATAAAAATGCTCAAAAACCCGTTTTGCGTCACCCAATTCTTGATTTTTCCCGCTTTGCCCCCCGCGTGCCGATGAAAAAATGCCTCGCCACCTTTTTTCGCCAGCCAATATAGCCAAATGCATCCCGCGATCGAACCGATCGCAGCCATTCCCGCGTAGTACGGCATACGCTTCGGATGTACATATGAAAGCTGAATCACCAAGGCGTCGGTAACAAACGGAAACGATAGCACCGAGGAATCCAGGAATGCGACCAGAAACAGTCCGCCGCCGCCCATCGTCTCAACGAGATGTTGCAGCCAAACCGGCAGCCTATGTGGATGCATTTCTGGAAGTCTTCCGGATCAAATCGCAAGAATTGTAACAGACTTAGTTGGAAGGCTTTTGAGCGAACCCGCAAACTATTTCAAGATTCCGCAAATTTACTTACCATAACTTCCTGCTGATGCATCGGAGAGAAGCTTTCGCAACAACTCAGCACGCGGGCAAGTACATTGTAATAAAACGTATTATTATCGCTGTCTCGAAGGTCTTCCGCGGAATCCCAAACGGAAATCGCCATGGCTTCGCGGCTCGATTTATCTTCGCCATGCAAAATTAAAAGCACCCGAAACCCCTTCAGCTTATCCATCGCGGAAGTAAGCGATTGCACCATAGTTGCAAACTCTTCAACTTTTCCCTCACGAATGCGATAGTGCGTTACGCGGGCGACCATGGCGCCTCCCGATTCGAAAGAAGTTTGCGAGCGCGCTAATTCTATGTCAGCTCGGTAAATCCGTAAATGACCCTGCGCTTTCACGCACAAACGATTCGAAAATTGCTGATTCATCTCCGGTCAGATAGAATTCTTCACTTGAGTGCTCCGCACCTCTCCATGACTCTTCTGAGTTCTCTGAACGAACGCCAGCGCGAAGCCGTGCTCACCACCGAAGGTCCGCTGCTCGTCCTGGCCGGCGCGGGAACCGGCAAAACGCGTGTTATCACCTATCGCATCGCGCACCTACTCGAACAAGGAATCCCCGGCAACGCTATTCTTGCGGTCACGTTCACTAACAAGGCCGCGGAAGTGATGAAGCAGCGCATCATCGAACTCCTGCGCTCCAGCGGGCGTGATGCTTCCGATGTCTGGGTCTCCACATTCCACTCCTTTTGCGCTCGCCTGTTGCGCCGCGAAGCAAAAAATCTGGGACTCCCGCGCGATTTCGCCATCTACGATGACGACAATCAGAAAACCGCGATAAAACGCGCCACCGATCAGTTGGGATTCTCGGCGGAAGACTATCCTCCGCGCAGCGTCCGCGCACAAATCAGCCATGCAAAAAATAACGGCGTTACGGCCGACGACATGGAAGCCGAAGCCCAACGATCTCGCGACCCGGATCGTAAAGACGTCGCCGCAATTTTTCGCGCGTATGAAACGATGCTGCGAAAAGCCAACGCCCTCGATTTTGACGACCTGCTGCTGCGCGCCGTGGAGCTCCTGCGCGAGCACCCCAAAGTTCGCCAAGCCTGGAACTCCCGGTTTCAATATTTGATGGTTGACGAATTTCAGGACACCAACCACGCACAAGAAGAAATCGTGCGCCTCCTCGCCGGATCTCAAAAGAATGTCTGCGTGGTAGGCGACGAAGATCAATCCATTTATGGATGGCGTGGCGCGCGCGCGGGGAACCTGAAGCGTTTCACGGAAGATTTTCCCGATGCGAAAATCATTCGCCTCGAAGAAAATTACCGCTCTACACAAACGATCCTTGACGCAGCGGCCGCCGTCGTTCAAAACAACACGGGGCGCCTGGGCAAAACACTTCAAGCCACTCTCGGCGACGGCGGCAAATTGCGCTTCCTTGAGGCGCACGACGCTCCCGCTGAAGCAGAATTCATTTGCGGAGAAATCGCGACGCTGGTGCGCAGTGATCCCGACGCGCGTATCGCCGTCCTCTACCGCACAGGCGCACAATCGCGATCGTTCGAAGAAGTTCTCCGTCGTCTCGGAATTCGCTATCGTGTTGTAGGCGGCTTCAGCTTTTACGAACGCGCCGAAGTCCGCAATGCTCTCGCCTACGTTCGTTTGCTTTTTCATCCCGAGGATGATGTCGCTCTGCTGCGCGTGTTGAACGTGCCCCCCCGGGGCATCGGTAACGTTACCGTTTCCATGCTGGAGTCCCGCGCCGCGGAGACCAACCGGTCACTCTGGGACGTGATTCGCTCCGGTGAATTTCTCACCGGCAAAAAATTCAGCGGAGCGCTAAATTATTTTCGCCAAATGATGGAAGATCTTCAGGCAGAGTGCGCCGAAATGTCTCCATCGCATTTAATTGAAACGGTGTTGGAAAAAACCGGCTATCTCGATTGGGTCGAGCAGCAAGACAATCTCGAACATACTTCTCGTGCTGACAACCTGCGCGAACTTGCTAACGCCATGGCCGAAGCCACCGAACACGGCCAGACCTTAGAACACGTCCTCGACCGCGCCGCGCTGGTCGCCGATTCCGACGAATATGACGAGACGATCCCCGTTTCATTGATGACCTTGCACAGCGCCAAAGGTCTGGAATTCGATGCGGTTTTCCTTGCAGGACTTGAAGAAGGCGTTTTGCCTCACAGCCGCTCAGTTGATAAAACCGCCGACGTGGAAGAAGAGCGCCGCCTGTTTTACGTCGGCATGACTCGCGCAAAACAATCGCTGTGTTTCTCACGCGCCATCTACCGTCGCAGCTACGGTGAAGAGCGTTTACGCGCTTCACTTCCCTCGCGCTTTCTCGGCGAAATTCCTGGCGAACTGATCGAAGCCGCGTCCGGCTCGCTAGCGGAACCCGGCGAAACACGCCGGTATGAGTCTGATCCCGATTACGCCGAGCGTTATCCTTACAGGGCGGAGAAACGCCGCACTTCCTACGGCCAAACGCCCAAGCCCCCGCGTGGCACCAAAGACCCCTTGATCGGTACGCGAGTACGCCACTCCAAATACGGCGTTGGAACCATCATCGGAATCGAAGGTGAGGGCGAAGAGCGCAAGCTAACAGTAAGCTTCCAAAACTACGGCGCAAAAAAGCTCGTCGAGCGTTACGCGAATCTCCAACTTGCCTAGCGATAAAAGAATTCTTCTCAGCGGCTTAGCCCGTCTGCTGTAGGATGTCTGCGCGCCGCCGCCCCGCTAGGAAGTACGGCGTTTGAGTTGATTGGGTTAGGGCGGTTGCGCGAATCCACTGCACAAGGTAAAGTTTTTCTCTAACACCCGGGAAGGTGGCGATTGGGCGCACAGCTTTTTCGCAAGAAAGATATTGACCAGCTCATTACCGATTCGCAGGACCCCGAAAAAAGGCTAAAGAAATCCCTCGGCTGGCTAAGCCTCACCTCGCTCGGCATTGGCGCCGTAATCGGCTCCGGAATTTTCACCATTGTTGGAACCGCCATCGCAGGACAAACCCTACAATTCAAATCCGTACTCAACGCGCCCCTCCTTGAATACTTGATCTATCACTCCGCGTCTTTCGGACGTCCCGGCGCGGGCCCGGCGATTGCTCTTTCGTTCGTTCTGGTCGCGGTGGTTTGCGGATTTGCGGCCCTATGTTACGCCGAGCTCGCGGCCATGATCCCCATCGCCGGCAGCGCGTACACCTACACCTACGCGACCATGGGCGAACTGATTGCCTGGATCATCGGCTGGGATTTAATCCTAGAGTACGCCGTTTCCAACATGGCTGTAAGTGTGGGATTTTCCGCGCACGTTGTCGATCTGTTGGATTGGTTCGGCATTCGTCCAGCTCTTCGCTGGATCGTTCCAGCCTATCTTCCGGCTGGTTTGACAGACCTCCAAGGAAATACGCTGTACGGGCCCGGCTGGCACTTCGGATTCAACTGGCCGGCTTTCTTAATCGTGATGCTGCTCACCATAATCCTGGTGCGCGGCATTCGCGAGTCGGCCGAAGCCAATAACGTGATGGTTCTCTTGAAAATTATTGCCATTCTTATTTTCGTCGGTTTTGGTTTGCATTTTATACATCCCAGTAATTGGCATCCCTTCGCTCCAAATGGCTGGCCGGGAATTCTAACAGGTGGTTCCATTGTCTTTTTCACCTATATTGGTTTTGACTCGGTTTCCACTGCGGCAGAGGAATGCAAGAACCCACAGCGCGATTTGCCGATCGGAATCATTACCACACTCGTGGTTTGTACCGTGCTTTACATCGCTGTTGTCGTCGTCTTGACCGGGTTGGTTCCCTGGCGCACGCTTATGGACGACGCGGCTCCGGTCGTCAACACCATGAAGAGACTTCATTTTGGAAACGTGGAAGTAGTGGTTCTAATAGGCGCCTTGCTCGGCATGATTTCCTCGCTCCTTGTTTTTCAGTTGGGACAAGCGCGTGTATGGTTCGCGATGTCGCGCGATGGATTGCTGCCGGGCGTTTTCAGCCACGTGCACAAAACATTTCGCACTCCGGATTTTTCCACCTGGGTTGCTGGTTTTCTGGTCGGCATTCCCGCGGGATTGTTGGATATCGGCACGCTCGCGGATCTTTCTAATATCGGCACTCTCTTCGCCTTCGCCCTCGTGGCCGGAGGTGTCTTGATCCTCCGTTATACCCAGCCCGACCGTCCCCGCGCCTTTCGGGCGCCAGGCGGTCCGATCGCTCCCGTTCTCACCATTCTCACTTGCCTGCTGCTGATGGCCGGCCTGCCCATCACCAATTGGATTCGTTTTATCGTCTGGCTAATCATCGGTCTGGTTTTTTATTATTTCTACGGACATAAGCACAGTCAGCTTTCCAACGCTGCCTTGCAAGCGGCTGCGGAGAAAAAGCGATAATGCGAATCCGGCTACTCGCGGCGCTTGCGCTTATAGCGTTGGTTCTGGCGTTCGCTTCTCCTGCTTCGTTCAGCTGGGGTGAGAACGCAGACCGTCTGGTTGCGAATAAAGCTGTGGACACTTTACCGGAGGAGATGCAGCCATTTTTCCAGGCAAATCGCCAATTCCTGGTGCAGCACGTCACAGATCTTCAAGAATCGATACCGAAGAGCGTGATCCCGTTCGAGCATCCGCGTTCCGCGGATTTCGTAGAGCTTGATCACTACGGACCTTTTCCTTTTTCCGCGCTTCCTCGCGACTACAATCACGCCGTTTTGAAATTCAATCGGCGCGTCCTCGATCAATATGGTGTGCTTCCCTGGCAGGTGGGGCTCTACAGCAAACGCTTAACGGATGCTTTCCACGATCACAACTGGAACGAAGCGAAGCTTTCCGCCGCTATGCTCGCTCATTACGTCACCGCGGCGCATGATCCTTTCAAGACGACGATCAATTTTGACGGAAAGCTCACGGGCCAGCCTGGTGTCAACGACCGCTTTGGCACCGGCTTGGTTGATCGTTATCAACTTTTTTTCTTTGTAAAACCTGGCGAAGCGGTATTCATTCACGATCCCACCGACCGCGCATTTGAAATATGTTTGACCGCTCACTCCCTGCTCGAAAGCGTGCTTCTCGCGGACCGGCGCGCTCATGCCGGCTTAACCGGCTATACGGACGAATATTACGATCGCTTTTACGCGCAAGCCGGAACGCTGCTGGCAAGTCAGCTTTCCGACGCAGCGACTGATGTGGGCTCCTACTGGATGACCGCGTGGATTAACGCCGGTCGTCCGCAACTTCCGTCGCAGTGAACTACCAATGGTTACGGAAACAACCCGACGTCCCACACCGATCGACGATCTTCCAAAAGCTGAACTGCATCTGCATCTCGAAGGAGCAATTCGTTCGCAGACAGCTATACAACTCTCTGCGCGTCACGGCGTAACTCTGACTCCGGAAGACGTCGCTGCCCGCTACAACTATTCTGACTTTCGTGGATTTTTGGAGACGTTCAAATGGGTCACTTCATTCCTGCGCGATCCTGAAGACTACGCCCTAATTACGCGCAATCTTGCCGAAGAACTCGTGAAGCAAAACGTCGTTTACGCCGAGATCACCATTTCCGCCGGAGTCATGCTTCGCCGCACGCAAAACGTGGAAGCAAACTTTCAGGCTATCCGTGAGGTCGCGCAAAGCGTTCCCTTCAGCCGTTTGAAAACCGCCTGGATTTTCGACGCCACGCGCCAATTCGGCCACGACGCAGCTATGGAGGTGGCGCGTTGGGCTGTAAAACTTCAACCTTCAGGAGTTGTTGCGCTTGGAATGGGCGGTGACGAGCTGGCTTTTCCAACTGTCAACTTTCGCCCCGCATTTGACTACGCGCGCCAGCAAGGATTGCATACCGTTTGTCATGCCGGAGAAATCGGAGCCCCGGATTCCGTGCGCGAAGCGATCGAATTGCTGGGGGCCGAGCGAATCGGCCATGGAATCGCCGTCATGCGCGATGAGGCTCTGGCGAACTCCCTCGCCACCACCGGGCGTGTGGTGCTGGAAAATTGCCTGACCAGCAATTTGTGTACCGGTGCGCTTGCTAAACAAACCGGAAACCCGGCCGCAACTCTCAGCGATCACCCTTTGCCAAAGTTTCTTAAACGCGGAATGCCGGTTTCCCTCTCCACAGACGATCCCGGCCTCTTTCATACTGACCTGCTGTCCGAGTACTCTCACGCGGCGTCTTTGGGCCTTTCGAAAGAACAACTTGTCAAACTCGCGGAGCAAAGTTTCCTTTCTGCTTTCCTCGCGCCAGAAGAAAAGCGACAGTTGCTTGTCGATTTTCGTGCCGCGGTGAAATCGGCCGGACTGGTATAATCCCCGTATGAAAGCACATGTTTGGGTGATGCTGAAATCGACGGTCCTCGATCCTCAGGGTCAAACGATTCAACGCGCGCTCGGCTCGTTGGGCCACTCGAAAATTAAAGACGTGCGCCAGGGAAAATTCTTCGTGCTCGCGCTTGACGGGATGTCCCGCGACGAAGCCAAATCAGAAGTCGAACGAATCGCTAAAGACGTGCTGACAAATCCCGTAATTGAAGAATTCCGCTTTGATATCGTTGAGTGACCCAGTACCGGTACCTCTTTTGAACAGGAATCGCTGGCAGCGCTTGCCTCATCAAAATGTGTGCTAACCTGAAAGGGTAGGACTTGCCCCAGTTTTCGACTCTGTAGGCCAATTAGGAGTTTCACTGTGTGCGGAATTGTCGGCTATATAGGTCCTAAGCGCGTTGTGCCGCTCATACTCGACGGCCTGAAGCGCCTGGAATATCGTGGGTACGACTCAGCCGGCATTGCCGTAGTCGGAGAAAACGGCGGCCTGAACATTCGCCGCGCCCCGGGCAAATTGCGAAATCTCGAAGAGTCCATCCGCATTACTCCGCTCGATGGCGTTTACGGAATTGGCCATACACGCTGGGCCACGCACGGACGCCCTACTGAGGAGAATGCCCATCCTCACCGCGACTGCACCGGCGAAATCGTCGTCGTCCACAACGGAATCATCGAAAACTATCTGGAACTGAAGCATCAACTGATCAAAGAAGGCCACAAGTTTGTCACCGAAACCGATACCGAAATCATCGCCCACCTGATCGAAAAATATTCTAAAGATACTTCGCTGGAAGAAGCTGTCCTTAAAACTGTGAAAGTCATGAGCGGAGCCTATGCGCTGGTTGCGCTTTCCACGCGCGACCCGCTGAAAATCGTAGCCGCGCGCCTTGGTCCGCCCATCGTCGTAGGCCTGGGAGAAAACGAATTCTTCGTCGCCAGCGACATTCCTGCAATTCTTCAACACACGAGAAATGTCTTCTTCCTAGGCGACGGCGAAGTGGCCGTGCTTACTCCTCAAGGCGTCCATCTGATGGATTTCGAAAGCCATGCAATCAGCCGTCCCGTTCAACACGTCACCTGGGACCCCATCATGGCGGAAAAGGGCGGCTTCAAACATTTCATGCAGAAGGAGATTTTCGAGCAGCCGCGTGCCGTGCGCGATACCTTGCTCGGACGAATCTCGCAGGAAACCGGCAAAGTTTTCCTCGATCAGATGGACATCACCGAAGAGGAATTCCGAAATTTCCATAACGTCAAGATTATTGCCTGCGGCACGAGCTGGCACTCCGCATTAGCCGGAAAATTCATGATTGAGAAGTTGGCGCAAATGCCCGCGGAAGTGGACTATGGCAGCGAGTTTCGTTATCGCGATCCAATCATCGACAGTAAAAGCCTGGCCATTGCCATCAGCCAGTCAGGAGAAACCGCCGATACCCTAGCCGCCGAGCGCGAAGCGCGCCAGAAGGGCGCCAAGGTTCTTGGGATATGCAACGTAGTCGGCTCCATGCTAACGCGCGAATCCAACGGCACGATTTACACGCACGCAGGCCCGGAAATCGGCGTTGCATCCACCAAGGCATTCACCGGCCAGCTCACCGCCCTGATGCTCACCGCTCTGTATCTCGCGCAAGTTCGCGGAAAATTGACGCCCGCCTTGGCGCAGAAATTGATGCAAGAGCTGACTCGCGTTCCGCATAAGATCGAATCGATCCTGCAACGTGACGCAGCACTCGAAGAACTCGCTCGCTTGTTCTTCCGCCACACTGATTTTCTGTATCTCGGCCGCGGGATCCACTACCCCATAGCGCTCGAAGGCGCGCTCAAACTCAAGGAAATTTCCTATATCCATGCGGAAGGCTATCCCGCCGGCGAAATGAAACACGGACCCAACGCACTGATCGATGAGAATTTGCCCGTCGTAATTATTGCCACGCGCGACGAATCCGATCCCGCGTCGATGATCCGCTATGAAAAGACCATTTCCAATTTGCAGGAAGTGAAAGCGCGCGATGGAATCGTAATCGCCATCGTTACCGAGGGAGACAAGCTCGCTCGCGATACTGCTGACCACATCGTCGAAATTCCTGCTGCCCCGGAACTTCTTGCGCCAATCCTCGAAATCGTCCCGCTTCAACTTTTGGCTTATCACATAGCGGTCCGCCGCGGATGCGACGTGGATCAGCCGCGTAACCTCGCAAAGTCCGTTACCGTTGAATAAATAAGTCGCGCTCCTTCCACTTTTATCCGCAGTACCCTAAAATCAGGAAATGATGAGTATCGGCCTTTCGCGCGCCTACCGGCGAATTGTTTCGTGCGCATCAGCACTGTTCTTGATACTGGTCCTCAGCGCTGTCCGCGCGCCCACCGCGCAAGCCCAACAGTCCAAAGGCGGGGCCTCTCATCTGGATGCCGTCGAAATTTCCGGCTCGAAGAAATTCAGTTCGCAGCAGATTGCCGCTGCAGTGGGCTTGCGCGCCGGCAACATCATCACTCGCGAAGATCTTCAAGCCGCCGCCGACAAGCTCGCCGGCCTCGGCGTTTTTTCCAACGTGCAATATCACTTCACCACCGTGGAATCCGGAGTGCGCGCGATTTACGACGTTTCCGATGCCACTACCGTCGCCGTTACATTCGATAATTTTCCATGGTTCACCGATGATGAATTAAACGCCGCTCTGAAGCACTCGGTTGCCCTCTTCGACGGCAGCGCTCCTCAAGGTGGCGCGATTCTGAATGCCATGTCCACCACGCTGGAAAATTTGGTTCAATCACGCGGAGTGTTAGGAACGGTCTCGCATACGCTTATAAATTTCCCGCTGGGCGGCCAGCGCATGCAATTTCGAGTCGAAAATGCAGACATCACCGTCAAAACGGTCGAATTCTCTGACCCGCTCGCTACGAACGATCTCGCCGTGCAACAAAGCACAAGCCAGTTGATCGGTAGGCCTTATTCCCGAAGCGCGATTGAGCTTTTCGAGTTTGAGCAAGTGCGCCCAATCTATTTGACGCACGCATTTTTGCACGTCCAATTCGGCCCTCCCACCGCACAAGTCGCAACCACCGGCGCGCAACCCGGCTTGACCGCCGTTGTCGTTACCATACCAATCACCCCCGGCCCCGCTTACAAATGGGGCGGCGTCGCGTGGAACGGAAATACCGTGATCCCTGCAGCCGAGTTAAACGCACTCATAACTCTGCGGCCGGGTGAGATTGCTGACGGAAATAAAATCATCGCGCTATGGGACGCAGCTCGATCTCTTTACGGCCAACGAGGCTATCTCGACACCAAGTTAGAACCCCAGACTGAGTTTGACGAGCAAGCTGGACGCGTCGCATTTACCGTGACCGTTACCGAAGGTCCGCAATACCGCATGGGGAATCTAGTCCTCAGCGGCCTCTCAGTCGATGGCGAAAAACGCATTCGCGCCGCATGGCGCATTCCGCCGGACGCTGTCTTCAATGAGAAAATTTATGAGGATTTTCTAGACGCAGGTGTGAAACAAGCCTTCGCTGGAACCCCTGTGCATTACGAAAAAATCGGCCGGTTCCTTCAGGAAAATTCTGGCACCAATAAGGTGGATGTGCTTCTGGATTTTCAGTAGACAAATTTGAGCTATACTCGAATCGATATGAATGTTGAGCCGATCCCGGCCGTACGAACCGCGGCGCACTCGCTTCAATCAGATCAAGCCGCCATCGCCAAGGAGCGACGCCTCATAGACTCATTGCGGTCGCTCGATTCCCTGCTCGTTGCTTTTTCGGGTGGCGCCGATTCAGCCTACCTCGCCTGGGCTGCGCATTCAGCCCTAGGCGATCGCGCTCTGTCCGTTACGGCTCTTTCCGCGAGTTTTTCGCGCCACGATCGCGAACAAGCTGATAGATTCGTGCGCGAAAGTGGAGTTCGTCATGAATTCATCGAGACCCGCGAGTTCGAAAACCCGCTCTACGTCGCAAACAGCGCCGACCGCTGCTACCACTGCAAGGACGAGCTCTTCGACCGGATGAAAGCGCTCGCAACCTCCCGCAATTTCCACGCCATCGCCTACGGAATCAACGCAGACGACACGCACGATTTTCGCCCCGGCCATCGCGCCGCCCGCGAACACCGCGTTCTCGCGCCTCTGCTTGACGCAGCCCTATCCAAGCCCGAAATTCGCTCGCTGTCGCAACGCGCCGGGCTAACTACCTGGGACCGCCCAGCTTCCGCATGTCTTTCCTCTCGCGTTCCCTACGGCACCGAGGTGACGCCGGAACTGATGCATAAAATAGATCGCGCCGAGTCTGCCCTGCGCGATCTCGGTTTTCGGCAATTTCGCGTCCGTGCTCACGGCGAGCTGGCGCGCATTGAGCTGGCTCAGGATGAATTGTCGCGTGGTTTAGAACCCGCGATGACTCATCAAGTTCTTGCCGGTGTGAAACAGGCCGGCTTCCCCATAGTAACAATCGATCTCGAAGGGTATCGCCAGGGTTCGCTCAATTCTCTCCTCAAAATTAAATGACCATCCCTTCATCGGTTGCAGGTTGAATCTCCACCACCGCGCTTTCACGGAACTTCCAGTTGCGCGTTTTCGTATAACTTGATAGGAAGGTTGCTCGGTAATCATTCTTTGTGCGCCGAAAACGAATCTAAATGACGCAATTAAACGGAAACGCTTGGCTGGCAATCATCGCACTCTCGATGAGCGTGGTCGCGGGTTGCGCTTCACATTCAGGTGTGGAAGGCAGCTTCGATCGCGAATTTACAGTCAATGGCCCGGTCAGTTTGGAGCTTAGCAGCGGCAAGGGCGATGCGCACATCACCACCGGTCCTCCAGGTGAAGTTCGCATTCATGGTGAAATTAGTGTCAAGGCTTGGTCCTCGGAAAGTGGACGCCGCCGCCTGCAACAGATCGAAGCAAATCCGCCGCTGTCAAAGGAAGGAAGCTTGATCCGCATCGGCGGTGGAAAACAGGGTGGAGGCGACGTTGATGTGGACTACACCATCGTCGTTCCCCAAGATACCCAGCTCCGCAGCACCGCAGGCTCGGGAGATCTAGAAGTTCACGGGATCGAAGGGCCTGCTAATTTCACCAGCGGCTCCGGAGATGTCCACGCTTCAGAAATTAACAAGGACGTGCAAATTATTTGCGGCAGCGGCGATGTCGAACTCTCTAGAGTGAAGGGGCAGGTACAAGTCAACACTGGATCCGGCGACGTCAGTCTCGAAACGATTGGCGGTCAAATCCGCATCCAGACAGGTTCCGGCTCGATCGAAATAAGCAATCCTGCCCAGGCGCTGGAAGCAAGTACCGGCAGCGGCGATGTCACCATTAAGGAAGCATCAGCGGACATCCGCGTGCGCACTTCGTCGGGCGACGTTGACGCCGAAGGAAATCCAGGTGAATCAAACTACTGGGATTTTCATACGGTTTCCGGCGAAGTCGTGCTCCACGTGCCGTCGAACGCCAGTTTTCGACTCTACGCTCGTTCAAAATCGGGCGAAATCGACGCCGCTATTCCGATCATGATGGAAGGAACCGCCGCCAAACATGAACTGCGTGCGCGTATTGGAGACGGCAAAGCGCGTGTCGAGATCCAAACTTCTTCCGGTGACATTTCACTTCATTAAGCCTCAGCCATCGTGAATCGAAATACAACTATCGCGTTCTTTCGCGTTAGAATTGCGGCATACGGAATGCGCTCGGTTCATATTATTTCCTTTGTCATTATCTTGCTGGCGCTCAGTTCTCCAGCGTTTCCGCAAAAACCACCTTCCAGCACGCAGCAACCCAAGGATCCAGGTGCCAATAACTCGAAGCAAGACGCAGACGCCGAGGCGCAACTGCAAAAAGCCATTTCCGAGGCAGGTAACGATCGCGCAGCACTTGTACGTAACTTAAAAAATTATCTGGTTCGATTTCCCGATGCTCCGCGGAAAGCAGGCGTGTACCGTGCGCTCGTCGAATCCTGCCAGCAACTCCAGGATACTGCATGCGCCCTCGATTACGCAGAAAGGCTCGTTGCTGTTCATCCTGACGATTCGGAAATGATGCTGCTAGCAATCGGTCTATTGCAGAAAGAAGGCAGCGAGGCCAGTCTAACTCGTGCGGCCGGTTACGCTACACGCGTGATCGATCGCATTGAGAAAACTCCACCAGAGGAGAAATCTGCACGGATATCGCAAAAAGATTGGCAAGCTCAGCAAGATCGCTTCCGCACGGCACTATACAGCCTGCGCGGCCAGATCGAAAAATCTCAGATGAACTACGATGCCGCCGCGAAGGATTTCCAGCAGAGTTACTCGCTGCGTCCCAATGCCATGGCTGCGGAACAGCTCGGCGAGATCGCCGAAATGAAAAACGATTACCCCAAAGCCATTCAAGAATACTCCTTGGCCTTCGTGCTCCCCGAGGAGGGCCCGTCAGGAAAAGTCGATCGTCGCGAAGTGCGGATGAACTTGGGGAATGTTTGGCGGCGAGTGCATGGCACCGATCAAGGCCTCGGCGATCAAATTCTCGCTGCGTATGATCGCCTTGACGCTACACCTGCGGTTACGTCGCCCTGGGCTCGAAACAAGGGCGCCAGGGATTCTTTTGCGTTCGTACTGCGCAATCTCGATGGCTCTTTTTTTCCTCTCTCGCCATTGAAAGGCAAAGTCATCGTCTTGAGCTTCTGGGCAACATGGTGCGGACCCTGTCGTGAACTCGAACCGGAGTTTGTGCAAATCGCTAAAAATTATGCGGGCAACACGGATCTCGCATTCTACGCGGTCAACACGGATGAAGATGAAAGCTTGGTGCCGGGGTTTCTGGCCAAAGAAAAATGGAATGTGCCGGTGGTTTTTGCCGACGGCCTGGATGATTTCATGAACGTAAATTCTTTGCCGACCGTAATCGTTCTCGACCGCACGGGAAAAATCGCTTTCCGCATGGATGGATATCCCCCGGAAGGATTCACAGAATCTCTCACAGCAGCGATTCAGGAAGCTCTCACGCCGGCAAAGCCATCGGCAAACTAAAAAGTTTTCAGGCGCCTTGAATCGCGCGCTTTAAATCCTGTTGCGCAGCCTCGCGAGCCGCCAGAATTGTGTTCACGTGAATCTGCACCGTGTCCTCAACGCGGCGTGCGTACCCTCCTGCCAATGTAATCGCCACCGGAACTTTATTGCGACGCGCGTAATCGAAGACCATAGCGTCGCGACGCTTCAATCCTTCCATGGTCAAAGCCAATCCGCCCAGTTGGTCTTCGCGATATGGATCGGCGCCCGCGATATAGAAAAGTATTTGCGGCGTGAAATGCCGAAATGCGTCCCGCAAATTCCGTTCAAGGATGATGAGATAGTCCTCGTCGCCGATTCCGTCGGGTAGATCGATGTCCACGGTGGAAGGCGGCTTGGGATACGGATAGTTATGTTCCTGATGAATCGATAGCGTAAAAACATCTCCGTCGCCGCCGAATATCGACGCCGTGCCATTTCCGTGATGCACGTCCGTATCCACCACCATGGCGGCCTGAATCGCCTGATCGTATTGCAAGCGGCGTATGGCGACCGCTACGTCGTGGATCACACAAAACCCTTCGCCGTGATCGGCATAAGCGTGGTGAAAACCACCGCCGATGTTCGCTGACCAATGATCCGCGAGCGCCCGCTGCCCCGAAAGAATCGAACCGCCGGCCGCAAGCCAGCAGGCGTTCACGAGTTCCTTTGAATAAGGTACTTCCATGCGAAGAATTTCCGTGGGCGTAAGAGAACCGTGTTTGAGCTTGTACACATAATCCTGGGAATGGACTCGTAGAATGTCGGCGTCCGAGGCCGGCTCTGGCGCCAGAAAATCGTCCGACGACGTAATTCCATCGGCAAGCAGCCTGTCGTGCACCAAACGATATTTCTGCGAAGGAAAAACGTGTGCGCCCAAATTCAAATCGTATCGGTGATCGTAAACTAGTTTGAACGGCATGAACGGCGGCATGATTCGCACAGACTACCGCGAAGTTTTTCAGAACTCAAATGTTTGGATACGATTCGCGGGAGACGCAATGCGCCTTGTGCGCTCCTCCTTCGCTGCGCTATGATTACCGCTCGATATGCGCCGCGCTCAAGCCATTCTCGTTATCCTCGCGCTGCTCGCTGCGCCGCTGGCATTGCTGGCCCGCAGCGCCGCCGGAAGCATGTCCGGTTGCGCCGGAATGTGTTGCCCTATCCATGGGTCTCATGCCGCTCGCGTACTTCACGAAAAGATGCTGTGCCATCACGGTGAAGCCGGGCACTTCTTCGAATGCGCTATCACGCCCGGGCATCACGGGATCGACTATGGTCTTATCGCCCCTCTAGCACCCACGACTCCTTCGGCGATTGCATTCATCGGCTCTCCTGATGTTAATCGCTCCATCGCTGGCCAGCTCCATCAAGTTCCAACTTCTGGATTTCTTCCAACGCCGCTTCAACCTCCGCGACGCTAGCCTCCGTTTCGCTGTTTGCATAATCCAAAAAATCTAGGTTTGACGGAGGATATTTGTGCGAAAGCTCTCATTCTGTCTTTTTGTAGCTGTCGGTTTGCTATCGGCTTTCTCGACATACGCGACTATTTTTGGAAAGATTCAAGGGATCGTTCACGATCCTCAGCACCGCCCGATCTCGGGAGTGACAGTTAAGCTCGAAGCCGTCACGTCGGACTGGTCCCAAACTACACAAACGAACGACAACGGTGAGTTTTTATTCACGAACGTCCCGGTAGGCGATTACAAGATTACAGTCACTCAACCCAAATTTCAGACCGCGGAGCAAACTGTCACCGTCGCATCAAACTCTTCTCCTGTTCTCCACTTTCAGCTAGCCATCGCGAGCGTGAATCAAACTACCGTGGTGGTCAGCGAAGCGGAAGTGGGCAACGTGGATTCGGTGACTCCTACCACCCTCGTCGATCGCCAGGACATAGCACTGACTCCCGGTGCGGACCGCACGAATGGTCTCCAGATGATTACCGACTACGTCCCGGCTGCCTACGTCACCCACGACATGTTGCACATGCGTGGTGGCCATCAAGTTGATTGGTTGATCGACGGCGTACCGATACCCAACACGAACATCGCCACTAACCTGGGCCCGCAGATTGATCCGAAGGACATCGATTATCTCGAAATTCAGCGCGGCAGCTACGATGCTGACTACGGCGACCGTACCTACGGAATTTTTAACATCGTTCCCAGAAGCGGTTTCGAACGGAACAACGAAGGAGAGCTCGTCACTAGCTTCGGCAACTGGTTTCAAACCAACGACCAGCTTAACCTGGGCGGGCACACGGAGCGTTTCGCTTACTACCTAAGTCTCAACGGCAATCGCAGCAATTACGGCCTGCAGGCCCCGATCGGTCAAGTTGTTCACGATGCAGAGAATGGGTATGGAGGATTCGCATCCCTAATTTTCAATCCAAATCCCAAGGACCAGTTTCGAGTGGTCACTTCTTTGAGGCGGGATTATTACCAAATTCCCATCGACCCGAATCCCAACTCACCGGGAAACCAAGTCTTCCCTAGCTACGGTCTTCGCGATGGTGAAAGCGAACCCGACGCTTACGTCACCTTCTCTTGGATTCATACGTTTAATCCCAATCTGATCATGACAATTTCACCGTTCTACCATTACAACCAGGCTAGCTATAACGCATCACCCAACGATGTGCCGGTGATCACCGATGTGCGGCAGACTTCGAATTATGCAGGCATGCAAGCAACCCTAGGCGCGACGGTTTGGAAAAACAGTGTTCAAGTAGGGCTGTACGGATTCGCTCAACACCAGAGCAATTATTTCAACAACGTTTTCACAGTTTGCACACCTCCGAACAATCCGTCCTGTCAGAACTTTCCCGCTTCCTCGGCTGCAATAACCGGTGGGCTAGCCGAGGCGTTTATCAGCGACAGATTCAAGGTGACCCCATGGTTGACCATAATCGCGGGACTCCGGGAAGCGCATTTCTACTCACCGCCAATCGGAACGAACCCGGAAATTGTCGAGAATGCTACGGACCCTCGCGTGGGGGTAGCCATCAGGGTGCCGCGACTGAACTGGGTTTTCCGCGGGTTTTACGGGGAATATTATCAGGCTCCTCCTCTGTTGACTGCGACCGGGCCGTTGCTCGATTTAGCTAACAGCCAAAACTTCACGTTCAGTCCGCTGCGCGGCGAGCGGGATATTGAATATCAGTTCGGCGTCACGATTCCCTATCACGGATGGGCTCTGGACGCCGATACTTTTCAAACCCGCGCAAGGAACTGGCTCGATCACAACAATATCGGAGAATCCAATATCTTCTGGCCGATCACTTGGGATCACGCGCTGATTCAGGGCTGGGAACTGACGTTGCGCTCCCCGCGTGTTTGGAATCGAGGGCAGTTTCATCTGGCCTACTCAAATCAAATCGCGCAGGCTAGTTCGCCCATTACCGGAGGCTTGATCTGCCCCGCCGGTAACTCGTCATGCCCACTGCTTATACCTCCCGGACTGTCGCCGGTCGATCACGATCAGCGGAACACGCTCAACGTGGGGTTCAACGCCTCCCTTCCGTGGCAATCGTACGCTTCGACCAACGTGTACTACGGGTCGGGGTTCACGAACGGGATGCCCGATGCTCAGTATCCGGGTGCCTATCTGCCGCAGCACACCACGTTCGATATTTCGTTGGGGAAAACCTTCCGCGAGAAGTACACCGTATCCCTGACGGCTTTAAACGTCGCGAACCGACGCGTGCTGCTCGACAACAGTTTGACGTTTGGCGGATTCCACTTTAACGATCCGCGCGAAATTTACGCTGAGTTTCGTTGGCGCTTTCACTACTAGTCGGCACCTATTCACTTGAGGCCTTTCCCGGTGGTCGTGATCACTAACTGTCCGTGCTTAACACCCCGGAGGCTTAATATTCGATTCGATAGATCTCGGATAGTGCTGCTGCGGCCTTTCATGATGATGACTTCCAGGCAGTTGTGATGGTCCAAGTGAACGTGCGTGGCGGCGAGCACCCGGCTACCGGCGTGATGCTGCGCTTCCACTAATTCCTCGGTCAGATTTGGGCGATGATGATCGTATACGATTGTCAGCGTTCCGACGATTTCCTTGTTTTGGTCGACCTCTACAGAAACCAAGTGATCGCGGATAAGATCGCGGACGGCTTCCGAACGGTTTCTATAGCCCTTGCCCGCGATGGCCCGATCAAATTTCGCAAGCAATTCCCGATCTATCGAAAGACCCGTCCTAGCTAGCTCTGACATGTTCGATCCTTTGCTTTGGAACACAAAGCAGTCGCCCGGCTGAATCTTTGTATATAGCACGCAGGACGTGCGAGAGCCAGTTGCTGCAGCGTTTCCTTGCTTGAGAGAGCCCGGGTGGAAGCTGGTCGTCGCAGGATATAGAAAATTCCTGATAGCACGATTTTAGGAAACGTGATACACACTCCCCTGGCCAGTAACACGCATTTGAGAGTCGTATGTCGGAGAGGTTATGCCATCCAGGCACTCAACGGGCCGGCTGCACTCGTGCTTGGTGGTCTTGATCGTTCTGTTTTGTTCCACAGCTTCCTTGTGGGTAAGGGCAAATGCCCAAGGAATCACTCGGCTATCAGGAACTGTCGTTGACGCGTCTGGCGCCGTCATTGCCGGGGCTACCGTGCAGGTTCGAAGCGCGAACGGTACCGTAAAAATAACGACACAGGCGGACACGTACGGCTCCTTCATTATTTTTGGACTCTCGACAGGTGATTATCGACTGATGGTATCTAGCCCCGGTTTTGAAACGAAAGAAATCTCCGTCACCATCGGGCCCACTGAGGCACCCGCGCCGCTGCGCATCTCTCTCGTTGTGGGCACCGTGAACATCACCGTAAATGTGCAGGGCCGGGAGGATAGTCTCATCGGAATTGCCGATTCCGCCACCCAGGGAACGGTGGGCGCAGCCGAAATCCAAGATCGTCCCATCCTTCGTTCGGGAGAAATTTTGGAGACGATTCCCGGTCTGATCATCACTCAACACGCCGGGGGCGGCAAAGCCAACCAATATTTTCTTCGAGGCTTTAATCTCGACCACGGCACGGATTTCG
This sequence comes from Candidatus Acidiferrales bacterium, assembly GCA_050012395.1. GTDB lineage: Bacteria > Acidobacteriota > Terriglobia > Acidiferrales > UBA7541 > Palsa-295. The sequence continues at coordinate 37,462 of JBEKHG010000019.1, forward strand.
CCATTTTCATCGACGACATGCCGCTGAATCTGCCGTCGCACGCGCACGGCGAGGGCTACTCGGATATGAACATCGTCATTCCGGAGTTTGTGGAGCGGGTGAATTTCGAAAAAGGTCCTTATTACGCTGATATCGGCAACTATGGCTCAGCTGGAGCGGCCGATGTGGTGTATTTCAAGACTCTGCCCCAGAACTTCTTCCAGGTGGAAGGCGGCATGTCTGGCTATGGGCGGATGGTTTTCGGCGTATCGCGAAAGCTCGGCAGGGGCAATTTGCTGTACGGCGGAGAGGTGTATCACGATAACGGCCCATGGACTACGCATGAGGATAATTATTACAAATACAACGGCCTTGTAACCTACAGCCAAGGCCGAGAGGACAATGGTTTCAGCATCACGGCCCGCGCTTACCGTGGAACATGGCATTCGAGCGATCAAATCCCCGTTGACGCCATACCGCTGGTTGGTTTCTTTGGCGCACTGAACCCGACGGACGGTGGCGAGTCACAGCGTTATAGCCTGCAGGCTGAATGGCATCGCAGCAGCGAAAATTCCGAGACGAAAGTCACAGCCTACGGATTTTATTATGATCTCAACTTATTTTCTGATTTCACTTACTTCCTGGATGACCCCGTCAAGGGCGATCAGTTCGAACAGCAGGACAGGCGCTGGGTGGCGGGGGTTGACGCACACTACACGATTTTCAGCACATGGTTTGGCCGCAAGGTGGCAAATACGTTCGGCCTGCAGGTCCGCAACGATTGGATTCACAGCGGCCTTTTCCGGTCGGAAGACCGTGTGCGCACGGACAAGAATGATATCAACGCCTGCAATGACGAATTCGTCCCCGAGTGCGTTAGTAATCCAAATCTGACCCCCATCTTGCCCGCGGACACCGATTTAAATAAATTTACCGACACCATGATCGGTTTTTATGTGGAAAATAAAATCCAGTGGGCCGAAAAATTTCGCTCGGTCCTGGCTCTGCGCGGCGACGAGACAATATATAACGTCACTAGCTTGACGCCCACTTATGTCGCCACCGAGTTGCCTGGCGCTCCGGTGGTCAACTTTGCAAAGCTCAATTCCGGCTCGGCCAGCAAGTTCCTGCCCAGCCCCAAAGCAAGTTTGATTTTCGGCCCGTGGGTCAAAACTGAGTTCTATATACAGGGGGGATTCAGTTTCCACAGCAACGACGCGCGTGGCGCAACGCAACGGGAGCAACCGATTTCGCCGGACTATCCTTTCCCCACGTCCAGCACCCCAATTTCCCCCCTGGTCCAAACCAAAGGCGGGGAGGTTGGCGTGCGCACTCTGATCGTCCCACATCTGCAAAGCACCCTTTCGATCTGGTATCTCCACAGTAACTCCGAACTGCAGCAGGATGGCGACACCGGAGGCACGGTTGCTTCGGAACAGTCGAGCAACCGCTATGGCGTCGAGTGGGCGAACTACTACATGCCACTGGAACATTTGGCTTTTGATTTTGACCTTGCGGACTCCCGCGCCCGATTTACCCAAATAGACCGGGCTGATGCGGCTTTTACCAACCCAGGTGGTGGCCAGTATCCTGTGCCAGGCCCCGGTGGCTATCGTGTGCCCGAAGCGGTTGGGTGGGTGATTTCCTCGGGCGTAACATTGCACGATTACAAAGGCTTTTCGTCGAGTTTGCGCCTGCGCTACTTTGGCCCGCGCGATTTGACGTCCGACGGAATTTATCAATCAAACTTGACGGCGTTGCTCAACGCCGAGATTGGTTATCAAATGAACGGGAGATGGCGGGTTTCGGTCGAACTTTTGAATTTGCTTAACCGCCGCGATCACGACATTGACTACGCCTATATCTCCCGAATAACGCCAGCAGCCGCGGCGTTATTTACAGATGTTTTCCACCCCACCGAACCGTTTCAGGTGCGAGTCGCGTTACAATACCGCTTCGATCTGCCTCAGTGATGTTATGTGCATTCCTGTGCCAGGACAGGAGAACACTTTCCCCGGTTCATTTTTTATTCGTCCACAATCAGTTTGCGCCGCATAGGCTGCGCTAAGCATTAGCCTGGACGTATTACTTCAAAAGATGAAAGTGTCCACGGCCACTGCTAGTTAGTGAGCGTGACTCGCGGCTTCTTCAATTAGGGCGGCTACTTCCTTCGGGTGCGAGATGTAAACACAGTGGCTTGCACCGGCTACTTCGACCTTGTGACTCTTCGCTCTGGTGGCGTACCACCGTTCGAGGTCTGGGTTGATGGTCCGGTCGCTTCCAGCTACCAGCATCCAACTTGGTTTGGTTCGCCAAGCGGCGGTGGTAATGACCGCTCTGAAATTGTCAGCTTTGTTCAGCACTTGCGAGCGCGCCATGAACGCCGCTTGCTCGGCGGGCAGGTCGGCTGCAAACAATTCATGAAACTGCGAGAGCTCGAGATAGGTGAAACCATCGGATGTCTTTTTTATTGCGGTGGATTTGGCCAGGTCGCTGGGGAAGCGTTTTCCGTCGTCGGACTCATTCTCTCCCGCATCGGGCATGTGCGCGGCGACGTAAACCAAACCAACGACAAAAGGATCGTTGCCGGCTTCCGTAATTACGGCACCACCGTAACTATGAGCAACTAGAATCACTGGTCCATCCTGCAGAGCGAGGGTGCGTTTCACGGCGGTGACATCGTCCTGGAAAGACGTTTCGGGTTCCTGCACGATGCTGACGTTGAAGTCGTCTTTAACAAGAATGTCGTAAACGGATTTCCAGCCAGAGCCGTCGGCCCAGGCCCCGTGAACTAGAACGATATTTCTGATGCGAGGCTTTTCGTTTTGCGCGGAGAGCGTCGCGCAGGCAAGCAATAATGACGTAAAGCACAGAGCCCGAAAATTTACTCGCAGGATGTCCATGTCCACCTCCAAAATTCAAACATTTTCTGTGATTCGGCGATTGCTAGGACTTCTGTTTCGGTCAACAAACCGTAGTTATTTTCACGCGAAATTCACCTGACGGCAAGTTTCACCGCGTGAGAGCAGACTGCAGTCTCTTACCGCTGATTTCTATTGGGATTTCTTCTTGGTGGCGGCGCAGGAACTTAGCTTGACCCACTGCTGCGGATTTTGCGGGACGCCATTCACGTAGATGACCCAGTGGAGATGGGGGCCGTTGGCTCGGCCGGTAGCCCCGACGTAGCCGATTACGTCACCTTTGTTTACGTGAGCGCCAAGCTCTACGTTTAATTTTGACATGTGCAGATACATGGTTTCGAGGCCTTGGCCGTGGTCGATGGCCACTGTGCCGCCGAGGACGTTGAAAGGCTGAACGATTTTTACGACGCCCGATGCCACGGCGCGAATCGGAGTTCCATCGGACGCGCGCTGGTCGATTCCGCCGTGAATTTCGCCGGTGGGCTTTCCATTGTGCAGGCGCTTCACGCCAAAGGGCGATATGACGCAGCCCGGCAGTGGCGGGACGAGCGGGTCTTGCCAATATTTAACATCGGATACGGAATCGCGAAAAGTCGTGAGAGTTTGCATTTCTTCGGTGGTGGAATGAAGCGCTTCGATTTGCGGCGCGAGAGTAACATTTTGCGAGGGGAAAACAGTTTTGCGAATGGTTAGGTTGACGGAGGCGAGAGTGGTGCCGTCGGCTGCGAGAAATTCGATCGGGTAGGTGCCGGGTGCGTCTGCCACGGCTACGGGCATCATGCCTTCCCAATCGCCGGTTTCTTGTTTGAAAAGGCGCACAATGCGGCTATTCAGGCGCGCCGTGGCTGCAGACACGTCGCAACGAAGGCGTACGGTTTGGCCGAGCGGGATTGCTCCGGGCTTTACGGTGCACTGTTGCGCGCTGGCTGCGGAACCGAACATTGTAGTTAGAAGCGACACCAGCAAAACGCCGAGTACTCTGAGCCGCCGAGAACTATTGTTTCGACATTTCATTCACACTTAATTTACTACGCTGAATCCTCTCGGTTGAGATTTTACGAGAAAGGAGTTCCTGATTGTGACGGACGTCCCGGTTTTCGACGGAACCCTTCTACGATGCCGTTTGTTTGCGCGGCCATGGCCGCTCTTAGCGTTCAAATATTTATTTGCAAAGGCCGCAAGGCGGAGTATACCTACTCGCGAAGTTTCCGAGAGACGGCGGTCATCTTTCGATGGACCCGCCAGGGCAAGGGATGAGCTGAAAGCAGGAGAAAACACGATGGAGTCCGATTCGAAGAGCGCGCCTAAGGCGGAACGTATTGTGGCGCAGCCGATCGTTGCGCCGCTTACCCGCGCCGCCATCTTTCTAGTGCTGACGCTAAAACCTGGGGACGAGCACCGCGTGACTCTGCGGTCGTTCTGCGGAGACCTAAGCGGGATTTTCCGCGCAGTGGAGTATCGCAACATCGAGGCCGGGCTGTCCTGCATCATGGGGATTGGATCGGAAGCGTGGGACCGGCTCTTTGGGCAGCCGCGGCCAGCGGAGCTGCACCCGTTTCGCGAGATTCGGGCCGGGGCGCGACATGCGGTATCCACCCCGGGCGACTTGCTGTTCCACATACGCGCGAGGCACATGGATCTATGCTTCGAACTTGCGACGCAAATCATGGGGCGTATGGGAAATGCGGTTGTTCCGGTGGACGAAGTGCACGGCTTCAAAAATTTCGACGACCGCGATCTTGTCGGCTTCGTAGATGGGACAGAGAACCCGCGAGGTGAATCTGTAGGCGATGCCGCGCTCGTGGGCCAAGAAGATGGCGCGTTCGTCGGCGGCAGCTACGTGATGGTGCAGAAATATCTCCACGATATGAACGGATGGAATGCGCTGTCCACCGAGGCGCAGGAAAACATTATCGGCCGAAAGAAGCTATCCGATATTGAATTGGAAGCGGCGGTGAAGCCGACCTGCTCGCACAGCTCGCTGACGACGATTGAAGAGAACGGCAAAGAGATGAAAATCCTGCGTGACAACATGCCATTTGGCAGCGCCGCGCAAGGTGAATTTGGTACGTACTTTATTGGCTACTGCCGGACGCCACGCACTCTGGAGCAGATGCTGGAGAATATGTTCATAGGGCGGCCACCTGGAAATTACGATCGCCTGCTGGACTTCAGCCGCGCTGTCACTGGAAATCTATTCTTCGCACCATCCGCAACATTTCTGGAATCGATGGGTGACGACTAGATCACAGCGTCTTGCGTCAACTTCAGTGGGTGACAAGTCCTCGGCTCCTCGCGCAAATTCAGTCCCCCGCAACCCGGAAAAGCCCGCGCTCCGAAAACGAAGGGAGCGCTAGCGAGGGCCGCTATAGCAACGGCACTCGGGCAATCGGAGGTTCCTCAGGGCTATCCGCATACAAGGCGGATTTGGGATGACACGTTAAAATCAGAACAGAGCCAAAGCGGCCGAGACGATTAATAGTAGGAACGGAAGAAGGCCGAGGACACAAACTGCTTTGGGGCAGTAGAGCCTCGGCCTGATCTTCACGGTGCCACGTTCTACGTGCCTTCGGACCAGGAGGCCAGGTACTGCTCTTGGTCCGGCGTGAGTTTGTCGACTTGGATGCCCATGGAGTCGAGCTTGAGTTTGGCGATGTGGCGGTCGATATTTTCAGGGACGGAATAAACTTGGTGCTTCAGGCTGCTGGCGTTCTTGACCAAGTATTCGGAGGCGAGTGCCTGGTTGGCGAAACTCATGTCCATCACCGAAGCTGGATGGCCTTCGGCAGCGGCGAGGTTGATCAGGCGGCCTTCGCCGAGCAGGTAGAGCTTGCGACCGTCTTTCATCACGTATTCATCCACAAAGGGGCGGACAGGCCGTTTCGAGCTTGAAAGTTTCTCCAGCGCGGGGATATCGATCTCCACGTTGAAGTGACCGGAGTTCGAAATGACCGCGCCGTCTTTCATTCTCTCGAAATGATCGTGCGTGAGAATTGATTTGTTGCCGGTGACGGTGATGAAGATGTCGCCGATTTTTGCGGCCTCGGGCATGGGCATCACGCGGAAACCGTCCATCACGGCTTCGAGAGCGCGCACAGGATTGATTTCGGTGATGATCACGTCTGCGCCGTGACCTTTGGCGCGCATCGCGACGCCTTTGCCACACCACCCGTAGCCGGAAACCACCACGCGAAGTCCTGCGATTAAAAGATTCGTGGCGCGCAGAACACCGTCAATCGAAGATTGGCCGGTGCCGTAGCGATTGTCAAAGAGATGCTTAGTGAGCGCGTCGTTCACGGCAATGATGGGATATTTCAGCGTGCCGTCTTTGGCCATGGCGCGAAGGCGAATCACGCCGGTGGTGGTTTCTTCCGTTCCGCCAATAATGTTCTGCACCAGGTCGGGGCGCTTGGTAAGCAGGATAGTGACGAGGTCGGCGCCATCATCCATGGTGATTTGCGGTTTGTGGTCGAGCGCGGCGTTAATGTGCGCGTAATAAGTGGCGTTGTCTTCGCCCTTAATGGCGAAAGTCGGGATGTTGTAATCCTTGACCAGCGATGCGGCGACTTCGTCCTGGGTGGAAAGCGGGTTCGAGGCGCAAAGCACGACGTCGGCGCCGCCATCCCGTAGAGTGATCGCGAGGTTGGCCGTTTCGCTAGTCACGTGCAGGCAAGCAGACATGCGAATGCCCTTCAGCGGCTGGTCCTTGATAAATTGTTTGCGGATCAGTTGCAGAACGGGCATATGCTGATTGGCCCATTCGATTTTGCGTTTGCCCTTTTCTGCGAGGGCAATATCTTTCACATCGCCGGCCATCTTCGTTGCAGTCGTCTCCACGAGAACTCCCTTAAGTTTTTTATTTTGCGGAAAGTTTAGAAAAAAACGGCGAGCAAAACCCCCGCCGCTACAAACTTGAAATATGAGACCAATCCCTCAGGGTCGCGTGCTGATTATGCGCGCGAGGACGCTACTACTCCGCGCGAGCCGGCTTCTTTCTTAATGGCCTGGGCCTTATCTGTTTTCTCCCACGTGAAGCCCGGGCCGGTGCGTCCGAAATGGCCGTAAGACGCAGTCGGGCGGAAAATCGGGCGACGAAGATCGAGCGTTTCGATAATTCCCTTGGGCGTGAGCTTGAAGAACGCGCGAATCAGCTCAGTAATTTGCGAATTGGGAATCGTTCCGGTGCCAAATGTGTCGGCCATAACGGAAACCGGCTCAGCCACGCCGATGGCGTAGGCGAGCTGGACTTCCACTTTGGTGGCGAGGCCGGCAGCCACTATGTTTTTTGCGACGTAACGCGCCATGTAGCACGCGGACCGGTCGACCTTGGTTGGATCTTTTCCGGAAAGCGCGCCACCACCGTGACGACTGTATCCACCGTAAGTGTCCACAATAATTTTGCGACCAGTCAGTCCCGCGTCACCCATGGGCCCGCCGGTAACGAAGCGGCCGGTGGGATTGATGTGATATTTGGTTTTCTTATCGACCATGGACTCGGGGAGGACGGCGCTGATGACTTCTGTCATCACGGCCTCTTCCAGGTCGCGGTGCGAAACTTTGTCGCTGTGTTGCGTGGAGATTACGACCGTGTCAACACGCGACGGGCGGCCATCGATATATTCAATCGTCACTTGGGATTTTCCGTCAGGGCGGAGGAAATCAACCGTTCCCTTCTTGCGGACTTCAGCGAGCTTATGCGTGAGGCTGTGCGCCAGTTGGATGGGCATGGGCATCAACTCGGGCGTTTCATCGCAAGCGAAGCCGAACATCAAGCCCTGGTCGCCGGCGCCTCCGGTATCAACTCCCATAGCGATGTCCGGAGATTGCTTGTTGATGGCGCAGATTACGCCGCAGGTCTCCGCGTCAAAGCCGAACTTCGCGCGGGTGTAACCCACGTCGCGAATAACTTCGCGAGCCAGGCCGGAGAAATCGACGTAAGTGCTGGTGGTAATTTCGCCGGCTACGACGACAAGTCCGGTGGTGACCAGGGTTTCGCAGGCCACCCGGCCCATGGGATCGTCCTTCATGACGGCGTCTAGGACGGCATCGGAAATCTGGTCGGCGATTTTATCGGGATGACCTTCGGTTACAGACTCAGAGGTAAACAGGAATTTTTCGTCAGCGTGCGCCAAAAAAGTATCCTCCAGCGGATTGATGGGCAATTGTGGGGCCAAATCGCGCTACGTGCAGTTTGGGCCGACTTCCGAACCTAGCATAGGGGTATAGGGGTGTCAATCTTATGCACCGAAAGGTCTTAAATCGCGCTCGAAGTGCGATTATCGCAACTAAAACGCGAGTACGTCATTCACCGGAGTTTCAGCAGGGCGCCGAAGTGCGCATCAAATTTCCCGATTTTACTTGGCCGCGGGCGCCGCGCTGCCGCTCTCGTTGTCGCGCCGGTACAGCAAATAGGAGCGTATGAAAGGGTCCAGGTCGCCGTTCATTACTTTGTCCACGTCTCCACGCTCCAACTTTGTGCGGTGGTCTTTGATTAGCTGATAAGGCTGCATAGTGTAAGAACGAATCTGGCTGCCGAAGCTGATTTCGGGCTTGGAAGCGTCAAGTTTGTGCAAGGCTTCGCTGCGCTTCTCGAGTTCCAGTTCGTAGAGCTGTGAGCGCAGAACCTTCATGGCCCATTCGCGATTTTTGTGCTGGCTGCGTTCGTTCTGGCATTGAACGACGATTCCGGACGGAAGATGCGTGATGCGCACCGCGGATTCAACCTTGTTGACGTTTTGTCCGCCGTGGCCGCCAGCCCGGAAGGTGTCGATGCGGAGGTCGTCGGGCTTGACCACGATGTCGATTTTGTCGTCGATCTCGGGAATTACGAAAACGGAAGCGAAAGAGGTGTGGCGGCGGGCGGCTTGGTCGAAAGGCGATATACGCACCAGGCGATGCACACCGCTTTCACCTGCGAGCATGCCATAGGCGTTTTCGCCGGCTATCTGTACCGTGGCGGTCTTGATTCCGGCTTCTTCGCCCGGGGTGGAGTCGATCACCGTGGCGTTGAAGCCTTTTTGTTCCGCCCAGCGAAGATACATGCGCAGGAGCATCTCGGCCCAGTCCTGCGATTCGGTGCCGCCCGCGCCGGGCTTGATGGTGACGATGGCGTTCAGGCGGTCGTTTTCACCGGCGAGAAGAGTTTTCGTTTCGAGCTCGGATAAATAGGTGTCGGCGGACGCGATCTCTTTGCTCACGTCATCGAGCAGAGCGTCACGCTGCGCGTCGTTCGATTCTTCGCGCGCAAGGTTGAAATACGTTTCGATGTCGCTGGATTTGGTTTCGAGAAGCTTTTCCGCGTTGACGCGGTCTTCGATCTGTTTGCGCTGCTGCAAGACGGCTTGCGCTTTTTCCTGGTCCTGCCAGAAATTTGGATCGCTTACTTTTTCTTCGAATGTGGCGAGTTGCTTGCGGGCGGAGCCGGCGTCAAAGAAAGCTCCGCACGAGCTCAATACGTTTCTTAAGCTCGGCGTAGCGTTGTTGCAGGTCTTCGATGTGTTCAGCCATTCTCTTTTTGCCTTTTTGCTTCAGCGAGCGGTAAAAACGCGCCTCGCTTCAGTGCGAAAAACAAAAGCACCGCAGTAATTATCACGCAAAGCCAGGCGAACCAGTCGCCAAAACGGACATAGAGCGTAAGGTTGCTCTTGAAATCGTATGGAGCATCGAGCTCGCCGCGAATATCCGTGGGCAGCTCGGCGACGATGCGGCCGTATGGATCGACTGCGGCGGTGAAACCGTTATTCGTATCGCGCAACAGCCAGCGACGGCTTTCGACCGCGCGTACACGAGACATCATCAGGTGCTGTACCGGCGCTGCCGAGCGTCCGAACCAGCCGTCGTTCGAAATATTGATCAGCAACTGAGCGCCCGACGCCGCGAACCGGCGAATTTCGCCAGGGAAAATCGCCTCATAACAGATGAACGTACCGAATTTGCCTCCGGGAACTTCACCCAGTGTATAGACCGTTCCAGGAGTGAAATCGGAAATGTCGGCAGTCAAACGTCCGGCAAAAGTGAGCCACTGGCGCAACGGCACGTACTCGCCAAAGGGCACCAGGTGAATCTTATCATAGGTGTAAATTCGCCTGCCGAGCGGGTCCAACAGCACCGCGCTATTATAGAAGAACCAGTTTCGTTGCGCGTCCTGCCTGTCATCCACCACTCCTACGAGGAAATATGCGCCGGACTCCCGCGCGATGTTGACGGCGCGGACGGAAAAAGCTGGGTCTTGCAAGCTGAATGGCGCGGGCACTTCGGGCCAGACGATTAATTCCGGCCCCGCGGGATTTTTCTTAGCGGCAGTGATGCTGATGCGCGCGAGCTCATCCAGTTCGCCTGCGTGGATTTGAAGCCAATCGTTAGGGTAACGCTCTGACTGCGGAAAATTTGTTTGCACCAGATGAGCCGTGAAGCGCGGGGTCTCCTTGGGGACAAGATAACCGCCGCCCACCGCGATAACAACGAGCACAACCGTGGTGATCACAACTATTCGCCAAGCCTGGCGCGTATCCACTAGGACCGCGAACGCAAAAAGCGAGCCGTACGCTGCGATCAGAAACGAAAGGCCGTAGATTCCCGTTACCGTCGTCATTTGCAGCAGTGCGAGGCTTTTAATGGCGGCATAGCCTGCGAGGTTCCAGGGAAAACCGATGTAAGGCAAATGCGTGCGCACGAATTCCAATGTGACCCAAAGGAACGGTGCCAGTAAGCACGCAAGCGCGATGCTTTTTCTGGAGGCTCTCGCTACGCCCCAAGAAAATAACGAGCAGAGCAAACCGCCGGCTACTGCCATCAAGCCGAGGATTCCTGCGGAGGTCCACGGATCCAGATTGCCGTATTGCCGCATCACCGTGTCGATCCACGGAACGCAAACCGGGTAAAAAACTACGCCGTGAAGGAATCCGTAGAGCGGCGATTCGCCCGGACGTGAGCCGACCGACGCCAACACGAGCATGCCGATGGAAAACCAAGCGAGAGGCCAAAGATTGTAGTCGGGAAATGAAAGAGCCAGGGCGGCGCCGCTCGCCACGGCGAGCAGCACTCTCGTTGTTCGCGTAAATTTCATTCAGCGTCTAAATATATTTTTGAAACCCAATTGTTCGAGGGAGCGTTTGGCGGCTTCGGCAGAGGCGATGTCCTGATAAGGGCCGACTTGAACGCGGTAGTAGTTGTCGGAGCTAGGCGTGACGACGAAGCACGGGAACCTTTTTTGCTGAATAGCTTCGGCCATTTCCAGCGCGTCACTCTGGCTGCGCACCGCCGCCACTTGAAGAAGTATTCCGGACTTGGGAATCGCAGGCTGCTGGAGATGTGCAGCTTTTGCGTCGTTTGCGGGTGGCTTGGCGGAAGTAACCGGAGCCGAAGTATTTGCGGTGGCCTTCGCCGGCGCGCCGGATGGAGTTGGCGATTTCACCCCAGCAGCGGGCGGCTCGAGATGAGTTGTATCTTTGTTTTTGTCGTAGAAATCCCAATCAGGAGCGACCGCTGTAGGAGCATCAGCGGCTTTGGATTTCGCCGGTGACGTGGCTGTGTTTTTTATGGGCGATTCCGCGTGCACGGAGCCACCAAACTGGTTGCGGCCCATCACGTAGCCGAGAGTGAAGAAAACTCCGCATAAGAGCACGACGCCGAGAAACAGTCCTACCAGATGCCTGCTCTCTAGCACTCTTTCTCCGCCGCCGCGTTTTCCGCTTCCTGCCATGGTTCCTACTTACTTCCTGCTTGTTTGACCCATTGCGAAATAATGTCAACGGGCAACGGGAAAACTATGGTCGTATTTTTTTCCACGCCGATTTCCGTCAAAGTCTGCAAATAACGCAACTGAATCGCAGCCGGCTGCTTCTCCAGCACTTCCGCCGCATCGGCCAGCTTTTGAGAAGCTTCAAATTCGCCTTCCGCGTGAATAATCTTGGCCCTGCGCTCGCGCTCGGCCTCCGCCTGTTTGGCGATGGCGCGCTGCATATTTTCCGGAATATCGACTTGTTTAACCTCAACCTTCGTTACTTTGATACCCCAAGGCTCGGTATCCTGGTCAAGGATTTGTTGCAGCTTGGCGTTTACCTTTTCGCGCTCGGAGAGGATGGAGTCCAGCTCGAATTGGCCAACCAGGCTGCGTAGGGTGGTCTGAGCGAGCTGCGAGGTGGCGTACAGATAATTTTGCACCTGCGAGAGCGCGAGATTGGCGTCCACCACGCGAAAATAACACACCGCGTTTACTTTTACAGAGACGTTGTCGCGTGTGATGACATCCTGCGGCGGGACGTCGAGCGTTTCGATGCGCAGCGAGATGCGGGTGAGCTTGTCGATGGGGAAAAAAACAAGCTGCAGGCCGGCGCCTTTTGCTTCGGGCAGCATGCGTCCCAGGCGCAGCACGACGCCGCGTTCCCACTCTTTGATGACGTACACGGAATTCACCAGCCAGAAAAGAAAAATCAGTACGGCGAATCCCAGCAAGATCGTCGCAAAATCCATTCGCTGTCTCCTTCGATATTTCTAGGAAGAGGCCGATTGCGGCGTCTTCACCGGCTCGACTTCCAGTGTCAGCCCGGCAACCTTTCTAACTCGAACGCGCGCGCCCTTGGGAATTTCTTCGCCGTAACGCGTGATGGCGCGCCATAATTCACCGTGAACGAAGACCATGCCTGCTTGACTTGCAGATTCCAGCGGTTCGGTAACTTCGCCTACTTCGCCGATCAGTTCTTCCTTCCCTGTTGTCTGTTTCCAGGTGCGAGAGCGCAAGACGAGCCGCATCAGAATAATTATGATAATCGCGCACGGGATAGCTACGCCGAGCGCAGCGCCGAGGCTGACGCCCCCGCCCGTAAGCGGCGAGTTAATTAAAAAGAGCGCGCCCAGCACCATGGAGATCACTCCTCCCACACCTAGAACGCCATGCGTCGGATATTTTGCTTCCATCACAAAAAGTACCAGCGCAACCACAATGAGCAACAGGCCCGCGAAATTAATCGGCAGCATGTGCATGGCGTATAAAGCGAGCACCAGCGCAATCACTCCGAAAACGCCAGGCGCGAACATCCCCGGGTGCGTGAACTCCGCGTAGAGGCCCAGAACGCCGATGATCAACAAAATGAAAAATGCATCCGGCTGAACGATGCGCGAAAGGAATTTCTCGCGCGAAGTCATGTCGGTGGCGGCGATCACCGGGTGCGGCAGATCGAGTTTCTGCGTGTTGCCATCGAAGCGCGTGATCGTACGGCCATCTAGTTTCGCGAGAAGTTCTTCCGGCGACGAAACGACCATATCGATCAGTTTGCCGTCGAGCGCTTCTTTGTCGCTGAAGGCTTTGGCGTCGGTTACCGCAGTGGCTGCCAGGTCGGAGTTGCGGCCACGCTTGCTGGTGTAGGCCCGCAGGTAAGCAGTGGCGTCATTGACGATTTTCTTTTGCAGCGTTTCGTCAATCTTGACCGGCTGGCCGCCTAGTTCGATCAACGGCGAAGCGGCGCCAGTTTCGGTTCCGGGAGACATGGCGGCGATATCGCCGGAGAGCAGGATGAAGAATCCCGCGGACGCAGCGCGCGAGCCCGTCGGATACACATATGTGACGACCGGGACACCAGAGCGCAGGATCGCCTGAATAATTGAGCGCATGGAAGTGTCCAGGCCGCCCGGGGTGTTCATCGTGATCAGAATCAGGTTGGCGTGCTGATCGTTGGCTTCGGTAATTCCACGGACCAGGTATTCGGCAAGGATGGGCTCGATTTCGCCGTCAATGTGAAGCTCGACAATTTTGGAAGTCGTCGCGGAAGGTGATTGAGCGACAGCGGCATGATTCAAGCCAAGAAACGAGCCAACAAGCACACACACAAGCAGAATCAGCAGGCGAAATGAACGGGGAGCCATTCCGGCGGCTATTATAGCAGCAGAATCGTGCGGCTTCGCGAATGTTCTGCAAAACATTCATGATTTCAGAGCAATTGTCGCCTCAATGCTCGCGCGGAACAAAGATCTGGAATATTGCGTATCCTGTGGTGAGGAGAAATTATGACCGAGGTGCAATCTATTTTTGGCGCGAAGGTGAAGTGTTTCGGATGGCGAGGCCCTGCGTTGCCGGCAATCGCGTTGGGATTGATGCTTGCGGCGCTCCCACTCGCCGCGCAGGACAAGAAGGACGCGGATAAGCAGGATAACGACAGCATTGGATTCGTCGCGAGCAAAAATGCGGGTGCGAAGGACGTTGGATTGCCGATATATCCCGGCTCACGGAAGCACAAAGATAGTTCGGATGATAGCGCGTCGGTGCAACTCGGAGCTTGGGGTGGGTCGTCCGGATTCAAACTGGCGGTTCTAAAAATGGATTCGGATGACGCGCCGGATAAAGTTGCGGCGTTCTATCGCAAGGCGCTGGCCAAGTACGGCAAGGTCCTGAATTGTTCTGATTCTGGAGCTGCGCCAGCAGCGAAAGAGAAGTCTTCAAATGGGCTCGACTGCGAGGACGATCACGCGAACGAGAATGAAACGGTCTTGAAGGCAGGGACGAAAGAAGCGAAGCGTATCGTCACTGTGAAGCCGAACGGAACCGGAACCATTTACGACCTGGTTTACATCGAAGCAAGAGGCTCCGTAAACAGCAAGTAAAGTCTTTTCAGGCGCGACCGGGCTGCGAAAGCGGCCACTAACTAACGTAAGGCGTATCTCGGGCGGTTCTCTATCGCGGATGACTCAACAGAAATCGCGGAGATAAATCCAACTCTCCAGCGCGGCTAGTTCGATTCCGGCTTTTTTGACGAGCCGACGTAGGACGGAGGCATTTGCAGGACTTCCTGGACGCGCGGATCTTTAATCACGCGCGCGAAGGTCACGTCGGTTTGCGCGGTCATAAATCCCACGTAACCATTGTCGCGCGCCATTTTTAGGTAGTGGGCGGCGCGTTCGGCGTCTCCATTCTGCGCGTAAGCTTTTGCCACGAAGAAATAGAACATCCCTGGATCGGTGGCTTCTCGTTGCTGAATGATCGAACCATTCTCGCTCTTCTTCTCAAAAAGGTGCGGGTCAATCGCCAACGCTTTAGCGAAAGTGCTCATGGCCAGCGTGTATTCCTTGTTGCCGAAATAAGCGTATCCAAGATTGCTGTAAATGGTGGCCAGGTCCGTGTGATAGACCACGGCTTTTTTGTATTCGGTAATGGCTTTTCCGTAATGCTTCTTCTCGTACTCGATGGTGCCGAAATTGTTGATGGCGCTGGCGTAAGTCTTGTCGAAGTGTATGGATTTTTTGTAGTAGCGCTCGGCTCGATTCAGATCGCCCAATTGCTGGTAAGCGACTCCTACCTTGTTCAAGAGCTGCGCGTTTTTCGGCTCTGACTCAATGATCTTGCAGTACGCATTGACCGCCGAAGGATACTCCTTGCGCGCCATCAAAATGTCGCCCTGGAGTTCAGCCATTTGGCGCGGGGTCATCGACGAAGTGGCCGACGAAGAAGCCTCGGAAGATTGTGCCGGCTTTGTGTAACTGACAGGGGTTTGTTGCGCGTGGCTCGTTGTGATGAACAACAGGGCCAGCGGAACGGCAAAAAGAGTCGTTCGACTCATTTCCCAGCTCCTTTTCCGCGCGTGACCTACGGTTGCGGTTTCGGGGTGTCCGCAGGTTTCTTGCTTGATCCAAATATACCAAAAACCTTGCCTAGCAAGCCTTTTTTCTTTTCCGGCTCGGACGGAGTAGTCTCCCCTGGGGCGGCGGGTTGGCTCACGGGGTTAGACGCGGCGGACGCCTGTCCGGGAGGCGGTGGGTTTCCGTTTTTGCCAAAAAGATGCGATAGCCAATTTCCCTGAGCCACGTGTCCGCCATGAAGCTCGCACGTTTGAGTGGGTTCGGTGCCGGAAACGAAGTATTCATTCACGCTCTGAGGACAACTTGGCCCGGCGAGTTGTCCGGTTTGCGGATCGATTGATTCCGCGATCACGCCGGGGGGCGGAGTGAAAGGCTGCGTGTTGCGATATTGGGGCAACGCGACCGCTCGTTTCATAAATTCAGCCCACACCGGAGCAGCCGATTGGCTTCCCGACAATTCCAGGTCGCGGTTATCGTCAAATCCGATCCAGACGACGCAGAGGAGATTGGAGGTGAATCCGGCGAACCAGCCGTCGCGCGATGTTCCAGTCTTGCCTGCCGCCGGAGCGGCGAAACCCATGGAGCGAACGGTGACGCCCGTGCCGCGATTGATAACGTCTTCCATCAAGCTGGTTACCAGAAAGGCGACGCGCGAATCGAGTACTCCACGCGTGCGAGGACCGGCGGACTCTTCCACGCTACCGTCGGCCGCCAGCACGCTGCGGAGGAACAGAGGCTCAGAGCGGTAACCGTTGGTGGCGAATGCGGTGTAGCCCGCTGCGACGTCCACGGGAGTCATCTCGTAGGCGCCCAGAGCGACAGCCGGAGTGGCTTGAATATTATTTCCGAGGCCCATCTGACGGGCGACATCCACCACGCGCTGGAAGCCGATCATTTCCGCCACTTTCACCGTGGCCACGTTCAACGAATGGATCAGCGCGTCTTGTACCGTAACTGTGCCGTAAAATTCCTGACCGTAATTGTCGGGTGTGTATTCTTTCCCGTCGAAATCGAAAGTAGTGGGTACGTCTTCGACCGTCGTGACCGGCGTGACGATCGGCTGCATGCCTTGCGCAGCATTCTCGAAGGCAGCGGCGTACACGAACGGTTTGAACACCGAGCCGGGTTGCCGATGCGCGAGCGCGTGGTTGAGCTGGCTTTCGCCGTAATTGCGTCCGCCGATTAAGGCGCGTATCTCTCCCGTCCGCGGATCCAAAGCCACCAGCGCGACTTGCACTTGCGGCACCACCTGGCCCTTTTTCTTCCACGCGGCATAGCGCTTGGCGAGAAGCTTGTCCACCCCTTGCATTCCGGATAGGACCGCCGCGCTCGCAGCTTTCTGAAGCTCGGGGTCGAGCGTGGTGTAGATGCGATAGCTCTGGGTCTGTAGATCTGTCTCAGAAAATTGATCGAGGAGATGGTCTTTCACCATGTCCACGAAGTATGGGGCGGAACTGCTCTCGATGCCTCCGCTCACAAAGTGGAACTTTTCTTTCTTGGCGGCGTCGGCTTGCGCTTGCGTGACGTAGCCATTCTCGACCATCTGGGCCAGAACACGGTCGCGAGATTCCATGGCGCGATCCATGTGGCGTTCAGCGGCCGAGTAGCGATTGGGCGCGCGTATGATGCCGGCCAGGAATGCCGCTTCGCCCAGGCTTATTTCGCGGACGTCCTTGCCAAAGTAAGCCTGCGCGCCCTCGCCGAAGCCGCGAATGGAAAAGCTGCCGCGATTGCCAAGATAAATTTCGTTGGCATACAGCTCGAAAATCTGCTGCTTGGTGAAACGCTGGTCGATTTCGAAGGCCATCAACGTTTCTTTGATCTTGCGGCGCCATTCACGCTTCGTGGTGAAGAAAAAGCTGCGCGCCACTTGCATGTCGATGGTGCTGGCGCCTTGCGCGCGATGACCAATTTTCAGGTCCGCGAGTCCAGCGCCGATGACGCGGACGATGTCGAAGCCGCCATGTTCGAAAAAGCGTTTGTCTTCGGCCGATAGCACGGCATTCACCATTACGTTCGGCAAGTCGTCAAAACGCACAATGCGGCGTTTCTCGCGGGAGCTGTCAAAAAGATTGGTAATAACCTCGGGCTCAAGCTCCGCGGAATCGCGGAGAGTACCATCTGAAATCTGCGTTATTTTAGAAATGGACGGGCCGGTGAAGACGACGCGTAGTGCATTGCCACCGTGGAAATAGGACTCCTTGGAGGGCCATATCTCAAGCGTACTTCCCTTCACATGTATCTGGCCGGGGGCTCCCGGCACTTCACCATCCTGATAACCGGCACGTAGCAGGTAAGAGCTAAGGTCAGCCAGCTTAATTTCCTCTCCGGTATAAATGCGGCTCGGAGCAGAATAAACCCGGGAAGTATTCTGGAAGATCTGACCGGTGAGACGCTGGTCCACCAAGTGGCCGAATTGTATGTAGTAATACGCGAAAATCGAGGTCGCCGTGAGGAACACAGCCAACACAGCTACCAGAACGCCAAGTCCGACTCGAGAGGTCCAAAAGCCGGGGGCAATTCGAATCCGCAATCAATTTCTCCGCTGAGCCTTGAGACGGTCGGCTAAAGACATCCAGAGCCCGCAAATCGGCATGGTGACTCCCAAGCGATTCTCCAGCTTCTACTATATTAGATTGGCGGCTTAAAGCGAGTGGTTGTCCCCATGGGCATGGAAATCCATGGTGAACTGAGTGAATTTCATGTCAACGGGAATCGAGTAATTCACGGTAATTTGAACCGTGTTGTTCTCGTTCACGATGTGGATGTCTTCTTTTTTCACCGGAATGCCAAGTTCCTGAACTTTCTTCCACATATCCTCGCGAATCTCTTCGTCGCTTTTCCGGTTATAGCCGGCGAAACGGGCTTCCGTCTTCATCGCATCCTGAAGCTGATAATTGTTGAAGTAGGGCGGAGCAATCATCACGCCGACAAATATCATGCCACACAGTATTAACAGGGTCAGAACCAGGTTGATCTTAGCTCCACCTCGGTGTTTATCTCGGTCTCTTCCAGCTTTCAAAATGGAACGCCTCCCAGGAATGGGTCCTTGCTGTGGTTATGCTATCACCGGGGCAATGTTGGGGAAGCCTGACGACGGAACCGTGTTCAGAATGAGTAAATGAGTGATAGGAACGTATCGGAGGCTTTAGTAAGCGCGCGCGAAGATAGCCTTCTCTTTGGCCGGTTGGCCGCAGTGAATACACGTCCCGGAACCGCCGGGCTGTTCCAGCGGGATACAACGCATTGTCGCTTTGGTTTCTTCTTTGATATTCGCTTCGCAGTCGCTGCTGCCGCACCACCAGGCAAAGGCAAAGCCCTTTTCTACCACTTTTTTGAACTCGTCGTACGTCGCTGGTTCGGAAGTATTGGCTTTGCGGAAGGCCAGAGCGCGGTCGTAGAGTGATTGCTGAATTTCTTCCAATAATTGCGCCACTGCAGCGGCCAGCCCTTGCTGCTGCACGAAGGACTTGCCTTCCTTGCCTGGACGATCACGGCGAGCCAGCACCACGGAACCTTTGGCGACATCCTTCGGTCCAATCTCCATACGCAACGGAACTCCGCGCATTTCCCAATCGTTGAATTTGAAACCGGGGCTGACGCCTTCGCGCTCATCCATCTTGACGCGAATGCCCGCAGCGATCAGCACTTTGCGAAGCTTTTGGGCACATTCCATAACGCCGGATTTTTCTTCGTCGGTTTTGTAAATCGGAACGATGACCAGTTGGAACGGCGCGAGGCGAGGTGGAAAGATCAATCCCTGATCGTCGCCGTGAACCATGATAATTGCGCCGATAAAACGGGTCGAAAGTCCCCACGAAGTTGTCCAACAATGCTGATGCACTCCGTTTTTGTCCAGATAGCGTATCTCGAAGGCCTTGGCAAAATTTTGTCCCAGGTTGTGAGAGGTCCCCGCCTGAAGGGCCTTGCCGTCGCCCATCATAGCTTCGATGGAAAATGTTTGATCCGCACCGGCGAACCGTTCGGAATCTGATTTGCGGCCGGGAATTACCGGCACAGCCGCTTCGCGCACGGCAAAGTCCGTGTAGATATCGAGCATCTGGCGCGTTTCGAAGTCGGCTTCTTCCAAGGTGGCATGGGCGGTGTGGCCCTCCTGCCAGAAAAACTCCAGCGTTCGAAGAAAAAGCTTCGTACGCATCTCCCAGCGCACTACGCTGTTCCACTGGTTGATCAGCACTGGCAAGTCACGATAGGACTGAATCCATTTCGCGTAGCTGTGCCCGATAATGGTTTCCGAAGTCGGCCGAATTACCAGGGGCTCTTCAAGCTCTTCTCCGCCGCCATGGGTTACGACTGCCAGCTCTGGCGAAAATCCGGCTACATGCGATTTCTCTTTGTCGATAAAGCTGCGCGGAATCAGCAGAGGAAAGGCCGCATTGACATGGCCTGTCGCCTTGAAGCGGCTGTCTAGCGCGGCCGTAATATTTTCCCAAAGCGCCCAACCATACGGACGCACGATCATGCAACCCCGCACCGGCGCATAGTCAGCTAGTTCGGCGCGTAGAACGACCTGGTTATACCACTCCGAATAATCTTCCGCGCGAGTGGGAAGCTTCTGGTCCGACATAGGTTATTGGGCTCGTTTCTGCGCCTCATGGACTGTCGCGAACATCTAGGCGGTGCGACTTGAAGACGCAATCGGATTAGGTTAGGGGAGACCGCAGCCGAAGTCAACCAGGCTATATTTTGGTATTTTTCGCGTGAAATCGAACGCGAATTCATTGTAGGCTATCTGGCGCGCCTGGTTCCTCGCCAGTGTTGCCAAAAAGATAAGGAGTTTAGCTAGATGAAGAAGTTCCGCGCCGTAAGCTTGTTTGTCGCTATCGCAATCCTTGCCACACTTCAGCCGTTGGCTAGGGCGCAATCGTCCGCTGGTTCAGGTACGACGAGTCAGACGCAAACGCAACCAGGCCAAACTGCCCCAGCGTATTCTTCCAGCAATCCGCAGCCGGTCGCGTACACGTATCATCGGCCGACGGATAAGGAAAAGCTAAAGAATTATGCCTTTGATACTTTCGGCCCGTACGCCATCTTTGGCGCCCTTGCGGTCTCTGGAATCCAGCAGGCCGAGACGCCTAGAGGCCCAGTTCCCGGCCAATCGGGAATCCCGCCAGATTGGGGACAAGGTTGGGACGCCTACGGAGAGCGAGTGGGAAGCAACTTTGGAATTCATCTCATAACGCAGACCGCTCGATATTCGATGGCTGAAGTTTTCCGAGAAGACACGATTTACTACAGATGTGAATGTTCCGGCATCGTTCCGAGGCTGAAACATGCTTTGATTTCGACCGTCACGGCACGCCGGGGCGACGATGGACATCGCACGTTCTCATTTTCGCAAATCGCGGCTCCTTATGCGGGTACGGAAGCTGCTGCATTGCTGTGGTATCCAGGCCGTTACAATGCCATGGATGGTTTCCGAATGGGCAACTACAACCTGCTGATACAAGCTGGTTTTAACGTGGCGCTGGAATTTATCTACGGCGGACCACACACGCTGCTGAGCCAGCATCACGTGCCGATAGTTTCGAGTGTGACGGGATCCAACAACAAACAGTGATGTAGCGATTGAGCGAAGCGGTACTTGGATTCGTGCCGAGCTCTCATCGCTTTCGTGTGCTTGAAAAGTCGCGCAAGTCTGGCTAACGCGGTTACCGACAGCGGTCACCGACAAAGGCCAATAGTGGATTGTTTTTCTAGGTTGGTTCATTCGCTCTGGCAAAGGTTTTGTCCTCAGGTTATCGAAACGGATCCTTTCTTACTTCCGTGTTTTTGAGGCAGTTTCAGTAAGAAGGAGTACAACCACTTTGCGAAAAGCGTCCTCTGAACACAGAGACAATCTTAGCCAGTGTCTCGGTTGCCTGACCTTTTCGGAGTTGGAGCGGGGTTTTCGGAACCAAGAACGAAATCAAGGAGCATGGTTCAGTTTGGTTTGTTTATAATAATTCGAACGGGGATAAGCAGCGTCACGGCGCGGTTGGGGGTTCAATTACAAATACACGCCGGCAGTCGGGATCAATTAAACCAGGAAAAAGGAAAAGGAATCGTGGAATCCAAGCTAATCTCGGTGAACTCTATTCCAGCCGAAAGTACGTTCCGCTCACTTCAGGGGCATCTCTCAACCCGGGACGCAGGGGTTCGATTCTGATTTTACCTTTGCGGACTCTCAAACGCCGTCTCTGGACCCATTATTCCTATTTCTCCTTGGCGGCGGCTGCTGCCTTCTTGTTTCTGGCGCTACCTGCGTTCTGCCAGGAGACACCGGCGCAGCCTACTCCGGCGCCGGCAACCGCGCCGAAGCCAGATAGCCCGGGGAATCAATCGTCTGCCCCCAATAATCCTCCCGGTCAAACCACTCCGGCCCAAAAAGATTCAAAAAAGTCCAAGGACGACCGGATGTTTTACGTGATGCCGAATTACCTGACGGTCGATAATCAGTCGCAAGTGGTACCGCTCACGTGGAAACAGAAGTTTGCCATCACGGCGAAGGGCGCTTTCGACCCCTACGAATTCGTGATTGTAGGAGTTGTTGCGGGCATCCGGCAGGCGGATGATGCCTATCCGGAGTTCGGACAGGGGATGTCGGGATATGGGCAGCGGTATGGCACGGCATTTGCCGACCAGGTGGATGGCAACATTATGGTGGGCGGTGTATTCCCCTCCATTCTAAAAACGGATCCTCGCTATTTTCGACTGGGAAGAGGAAAGGTTGGGCAGCGCTTTTTTTATGCTTTCAGCCGAGTTTTTGTCACCCGTAAAGACTCGGGCGGTAATATATTCAACATTCCTGAGTTCGCGGGCAATGCGACGGCAATTGCCATCTCGACCGTTTATTATCCCTCCGGCGACCGGAGTTTTGCGAATAGCGCTAACAGTTGGGGAGTGCAGATGGGCATCGACGCCTTCGGGAATGAGTTGAAGGAATTCTGGCCGGATATTCACAACTATCTGGTGAAGAAGAAAAACCGGCCTCCGCAGCAGTAGCGGAAGGCAGTACCCACATGAGGAAGGATTTGAAAGTGATTCGATGTTTTTGCGTAATGTTGGTATTGGCCGGGACTCTGGGGACTGGTCCTGTTCGAGCCCAGGAATCAACCGAAGCGCGAGAACAACCCGTCGAAGTTGCCCGGCGTTGGAAGCTGCTTAATGTTTCAATGTTTGGGCAAGACCCTCAGCAGTCGAGCACGACCCAGAACGGAAAACCTCCATCGCCAAACGCGACGCCGCCCCAGACCAAGCCCACGGATCAAAATAACGCGGACACCGACTACGGTAAACAACCCAAGAGAATTCTGGGCATCATCCCGAATTACCGCGCGGTGAGCGCTAACACCTATTTGCCGCCGATGACTTTCAAGACGAAATTCTGGCTGGCGACTCAAGAGACGTTCGACTACTCCAATTTCCTTCTGGTCGGGGCCATCGCCGGAATCGCGTTGGCCCAAAATTCCCAGCCGACCTTCGGCCACGGCGCCTCGGGATACGGCCAATACTATTGGCACAATTTTGTGGACGGCGGCATTGAGAACTACATGACCGAAGCGATCTTTCCAACGTTGACGAAAGAAGACCCCAGGTACTACACCATGGGCAAAGGCCCATTCCTGAAGCGGACAGGGTATGCGATCAGTCGTTTGGTCATCACGCGGACCGACTCGGGCGGTAGTACTTTCAATATTTCAGAGATTGCCGGAGCCGGAGCGGCAGCAGGTATCGGCAACACGTATTACCCGGCAGAACACAACCCCTGGGTGAAAACATATCAGCGTTGGGGAACGCAAGTGGGCTTGGACGGAATTTTCAATGTGTTAAAAGAATTCTGGCCGGACATTGATAAGGCAGTATTCCACGGAAAATACTAATTCCCAGCCTCGCCAAACCGTAGCATCTCATTCTGTTAACCGCTCTACCGCGCTGGCAGCAGCCCCGCTTCCCGCATTCATTGCAAATACCGCGCCAGCTCCGATAGAATCACGCTCGAGTGTTCTTAGTGTGAAAAATCGAAATGTGGAATCTTTCTGGTGCAATGAATGACAACCGATAGCCCCGAACTCGTACGAATGAGCCGCACTCTGGATGAAGTGGATCCCGAAGTCGCCGAGGCTTTGCGTGATGAAGTGCGGCGTCAAGCGACCGGCCTTGAGTTGATCGCCTCTGAGAATTTTGTTTCCGAAGCTGTCCTGGAAGCTGCCGGCTCCGTGTTCACCAACAAATATGCCGAAGGCTATCCGGGCAAGCGTTACTACGGCGGCTGCGAGAATGTGGACCGCGTGGAGCGGCTTGCCATCGAACGCGCGAAAACTCTTTTTGGCGCCGAGCACGCCAACGTGCAGGCGCATTCCGGAACACAAGCGAACATTTCGGTTTATATGAGCGCGCTCGAGCCTGGCGCAACCGTGCTGGGAATGAATCTGGCGCATGGCGGCCATTTAACCCACGGCCATCCTCTGAATTTTTCGGGTAAGACTTACAAATTCGTCGCCTATGGCGTCACGAAAGATACCGAAACAATTGACTACGATGAAATCGATCGGCTGGCTCGCGAACATCAACCGAAAATGATCGTCGCAGGCGCCAGCGCCTACGCACGCATCATCGATTTTCCGCGCATCGCCAAGACTGCCCAATCGGTGGGCGCGCTTTTCTTCGTGGACATGGCGCATATTGCCGGTCTGGTCGCAGCGGCAGTCCATCCGAGCCCCGTTCCGCATGCGGATTTTGTTTCCACCACTACTCACAAGACTCTGCGCGGACCGCGCGGCGGCTTGGTTCTATGCCGCGAAAAATATGCCAAGGATTTGGATCGCGTCACATTTCCCGGAGTGCAGGGCGGCCCGCTGGAGCACATCATCGCGGCCAAAGCAGTGTGTCTGAAGGAAGCTTCGGCCCCCGGATTCCGCGACTATCAAAAACAGGTAGTGGCCAACGCGCGCGCGCTCGCTGCTGGTCTGGCAAAGTTGGGCTTCCGCATCGTCACGGGCGGCACGGACAATCATTTATTTCTCGTTGATATGCACTCGCGAGGAATTACCGGCCGCGACGCGGAGCTTGCGCTCGAACGCTCGGGCATGACCGTCAACAAGAATGCCATTCCCTTCGATCCCCTGCCGCCGATGAAAGCTGGAGGAATTCGCGTGGGAAGCCCGGCTGTCACCACGCGCGGGATGCGCGAACCAGAAATGGAAAAAATTGCCGGGTGGATCGCTGAAGTGCTCACGCATCTAGGCGACGCCGCCATCGAGCAGCGCGTTCGCAAAGACGTTGCAACCCTTGCGGAAAACTTTCCGTTGTATGCGCGGCGTTTGCAGGCCGCCGATAAAGTCGACGCGCAACATAGCCATCGCGCCAGCAGTTAGACTAGCGCCGTAGCGATGCAGGTTCCCTGTTTCAATCCGGTACAGGCATCTCTCTTTTGGGCCAGTGATATTGCACTTCTTCGAGGTTGCGTCTTATTCACTCGGTAAACCCTTTCTTAGCTCTTTCTAGCGCCGACAAAATTCCCGGCTTGGATGTTGAGTTGCAGTCCTCCACTATGCCCAGTGTAGCTTCTTAAAACACGGCCCATGATGAGTTCTTTGCTCGGAATAGAAGCGCCACCTTGCAATCACAGTTGCGGAGCGGAGAAGGACGAAGCGCGTGAAATCCAAAATTCATTGCTGCCTTCCGGGACGCTCCGGAATTCCTTCATCGAAATTGCATATAGATTTTCCCCCTTTGGAGAAGTAGGCGGAGACTTCGCGGATTTTTTTACTCTACCCAACGGAACGATCGCCCTCTACATCGGGGACGTGGTGGGCAAAGGCATTGCGGCCGCAATGTACGCCGCGCTGGTGATGGGAATGTTGCGCGGTATTACCAAAACGGACGAACAAACGTCCACCGTCTTGGCAATTTTAAATAGACGGCTGCTCGTGCGGCCGGTGCAGGGACGCTTTGCCACCACGCTTTACGCCGTTTACGACCCCACCTGCCGCGAGCTGGCGTTTTCAAACGCGGGAATGCCCTACCCTCTGCGAGCTTCCCACGCCGGCTGCCAGCAATTGAAAGAGGGCGGCTTGCCGTCCGGAATGTTTCCGAACACTTGTTACGATATCCATCGCGTGTCCCTCGCCCCTGGGGATTCTGTGCTGTTCGCTACGGATGGCCTTCACGAATTGCGCGGTGTTAGCGGGGACGATTTTGGCTGGGCGAGAATGGGCGAAATTTGGGGTCAGTGCCGCGAAGCTACCGCGGACGAATCGTTACAATGTCTTCTGCATGGAGCGAAGAATTTCGCCATTGGCGGAATTCAACATGACGACATAACGGCGGTTGCGCTGAAGATTCCTCTTCTATAGGGATTCCCTCTGTTCTCAGACGATTTGAATCTCAAGTTGGTCCGCTCTTCCATTCTGAATTGCAAAAGCGCGGACGGGATTTGGCGTCTCATTGCGCGGCGAAAGAATGAAGTACGCCACATCGGGATAGTAGGCCTCCTCAATGTCGCGTGCTGATGGCTCGTTGTCGCCGTTTGGATGCGAATGATAGATCCCCATTAGTTCCAGCCCGGCTCGGCGAATCTCGCGCATATGCTGAAACAATTCCTTTGGGTTAATTTCATACGCGGTGGCGCTCGCCAACGAATTATTCGCCGGGAAAATCACCGTAATCACACCGTCGCGCCCTGCTAACAATCCGCAACATTCCGACTGAGGATTCCCGGAAGCGTGAGCTGCCATCTCTTCCAAAATGTCCCTTTTGATTCGAATCATCTGCAG
Source organism: Candidatus Acidiferrales bacterium (assembly GCA_050012395.1). Taxonomy (GTDB): domain Bacteria; phylum Acidobacteriota; class Terriglobia; order Acidiferrales; family UBA7541; genus Palsa-295. The sequence goes on from JBEKHG010000019.1 coordinate 63,707, forward strand.
GAGATCTTAACGCGAAACAGCGCGGAATATATTTACTGGAATATTAAAGCACACCCGCACGCGCTCTAGGATCCGCCGAACGAAGCTGCAGGGCTGCCGCGGAGATTAGCCGGCAACCCGTCTCCAATAAAATTGCTCTAGGCCTTTTGAGCCTGGCGGCGAAGAAATGTGGGAACGTCGAGATCGTCAGCCGCAACTTCATGAACCTGACTCACGTTGCGCGCGACTTGGTGCACAACCTCGCTGACGTTTCTGGAAACCTGCTGCACCACATTCGTATGTTGCGGTTGCGGCATGCTGGGCTGCTCCGGCGCGGGCTCGCGAGTGGCTTTCCAGGTCTTCGGCAAGTACGAAGGACGCGCTTGGCTCTTCCTGCCGGCTACTTCCCGGAAACCGGCGGCTATCACCGTGATTTTCACTGATTCCTTCATCGCGTCATCCATCACTGCGCCAAAAATGATGTTCGCGTTTTCGTGCGCGGCCTTCTGAATAATCGATGAGGCTTCGTGAACTTCCTGCAGGCTCAAGCTCGACGATCCGGTGATGTTGATCAAAATTCCCTGCGCTCCCTGGATGCAATTGTCTTCGAGCAGTGGACTATTGATTGCGCGGTTAGCGGCGTCAATCGCGCGGTTCGATCCCGAAGCGACCGCGGTGCCCATCACCGCGTAACCCTGGCCCGACATAATCGTCTTCACGTCCGCAAAGTCGCGATTGATAATGCCGGGAATGGTGATGATGTCAGAAATTCCCTGAACCGCTTGCCGCAGAATATCGTCGGCGATGCGGAACGCTTCGAAGAAGCTGGTGCCGTGTTCGACACACTCCATCAAGCGTTCGTTCGGAATCACGATGACGGTGTCCACGCTACCGATCAGTTCGCCCAGAGCCTGCTCGGCCTGTTCCATGCGGCGTTTGCCTTCGAAGGCGAATGGCTTGGTGGCTACGGCGACGGTGAGCGCTCCAAGCTCGCTCGCGAGATTCGCTACAACCGGCGCAGCACCGCTCCCGGTTCCTCCGCCGAGTCCGGCGGTGACGAAAACCATGTCCGCGCCGTCGAGCGCTTCCAGAATTTTTTCGGTGTCTTCCAGCGCAGCTTTGCGGCCGACCTCGGGATTGGCGCCGGCTCCCAAACCTTTCGTCAACTTCGCGCCGAGTTGCAGCTTTACCGGCGCTTGCGAAAGTTTCAGCGCCTGCAAATCCGTGTTTGCCGCGATGAATTCCACGCCTTCCACTTTGGCGCGGATCATGCGGTTGACGGCGTTGGAACCGCCGCCCCCCACTCCGATCACTTTAATCTTCGCCCCGTTCTGTGCTTCTTCACTGAATGAAACTTTAAAGCTCGATTCTTTTGGTGACATGCTTCCTCCCCAGTCTTTCGCCCTCTTGAAATTTTTGCTCAAGCCTTAAGACGCTCCTGCGAACATGCTTTTCAACTTGCCCACCCAACCAGTCGGACGTGCTCCCGCGATGCGCCTGGTACGCGCACCGTAAAGCACAAGTCCCACGGCCGTAGAATATTCGGGCCGGGAATCTTCTTCACTCATGCCTTGCAAACCGCGCGGAACGGCCACGCGCACGGGCAGATTGAATATTTTTTCCGCGAGCTCGCAGAACCCGCGCAGTCGCGAGCCCCCCCCGGTAAGAATAATTCCGGCGGGAATGGATGACTCAACGCCGCCGCGGCGAAGCTCGTCGCGAACCAGCATCAATAATTCTTGCGCGCGGGGTTCCACGATGTCACACAGCATCCGAGCGAAAACTGTTCGCGGCGGGCGATCGCCCACACTCGCGATTTCGATGGCGAAGTCTTCTTTCAGAAGCTCGCGGTTTGCGCAGGCTTGCTCGCGCTTTATTTTTTCCGCTTCATCGATGGGCGTGCGTAATCCGACGGCAAGATCGTTGGTGAAATGGTCGCCGCCAACTGGGATCGCCGCGGTGTGCCGCACAACGGCGCCGGTATAGGCGAGTAGCTCCGTTGTGCCGCCGCCAATGTCCAGCAGGCAGCAACCTAGTTCGCGTTCATCCTGAGTGAGGCAGGCTTCCGCGGAAGCAAGCGGCTCTAGGACAGTGTCATCCACACGCACGCCCGCGCGATTCACAGCGGTGACAATATTTTGGGTCCCCGTGCCGCTGGCGGTGACGATATGGACATTGGCTTCCAGACGCTGCCCCACCATTCCAATTGCATCGCGGATGTTGTCCTGCGCGTCGAGAAAAAACTCCTGGGGCAGAACGTGCAGCACTTCGCGATCTTCGGGCAACTGGATGCCACGCGCAGCTTCCACCGCGCGGCGAACATCTTCGCGCTGAATATCGCGCGGACGGCTTCCCACCGTGATTCCGCCGCGGCTATTCACGCCCCGAACATGCGTTCCCGCCACGCCGATCAGCGCCGACTCCACCGGCACGCCGACGATGGTTTCCGCTTCTTCCACCGCGCGACGAATCGAACTGACCGCGAGATCCAGATTTACGATTTGCCCTTTACGCCAGCCCTTCGATTCCGCCGCGCCCAGCGCAGCGAATTTCACGCTGCCGTCGTCACTCAGCTCTCCGATCAGCGCACAGGTTTTGGTGCTGCCGATGTCCAACGCTACGATATGCCGTTCCTTCTTCGTCAAATCCGCTCCTTATAATTTCCGCCCATCAATTTCCGCTATGCGATTTCTTCTTCGCATTCTTCGAATTCTTTTGCGCTGCGTGCACAGGCTTTGACGGTTTCCTCGCGACAACTGGCGCCGGCTTCGATGCCGGTCGCGTTGTCGCCACTGGTCGTGGCGCAGGTTGCGGTACCGCTATCACCGGCGAGTCGGGATTCACGATTGCTTCACCGTTGAACCGCAAGTCCACGGACTCCACCCGGCCTGTTTTCGCGCGCCATTGGCCGATGCCGTCCAGCAAGGTTCGATACTTCGTTCCGAAGTCGTTGTCGCCGAAATGCACCAGGACAGGCGAGTCCGATGGCGCCGCGGATTGATGGTCTGATTTGTCTGAAAGTTGATTCGAGCCGCCGGCGAAAACATTATCGCCATTCAAACCGGAGATAGTGGCGCGCAAGTCGCTGGCGTCTGAAAGATCCACTTCGCTTACCTGCTCCATCGCGCCCGCGCGGGTTAATTCCACTTGCTGCGAGAACCCGGCAAAGAGCTGCATACGCCGTTCGCATTCCTCGGATGTCATATCCTCGTGAATACCCGTGACCACGGGGAAATGAAACTTTGCTTTCAGCGGACGCTCGAGTATCACGCCATGAATATCCACCAGCGCGAGATCGCTTCCCTGCCGAAGAAATGCGATTGGCGCGCGCTCGGTAATCTCCACTTCAATTTTATTCGGCAGCGCCCGCCGGACGATCGCCTCGGACACCCACGGAATTGCCTGGATCTGCTGCCTTCTTTCATTCAACGGAATGCGCAGGACGCTGCGCCCTTGATCCGTTCTAAAAATCGCCAGAACGCTTCCGCGCGTCACATAATGATTTCCCGACAACTCCACTTGTTCCGGATGAACGAGCGCCATTTCCCGCGACGCCAGCAGAAAATGTCCGAAGGCATACGCCGCACAAGCGCCAACGATTCCAACGCCGACTCCAAACGTGACGCGCAAATATGTTTTCCAGGCCTTCCGGCCGAATTTCCGCCGCTTGATCTCCAGTGGCTTCTGCCTGCGGAGATACTTCGGCTCTTCGTCAGCCAGGAGCTCCTGGGGATAAGCGTCCGCGTCCATGGTCTTCAGTTTTTCCAGAGAATGACCTCGTTCTCGAGTTCCGCGCCAAAGCTTTTGTGTACACGCTCGCGAACATCTTCGATCAGCCTGAGCATGTCCGCGCAACTTGCGCTTCCCGCATTGATAAAAAAATTCGCATGGCGATCGCTTACCATGGCGTCGCCCGACCGATGGCCCTTCAGCCCAAGTTCGTCAATCATGCGCCCGGCCGACCCGCCCGCAGGATTTTTGAAAATGCATCCCGCGCTTTTCTGGTTGAGCGGTTGGCTTGCGCGGCGTTTTTCGTTGCACACTTTAATGCCCGCCAGAATTTCCTTAAACGGCTTGGACGGTAGTTCAAGTTTTACCCGCAGCATCACATCCGCTGGCGCGAATGAAGTGTGACGATAGTCGAAGCGAATATCGTTGCCGCGAACCGTTTCAATTTCTCCGCTGGCCGCACGGTAAAGCTCCACTTCGCGCACATACGAGCCAATCTGCGTGCCATAAGCGCCTGCATTCATGCGCAACGCGCCGCCTACGCTGCCGGGCACGCCGATCAGGCCTTCCATGCCGCCGAGATCATGTTTCGCACAAAATGTGACCATGCCTCCGAGGTCGGCCGCCGCGTCCACATAAGCCGCATTACCTTCCACCCTCATCCCCGGCTGCGAAGTTGGCAAATGTAAAACGATCCAGGGCAGCTCGCCATCGTCAACCAGCACGTTGGTGCCGCCTCCGAGGAAGCGGTAAGGAATTTTTTCGTTCGCCAACAAACGCATCACCTCAGGAATCGTGTCAAACCGGCGCAACAAAAGCTCATCGGTAGTCCCGCCAATTCCCAGCGAAGTTTTTTCGCTGAGCGAAACACCGGGCCTCAGCTCCACTCCCAATTCTTTCAAACGCGCAGCAACCCGCTTCTCGCTAATCCGCATAGGGACTAGGAACCTTGGAGGCAAGCAGCATGGCCAGTTGGTCGAGCACGCGTCCTACACTTCCGGCGCCAATCGTGAGAATGGCATCTCCCGGACGCGCTTCTCTGTACAGAAATTCCATGCCGGCTTGCATGGTGCTGGTAAAGACTACGTTCTTATGTCCAGCCGTGCTGATCGCTTCGGACAAAATCTCGCCGTTGACGCCTTCCAACGATGATTCGCCCGCAGCGTAAATCTCGGTAATTACCAAAATATCGGCCTCATTGAACGAACGCCTGAAATCTTCCCATAGAAATTTGGTCCGCGAAAACCGGTGCGGCTGAAAGAGCACGAGCAGACGCTTATAGCCGCATCCGCGAGCCGCCTCCAATGTCGCGCGAATTTCGGCAGGATGATGGCCGTAATCGTCAATTAAGGTTACGCCGCCATATTCGCCTTTAATCTCAAAACGCCGTCCGACGCCCGAAAACTTCGCCAGCCCGGCACGGATCAAGTCCGCCGGGACATTCAGCGAAAGCCCCACACCAGCAGCCGCAGCAGCATTGCGCACGTTGTGAATTCCAGGCGGCGACGGCAAACGGAAAATTCCAAGATCCTCGTCGTGATATTTCAGTCGAAATTCGCTGGCCAGCCCATTGAGTCGCACTTCGCTAATTACCAAATCTGCCTGGCTCGATGTGCCGTAGGTAATCACCGGCCTTTTTACTTGCGATAGAATCGCTTGAACATTCGGCTCGTCGAGGCAAAGAATCACCGTTCCGTAAAATGGCACGCGATTCGCAAATTGTAAAAAAACTTCCTGTATTTCCTCGAGCGAGCGGTAATGGTCCATGTGCTCGCGGTCGATGGTAGTAATCACGGCGACGACCGGCGCAAGCAGCAAAAACGAACGATCGCTTTCGTCTGCCTCCACCACCATATATTCGCTTTGTCCCACGCGAGCGTTCGAGCCCGCGTGATTTACGCGTCCGCCCACAACAAATGTCGGATCGAGTCCTGCTTCAGCCAGCACAGAGGCGGCCATGGAGGTCGTGGTTGTTTTCCCGTGAGCTCCGGCTACCGCGATCCCCGTTTTCAGGCGCATCAATTCCGCAAGCATCTCGGCGCGAGGAATAACCGGAATTTTCAGCTTATGCGCTTCCACCACTTCCGGATTGCTGGAATGAACCGCGGAGGAAACCACCACCACATGCGCTCCGCGAGCATTTTCGGCAAGGTGGCCTTCGAAAATATTCGCGCCCAGTCGGCGCAGCCGCTCGGTTACCGGAGTGGCTTTCAAATCGGAGCCAGATACCGCATAGCCGCTCGAAAGCAGCACTTCCGCGATGCCGCTCATCCCGCTGCCGCCGATGCCGATTAAATGGATGCGCTGAAAATTGCGGAAGGTGATGGTCATACCCGCACCATGCCTCCCAGCGGATTTTTGGTTTGCGCTTCCAGCAGGTCCACAATGTCCTCTACCGCGCGCGGACGCGCCAATGCGCGTGCTCGCTGCTGCATTTCTGAAATTTTCCCGGGTTGGTCCAGCAAGGAGAAAATTTCTGTCGTGAGCCGCTTGGGCGTCAGCTCGGTTTGAGGCAACATCAGCGCAGCGCCGGCATCCTGCATAGCTTCTGCGTTGCGGGTTTGGTGCGCGTCAGTGGCGGCGCCGAAGGGGATGAAGATGGCGGCACGTCCGGCGGCAGATACTTCCGCGACCGTGATCGCGCCCGAACGGCAGACGATTAAGTCCGCCTGGGCAAACCGCTCCGCCATATTCTCGATGAAGGGCACAACCTCCGCTCGGAATTCGCGACGCGCATAAGCTACTCGCACCGCATTATAGTCGCGTTCACCGGTTTGATGCACGATGAAAAGGTGATTTTTTCGCGCCGCTAGAAGATCCAGCGAATCCACAACCGCCCGATTAATCGGCAGCGCGCCCCTGCTGCCGCCTGTAATCAAAATTGTGAAAGGCTCGAGCAGTTCTTTCGGCGGTACGGCAAAAAATTCCTGGCGTACGGGACAGCCGGTGACTTCGGCTTTGCGCCCCAATCTCTTTGCGGTACCTTCGTTAGCTACGGCTACCCGGGTGGCAATCGTGGAAAGGACGCGGTTGGTGAACCCAGGCTCGACATTGGGCTCAAAAATCACGGTGGGAATCGAGTGCATCCGCGCCAGAAGCATCATCGGGCCGGACGCATAGCCGCCGACACCGAACGCCACTCCAAAACTATGACGGCGGATAACTTTCTCGGAGTCTGACAGGGCCAGCGGCAGCATCGCTGCGTTCTTCAGGAATTTTGCGCCGCCAATTCCCTTCAAGCCCGCGACTCGGATGGTTTCGAGCGGCAGTCCGGCCTGCGGTACCAGCCTCGCTTCCATTCCGCGCTCGGTTCCAACGATCACCACGCTTCGTTCCCCTTCTTGCTTCCGCTTCAGCCACTCACGCGCCACAGCAATCGCCGGGAAAACATGCCCGCCGGTGCCGCCGCCTGCAATCAGCAAACTGTTTGCATCCGCCTTCACGTCTCGTCCGCGTGCTGACTGATGTTCAACAGCACGCCGGTGGCCAAGAGCATTCCGATCAAACTCGATCCGCCATAGCTTATGAACGGAAGCGGAATTCCTTTCGTCGGCATTAATCCCAACACCACACTCAGGTTGATCAACGCCTGTCCCACCACCATCGCGGTAATCCCCAACGCCAGCAACCGGCCGAATTCATCCGGAGCTTTCATCGCGGCCACTAACCCGCGCCAGCCGTACACGGCGAAGAGTGCGAGCACAATCACGGCGCCGATGAATCCGAGTTCCTCGCAAATCACAGCGAAAATAAAGTCCGTGTGCGCTTCGGGAAGGAAAAATAGTTTTTGGCGCCCTTCCATCAAGCCGACGCCGGTAAATCCACCCGAGCCGATGGCGATCAGCGACTGGAGCAGTTGAAAACCGTGTCCTTGCGGGTCAGCGCCCGGCGACATGAACGCTTTGAAACGCTCCAGTCTGTACGGAGTGCGCGCGATTAATAAATAGATGGCTGGGATGGCTGCGAGAGCGGCGCCGAAGATGTAGCGCATGTCGAGCCCGGAAACGAAGAGCATGGCCGCAGCGATCAGAACAATCATGCACGCTGTGCCCATGTCCGGTTCCGCCAGGATCAGGGCAACGATCAGCAGGACTGTCCCCAGCGCGGGGAGCAGCGTGCGCACCGGATCGTTCACTCCAAACCCTCCGGGCGCGCGCCGAATTTCAAGAAACCACGCAAGAAAGAAAATTAGAACTAGCTTCGCAATTTCCGAAGGCTGCAAGCTCAGCGGGCCCAGTCGGAACCAGCGATGCGTGGCATGCGAGCGGTCCAGAAAGAAAACTGAAATAAGCATCACTAGAGTGAGCGAAACGGCGGTGAAAATCACCCGAGGCTGGCGGAATGCGCGGTAATCCGCGTTCATCAGCCGGAACATTCCCGCAAGACCCAGTGCGATCCACACAAGTTGCTTTAACAGAAACGTGTACCCGTTTCCGCCCGATTCGCGCGCGGTAATTGCGGATGCGCTGAAAACCATCACCGTTCCGATCAGGCAAAGCCCGAGTGTGACGCCAAATAATTTTCGGTCCGGTTGCAAGCTACGCGGCATTCGTCATCCTTTTTGCGCCGAAGCGCCCGCGGCAGATTGGTTCTGATTTTCAAGATTCGCGATTAATTCCTTGAACCTTCGGCCGCGATGCTCGAAGTTTTCAAACTGATCGAAACTGGAACAAGCTGGAGCGAGCAGCACTGTGTCGCCTGCTTGCGCGTTCTGCATGGCGGTTTCCACGGCGCGGTCGAGCGTGCCGGCATTTTTTAGCGTAACCGAGTCGCCAAGGTCTTCCGCAATTTTGTCTGCAGCGGCGCCGATCAAGATGGCCACGCGCGCCCGTTCGTGCAGCAACTCGCGCAACGGAGTATAGGGACTACCCTTATCCTTGCCGCCGAGGATTACGATCAGCGGCCCCGGAAAAGCTTCAATCGCCTTTGCTGCGGCATCCACGTTGGTGGCCTTGGAGTCGTTATAAAACTGCACGCCCGATATTTCGGCAACGAATTCCAGACGGTGTTCGACGCCCTTGAATGTTTTTATGCCGCTAGCGATTGCCGCTGGATCGGCTCCGGCAAGATAAGCAGCAGCGCATGCAGCCAAAACGTTCTCTACGTTGTGTTCACCGCGCAGGGGAATTTCTTCACGACGCGCGAGCGCGACTTCCGAGCCTTCATTTCTGAAAAGGATCTGTTCATCTCGCAGGAAAGCGCCGGCCGCCACTCGTTTTTGGCGGCTGAACCAGAAAATGTGCGGTTTGGTAGGCATGCGACGCGTAATCTCCAGGTCGTCCGCATTCAGGACAGCGATGTCCCGTTCGATCTGGTTCTCGAACATGCGCATCTTCGCGAGCGCGTACTCGTCGAAGGAAGCGTGGCGATCGAGGTGATCCGGCGTCAGGTTTAAGAGCACGCCAATTTCCGGCCGAAACTTCTCGATCGTTTCGAGCTGGAAACTGCTGATTTCGGCCACGGTTACGGTCGTGTCCATAGAATTCTCAACCAGGGCTAACAGCGGCGTGCCGATATTGCCGCCAACCAGCGTGGGAATCGACGCGGTCTGAAGAATGTGCGCGACTAGTGAAGTCGTGGTCGTCTTACCGTTTGAGCCGGTGATCGCAATGAGTTTTCCGCGCAGAAATCGCCAGGCAAGTTCAATCTCGCTCCACACCGGAATGCCGCGGGCACGCGCGAGTTCCAACGCAGGAAGCTTTGCCGGAACGCCGGGGCTGACAACGATCAAATCCTGGTTAGCGAAACTGTCGGGATTGTGGCCGCCGAGCTCGAGTTTCACTCCCGCCGCGCGCAGCTTCGCAGCCGTTTCTCCCAATTCTGCTTCGGGACGCTCGTCGGTCGCCGTCACCGTCGCCCCGTAGCCCGCGCTAAAAAGTGCCGCAACCACTCCCGTGCGCGCCAATCCCACCACCAGCACTCGCTTTCCCGCTAGATCGATTCCGGGCCTCACTGCAATTCACCTCAATTTCAAAGTAGTCAACGAAAACAACGCGAACACCAGCGCCACAATCCAGAAACGCACGATGATTTTGGATTCGCTCCAGCCCATCAATTCAAAATGGTGATGTAGCGGCGCCATGCGAAACACTCGCTTGCCGGTCAGCTTAAACGAGCCCACTTGAATGATCACCGATAAAGCTTCCAGAACAAAAACTCCGCCAATCGAGAGCAGCAAAATTTCCTGCTTGATGATCACTGCCACTACGCCGATGGCGCCGCCCAGCGCGAGCGATCCTACGTCGCCCATAAACATTTCGGCCGGGTGCGCGTTGTACCAGAGAAATCCCAACGAAGCTCCAACCAGCGATCCGCAAAACACCACAAGTTCGCCGGCGTCCGGAATTTTTTGAATTTCCAAATATTCCGCCATACGCGCGTTGCTGGAGACGTAAGTAAGAACCGTCAGTGCAGTGGAAGAAACCAGCACGCATCCGATGGCCAGCCCGTCCAAGCCATCCGTTAAATTCACCGCGTTGGAACTGCCCACGATTACGAGCACGAGAAACAAAACAAAGGGCACAAACGCCAGCGGCCACACGTAATTGCGCACCAACAGCGAGTCAATCACCAGGTTCGGGTGCAATCGTTTGAAAAACGGCACGCTCAACTGGGTTGAATACGCGCCGTGCGATTGCAGTATGAGCAACGCCACGCCGACCGCCACACAGGTCAGAATTTGAAAAAAGAATTTCTTTTTCGGCGACAGCCCCAGATTTCGGCGGCGCACCACTTTATTGTAATCGTCCACAAACCCGATCGCGCCGAATGCTACCGTCGCTCCGATCGCCAGCAGCACATAAGGACTGCGCAAATCCGCCCACAGCAACGTAGGAATCACGATGGCGGCAACAATCAAAACACCGCCCATGGTGGGCGTCCCTGCTTTCTTTTGATGCGCCTTGGGGCCTTCCTCGCGAATATATTGTTTCACCTGCAACGCGCGCAGCCGTTCGATCACCCACGGCCCCATCGCCAGAGAAAGGAGCAAAGCCGTAACACTGGCAACCGCCGTGCGAACCGTGATGTAGCGAAAAACATTCAGCGGACTGAAATAAGGCCGCAGCACATAGTAGAAAAGGTAGTAGAGCATCAGTGCGTCCCTTTTCGTCCCGCTTCAATTGCTTCTGTGCCGGCGGCCGATCCGATTTTCTTGTGACGCGCTTCAATGGCCTCCAGGATTTTTTCCATCTTTACGCCGCGAGAGCCTTTCAGCAGCAGCAGATCCCCCGCGCTCACGAACTCCGCCATGAATTTTGCGGCGTCGTCTGAGTTGTTGAAAAACTTTGTTAGCTCGCCAGAGTGGCCGGCTTCGATCGCCGAGCCTATAAGGGCCTCTGCATCCCCGCGCACTCCGACGATCCAATCAATTCCCTTCAGCGCTCCTGCGAATTTTCCGCATTCGCGATGTAATTCCGCGGAAGTGGCTCCAAGCTCAAGCATTTCCCCGGCGGCAAGAATTCGCCGACGATATCCGGGAGTATCCGCAAGAAGCTGCGCCAGCGCGTTCAACGCCGTCGGGCTCGAGTTGTAACTGTCATTAATCACCGTGATGCCGCTCTCCAACTGCACTACCTCGCCACGTTTGTCGGCGGGCACCAGAGTTGGAAACACTTCTCGCGCTTCTGCGGCGCCGATGTCCCACACGCTCGTCGCTGCCAAAGCCGCCAACGCATTCATCACGTTGTGCCGTCCGATCAATGGCAATTCCAACCGTGCGCTCCCACTCGGCGAAATAAATTCAAACGCGGAACCTTCTATGCCGCGTTCTTGAATTTTTTCCGCGCGGAATTGCGCCCGCAAACTGGTTCCAAACCAAATCACGTTGCCGCGCGCCTCATCCGCGAACTTTGCCACACGCTCGTCATCAGCGTTGAGCACCGCGGTCGCGCTGGGCCATGCCAGGTTCTCGATTAGCTCGCGCTCGGCCAGCGCAATCTCTTCAATCGAAGAAAAAAATTCCAAATGCTCCACCGCGATGCGCGTAATCACACCCACATCAGGCGGAGCAATCTGCGCCAGCCGCGCCAGCTCTCCCCGATGCGACATGCCCATTTCCACCACCGCCGCGTCGTACTGATCGTCAAGCTGCAGCAAGGTAAGCGGCAGACCGTACTCGTTGTTCAAATTCCCCTGCGTCTTCAATACGCGGAACCGCGCGCCCACAAGCGCCGCAAAGATTTCTTTTGTGGTCGTTTTGCCGATGGACCCGGCCACCGCACCGATGCGGCGCCCCGGTTTCGCCCGCCGCCAAATCTCGCAGGCTCGTGCCGCCAGCCGGTGCAACGCGACGAGCGTGTCGTCCACCGCGAATACCTTTCGCCGCAAATCCTCGGGGTACTCTTGTAGCCTTTCGCGCGCCACCACTCCGGCCACCGCTCCGCGAGAAAACGTCTCAGCGACAAAGTTGTGTCCATCGTGACGCGGTCCGTGTATCGCGAGGAACAGTTCTCCAGGCCGTATCGCGCGAGAATCAATCGAGACACCGGCCATCCCGGCCATGGGATCGAGGCCTGCGGGAAGCGCGACACCCAGAGTTTCGGCCACTTGAACCGCTGTCCACCGCATTGCGTCTCCAATGGGCTAATGGTCGCTCGCAAAACTACTCGTTCGAAAACATTTTCGAACCCTGCAAATTTCCCGCCGAAACGTTACTTTTTGACGCTTTTCTTGGAATAGCCTTTGCGCCGCAAAATCGCCCGAGCCTTTTCGCGATCGTCAAACTCAAACGTGCGGTCGCGCAAAATCTGATAATTTTCGTGGCCTTTTCCGGCCAGCAGCACGATGTCCCCCGGCTGCGCTTCATCGATAGCTATTTCCAGCGCCACGTCGCGGTCCGGCTCAATGCGGTACTTCGCGTTCACTTTCTGCAATCCCACCACCACGTCATTCATAATCAGCAATGGGTCTTCTTTTCGCGGATTGTCGTCGGTAAGAATCACCAGGTCGCTCAACGCTCCGGCCGCTTCGCCCATCAGCGGACGCGTGGAGCGGTCGCGTTCTCCTCCTGCTCCAAAAAGCGTGATGACTCGGCCGGATGGGTTCAGTTCCCGCGCCGTACTGATTAAGTTACGAATCGCGTCGTCGGCATGCGCGTAATCAACGACCACCAGGAACGGCTGCCCTTCGTCAATTTGTTGGAAACGTCCAGGCACCAGTTCCAGATTCGCGATTCCCTCTTCGATTTTCTCGCGCGGAATTTCAAGCGCAATGGCCGCACCGATGGAGCTCAAGATGTTGTACACGTTGATGCGCCCCACGAGCTTCGAACGCACTTCGATTTTCCCCGCGGGCGTTTGGGCGGTGAACGACAGCCCATCAAACCGCAGCGAAAAAGTCTTTGTGGTCAGCTCCGCAGTTTCAGTAAGCCCGTATCGAAGCGTGCGCTTCGCCAAACCTTCCAGACGCGCCGAATAAGGATCATCCGCATTGATCACCGCCGTATCCGGCGCCCCGGCCCCCGTGCCTTCGAACAAACGGCGCTTGGCCGCGAAATACTCTTCGAAAGTTTTGTGAAAATTCAGATGGTCGCGCGTTAGGTTGGTGAAAATCGCGATGGCGAAGTGGCATCCCCACACCCGTTCCATGGCCAGCGAGTGAGAACTGACTTCCAGCACGGCATGTGTGCCCCCGGCATCGCGCACTTCCGCGAACATCTCTTGCAAATCGAGTGACTCTGGCGTGGTATTGATTGCAGTGCGAGTCCCGCGCGGAGTTTCATAACCGGTAGTGCCGATACGTCCGGTTATAAATCCCGCGGCGCGCAAAATCGAATCGACGAGAAAAGTTGTGGTGGTCTTTCCGTTTGTTCCGGTTACGCCGATAAGTTTCAGAACGTTCGCGGGATGCCCGTAATAGTTCGCGGCAGCTATAGCCAGAGAGCGACGCTCTGTGCCGGGAACCAGTTGAACCCAGGTAATCGCAGCGTTTGCATCCGTGTTTCGCGGCTCGGCACTCGCAATCGCGATAGCACCGCGCGCAATTGCTTCGCTTACAAACTTGTTGCCGTCCGCTTTTTGCCCCGACAAAGCGAAAAATAATCCTCCCGACCTGACTTTCCGGCTGTCACATGCCACTGCAGAAATCGTAGGGTCCGCAGCTCCGCTCGCCCCAACTCGCTCAATTCCACTCAATATTTCTTGAAGGCTTAACTCGCGTTTCTTCGGCGCCTCCGAGCCCCCTCCTAAATTCACGTCGGTCCCCTGTTCCATTACAAATCTCAATTTACGTTCCTTTGCAGATCCCTGGTTCGCGCATCCGCCGCCATGCGCCCAAAACGCACGGCCACCCTGCTTCCCCGCGGCACGCGCGTGCCGGCCTCCGGCGACTGTTCTAACGCAACTCCGCTGCCAATCAGCGATGGCAGCAAGCCCAGTCGCGAACATTCTTCCGTCACGCCGCGGACGGTCTGCCCCGCTAAATCCGGCACCACCACGGCATCCTCGTCGGGGACCGCAACCGCCGTAGCTTCCGAAAAATCGGGCTGATCTTTTGCGGCATCAAAACGCGCCTTGTTAATTCCGGCGCTGGTGTCTTCTTCCGGCTGTTGTGAGTGCTTCACATTCTTCGCGGTCTCCACCGTGGATGGCCCAGGAACGTCGTGGTCCACATCCATATACGCCAGCACCTGTTCCGCGATGCGCTTGAAAACCGGCCCGCCGATTTCTCCGCCGTGGTGCGCTCCCTCCGGCGAATCGAACACAATCAGTATGCTCATGGCCGGCTCATTCACCGGTGCGAATCCGACGAACGAAGCAATATATTTATTGGGCGAGTAGCGGCCGGTGTTTGGATCGATTTGTTGCGCGGTCCCGGATTTGCCTGCTGCTGTGTATCCATTGAGCTGGGCTTTCTTGCCCGTCCCGGACAGCACTACCGTCTCCATCATTCCTCGAACGGTCGCTGCCGTTGTCGCGTCCGTTACTTGCTGCGGCGCAGGATGGGAAATAACCAGCGGTGGCGACCCGCCTTGAATTTCTTTCACAATTCGAGGCTTGTAGAGCATTCCCCCGTTCGCCACCGCTGAAATCGCAGAAATAATTTGTACCGGCGTAACGCTCACTTCCTGCCCAATGGCCACCGAGCCAATCGAGCTGGCAATCCAGTTGTCCACGGGACGCAATATCCCGCGGTTTTCGCCGGGCAATTCGATTCCGGTCAACTGCCCAATCCCAAAGGAACGAATCACGTCGTAAAACTTTGGCGCGCCCAGCCGCATGGCCACTTTGATCGAGCCGACATCGCTGGAATTCGCCAGTACGTCTCGCACGCTGAGAATTCCGAACGGGTGCCAGTCATGAATCAGCCGTCCGGCCACAACGATCGAGCCCATCTGGCAGTCGATCATTTCATCCGGATTTGTAACTCCGTTCTCCAGCGCGCCGGTCATCGTGATTACTTTAAAAGTGGATCCCGGCTCGTACGCGGCAGAGACTGCGCGGTCCATGCGGACCTGGTCTGGATAGCTGCCTGCGTCATTGGGATTGAACGGAGGAGAATTTGCCAGCGCCAGCAACTCGCCGGTATTCGGGTTCTGAATCACCACGGTCCCATACTTCGAATGCGTCTCTTCCATCCCTCGCGCCAATTCTTTTTCGGCGATGAACTGAATGGTTTCGTCCACCGTGAGCACCACGCTCGCGCCGGGATCAGCGGCGGCCTCGCTGCGGTCGTACCAGCGGCGCTTGCCGTCCGCCATAACCATCATGCGCCCAGGCTTCCCGCGAATCTGCTTGTCAAACGCGTACTCGATGCCGCCGATTCCTTTTTCGTCGGTATCCACGTAGCCCAGCGCATGCGCCAGGCTTTCTCTTTGCGGATACACCCGCCGATTTTCTTTCTGAAAGAAAACGCCCTTCAAATTCATGTCATCAATACGTTGGACGGTTTCCGGCGAAAGCTTCTTGGCCAGACGAACCGGAGTCTTCGCTTCTCGTATTTTCGTTTCGATTTCTACGGCGGGAATGTTCAGAACGCGCGAGAGCAGTCCCGCGACGAGGGAAGCGTCTTTGATGTCGGTGGGGTCGCCAAAAACCGAGTCCATCGGGATACTGATGGCCAGTTCCCGGCCTTTGCGGTCGTAAATCGCACCGCGTTTCGGGCTTATTTCAAATACGCGCCGTTGTTGATGCTGGGCTTTCGCGAAGTATTCTGCATAGCAGACGAGTTGGAGATAACTGAGGCGGAACAGCACCGCCGCCATCCAAATCAACGCCACGACCCCTACTACCAACCAGCGGCGACGCAGGCTGCGCTGCTCCATGGTGCTCCGGCCTATCCCGCAAAAAACTTAGCCCCGCGAGTGTTCGAAATGCTTCGCGGGGTTCGGACCCGGTCAGCCGGGTCTTGGGCAATTTCGTAAACCAAACTTTTTAGGGACGCTGGTTTTGAGAAGCGGGGCGCGCTTGCGCTAGCACTCCGTCGCTGTCCGCCCCCACCGTGGGCGCCTGCCCGACGACCGGCACCGTCAATCCCAATTCCTTTCCGGCGATTGAATAAACGCGGTCCGGCGCGCTCAGAGTGTCCACTTCCACATGAAGCTGCTGGTTCAGCACCGAGCTTTGCGCTCGCAGCGTTTCGAGCTGTTCGACCTGATAACGTAGCTGGATGCATTCAAAATGCTGCCAGGTATAAACCAGCAGGCAAGTGGCCATGGCCGCTCCCGCCGCCACACGTCGCCAAAAATCCTGCGCGCGCTCCGGCGAGGTGGGACGAACCAGCCGCGAATTATCGATGTGTTTTACCGTGTGATATTCGATCATGACCACGCCTCGGGCGCCGAGCTGTCTGCCGTCGCCACTTTCTCCAAAACGCGCATCTTTGCGCTCCGCGAGCGAGGATTGTTTCTGATTTCCTCTTCTCCCGGCTGAATCACTTTCTTGGTCAGCACGCGAAAATTTCTTTCGCGCGCGAGCCGCTGGAATTCGTGTTTCACCAGGCGATCTTCCAGCGAATGGTAACTAAGGACGATCAACCGTCCCGCTGAAGCTAAAGTGGCAGGGGTCCGCGAAAGAAACTGCCCGAGTTCCTCCTCTTCTCGATTCACCGCTGTCCGCAGCGCCAGAAACGTTTTTGTCGCGGGATGCAGTCTCTGCCTTCCCCTTGCTT
>JBEKHG010000020.1:0-98833 GCA_050012395.1 Candidatus Acidiferrales bacterium
TCGCACATGGCCATACCCATTTTCGAGTTGTACATCACGCGCACGTCGCCCTTCGGCATCCCGGGTTGCTGCGCGAGTGCGACGGAAACCGTATCCTTCGATTCCAACAACGCTTGCGCGTGCTGAGCTTCATTGAGCTGCTTTTGCTGCTGCTGCAGCGTGGCTTGCTCTTGCGCGAGCTTGCGGCTGAGCCGCTCGTTTTCGTTGCGAAGACGAGCCGCAACGAAAAGAAGCAGAATGCACGCCGGTACGAGCACGGCAGCCCACCATCGGCCAAAAAATCCGCCGGCGCGTTCGGGCTCGCGTTGCGCACGCCCCGCTCGAGAGCCTTCAACCGACGCGTGAACCCGTCGCATCAGCCGCTCTCGCACCGCCGCGGACGGTTCCACGCGCGGCGCCGAGAAAGCAAGCAGAGCTATGCGTCCGCGCGCTTCCTCCAGTTTTGCAGCGCACTCGGCGCACGTGGGCACGTGCGATTCGATCGCAGCCTTCTCTTCGCCTTCCAGAACGCCGAGGGCGTAAAGGTCGAAATCTTCCGGCCGAGTTGGATGTCCGTTCATGACAATAAAGTCCGTTTCAAACTTTCCACCGCTGTGCGAATGCGCGTCTTCACCGTGCCGAGCGGATCGCCCGTCCTGCTGGCAATCTCGCTATGCGTCAAACCTTCAAAATATGCCAGCTCGACGGCGGCGCGCTGTTCTGTGGAAAGATTTTCCAAGGCGCCCTTCACGCGTGCGAGCAATTGCTGCTGTGTT
This sequence comes from Candidatus Acidiferrales bacterium, assembly GCA_050012395.1. GTDB lineage: Bacteria > Acidobacteriota > Terriglobia > Acidiferrales > UBA7541 > Palsa-295. Next base: position 756 of record JBEKHG010000020.1, read on the forward strand.
ATTGCATTTTCCAGATTTACCGGCACGATGACGGTTGTCTCCAGCAGCTCTTCGCCGTCGCTCGGATTGTGCCGCCGGAGCCGCGAGATCGCCCGGTTGCGCGCGATCACCGTCAGCCATCCCGGAAGCGAGCCGCGAGCCGGATTAAATTGCGCGGCGTTGCGCCAAAGCTGAAAAAAAACATCCTGCAAAATTTCTTCGGACGCCTGCGTATCGCGGAGAATGCGGTTCAGGAGCGAGGACAGCAAAGAGGCATAGCGGTCGTATAGCGCGGCGAGCGCGGACTCGTCCCGCTGGACGATTTTCTGAATGAGCGCCGCGTCCGAGGCCCTCAACTCTGTTCCCGTTTGACCGCTCACCAGGTTCTGGCGACTCCATTATCTAAAGTACGCGCGAGACAGGCTCTCCGGATGTAGACGTGCGGAAACTGCCGGTGACTCCGGAAGTACCTGCTCAGGGCCGATTCCCAAGCGCCGGGCGCAGAGTAGCTTGCAAGGGATAGGTCGTCAATCCAGTATTTCCGTCGCCGGGGTTCTTGGCTCGAACTGTCATCTGCAAGCCGGAGCTCTTCGCCTAAGTCTTGTAGATCCATAGAGATAAACGAGTACAACTTAGTTCATTTGCTAGGAAAAGGCGGACTAAGTGCCTTTAATTCTCTCACTTTATCAGTGGTTTCCATTGACATCCTTGGCGGCTTGGCTAAACTTCGACTCGCGTGAGACTTACGGCACCCAAACAAATTGTTTACATTCGGCCAGCGAACGCAATGCGGGTCGCTGCGCCAAGAAAGTACGACAGGAAGGAACGCTAGATGGCCACCGTCGCCAAAGCCACACCGCAGCCGATTCCGCGTATTGCACCGCGCGAGGATTTGAACCCGTATCGCATCGCGCAAATCCAGTTTGATATCGCCGCGGAATATTTGAAACTCGATCCGGGCCTGCGTCAGATCTTACGGACGCCAAAACGAATACTAGAAGTGTCCGTGCCCACCAAAATGGACAACGGGCAAATCAAAGTTTTCACCGGATTTCGCGTGCAGCACAATATCGCGCGCGGGCCAGCAAAGGGCGGCATCCGTTATCATCCCGCGGTGACGCTGGACGAAGTGAAAGCGCTGGCTACTTGGATGACCTGGAAGACCGCGACGGTGAACATTCCGTACGGCGGCGGCAAAGGCGGCGTGATTTGCGATCCGAAGCGGATGAGCAAGTCCGAGCTTGAACGCATGACGCGCCGATTCGCATCTGAAATTTTTCCGATCATCGGACCCGACCAGGATATTCCCGCGCCGGATGTTTACACCGATTCTCAGACGATGGCGTGGATCATGGACACCTACTCCATGACGAAAGGCCGCACGTCACTCGGCGTGGTTACCGGCAAGCCAATTTCGATCGGCGGGTCTGAGGGACGCAATGAGGCAACCGCCCGCGGCTGCCTGGTTGCCGTGGAAGAAGCTTGCAAGGTAAAGAAGATGCCTCTACGCGGCGCGAGTGTGGCGATCCAGGGTTTTGGAAACGCGGGCTCCATCGCCGCGCGTTTGTTCGCGGAAAAGAAAGCCCGCGTGATCGCCATCAGTGATTCTCGTGGCGGCGTTTTTAATTCGCGAGGAATCGATCCCTTGAAAGCGGCGCGTTACAAAGAACGTTCCGGAACAGTTGTGGGCATGCCGGGGACTTCGCGCATTTCAAACGACGATTTGTTAACCATGAAATGCGATATTTTGATTCCCGCGGCGCTGGAAAATGTGATTACTTTGAACAATGCGGACCAGATCAAAGCGAAAATCGTGGCAGAAGCGGCCAACGGCCCAACCACCCCTCACGCCGATGAAGTTCTGGCGCGCAAGGGCATCACCATGATTCCGGATATTCTTGCGAATGCCGGCGGTGTCACAGTGAGCTATTTTGAATGGGTGCAGGATTTGCAGAGTTTCTTCTGGTCCGAAAGCGAAGTGAACGCGAAACTTGAGATGGTTATGCGCCGCGCGTTCCACGAAGTGTACGAGATGGCGCGGAAGCATCGCACGCACATGCGAACCGGCGCTTACGTTCTTGCCGTTGGCCGCGTGGCGGACGCCACGCTCGTTCGCGGACTCTTTCCTTAAAATTGCAGGTGACCCGTCGTTCCAATCCGCCATCAACTTTCACCTCACTAAGAAATTTCCTCTTGCGCGGTAAGTAAGAACACGCGTACATTTTTGTTTAGCCGGTGCGCTCATGCGAAAAAGGGCAGCGCCGGCATATTTGTCTGCGTGACTTGCGCGAGGAAGTTGAGAATTGAACAACCACATCAATCACACTCCACCAATTCTTCTAACCATTGCTGGCTTTGATCCATCCTGCGGCGCGGGCGTGGCTGCGGACCTGAAAACTTTTGCTGCGCATAACTGCTACGGTGTAGCGGCGGTGACCGCGCTTACGGTGCAATCAACACAAGGCGTCCTATCGGTGCATCCAACTCCGTCGGCCACTCTGCGCGCGCAACTCGATGCGCTAGTGGACGATGTGGCGATTGCGGGCGTGAAGATCGGTATGCTCACGAATCGCGGCAATGCATCTGCCGTCACCGAATTTTTAGACAAATATAAGTTCCAGCACGTCGTGCTGGATCCCGTTTTCCGTCCGACTGCCGGCAATGCCGAACTGTTGGACACTTCCGGATTGAAATTCGTGCGTGACGAGTTGCTGAAACGTGTGAGCCTGATCACTCCGAATTTGCCGGAGGCGGAATTTCTTACCGGCATGGAAGTAAAAGATGTGGCGGCGATGAAAACGGCCGGCCAGAAGTTAATTGAGATGGGCGCGCGCGCGGTTGTCGTCACCGGCGGGCATCTGGACAAACCGATAGACGTATTTTGCATTGGAACGGAAGTAGAGACCTTTGCCGGCGACCATGTGAAGAGCCCGAACACGCATGGGTCGGGATGCACTTTTTCGTCCGCAATCCTGGCGCAGTTGGCCTGCGGACAGCAGCTTCGCGAAGCTGTAATTTTAGCGAAGGCTTACGTCACGAAGGCGATCGAGAAGTCCTATCAGATCGGTAAAGGCGCTGGCCCCCTGAATCAGCTTTTCCGCTTTCATCAGGAACAGCCTTTGCGCGGCGTGCACGAAGTTCCTCAGCACGGGATGCATCCCGCCGCAGAGCCCGCCGCACACTAAAACCTCAATTTAAGAACGCCGATTTGTCAGGATCATCGGAGAATCGTCACCTACCAGCCTGGCTCTTCAGAGTTAAAAAATCTTGCTGAAGACATCCCGCACATTTATCATCCCGACTGAATCTTGGTCGAGGTGCGTCGTGAAGAACTTTACAAGGATCATGACTGCATTGGCGGGGATTGCGCTTGGTGCGCAAACGGTCGTGGCGCAGGAATGGTCACAGCCGTGGGCTCGAGAGCGAATTGAAAAATCGCCGCGCCACAGCGAGTGGGTGGCGGTGAAACACGATGGCCGAAGCGTTGAAACACTCGTCGTCTATCCAGAATCGAAAGACAAGCGGCCGGTAGTGCTGGTTATCCATGAAATATTCGGGCTGAGCGATTGGGCGCAGGAATTAGCGGACGAAGTCGCAGCGGCAGGATACATCGCGGTGGCGCCGGACCTTTTGAGCGGCATGGCGCCCAACGGCGGTCGCACAAAAGATTTCCCAACCGGTGTTACGGAAGCGGTCAGCAAGTTGAATCCTGACCAGGTGACTGCGGACCTGAATGCCGCCGCAGATTACGGTGTAAAGCTGCCCGCTTCCAACGGAAAAATCTATGTCGCTGGTTTCTGCTGGGGCGGAGCACAGAGTTTTCGCTTCGCGACCAACCGAGCAGACCTTTCTGCAGCGTTCGTTTTTTACGGCTCACCTCCGCCCACAGATGACATGTCGCGCATCAAGGCTCCCGTTTATGGTTTTTACGCAGGGAACGATGTGCGCATCGACGCCACGATTCCAGACACAATCGCCGCTATGAAGGCTGCAGGAAAAACGTACGACCCAGTTACCTATGAGGGCGCCGGTCACGGCTTTATGCGCGCCGGCGAAGGGCCGGACGCCAGCGCCGCCAACAAAAAAGCGCGCGAAGATTCGTGGAAACGCTGGAAGGGCCTGCTGGCGAAGTGACTTATTTTCAGCGGCGGTAAACGATCTTGCCGGCGACAATTGTAGCCATTGGCGCGCCGCGAAATTCGCGACCGTCGAACGGAGTGTTACGCGATTTGCTCGGTGACTCGGATGTCCTGTAGGTCCAAGCTCGGTCGGTAGAAAAAATCGTTAAGTCGGCAGGCTCATCGGCCGCGAGTTTTCGTTCCATGCCCAGCACCCGTGCAGGACCTGTAGTAAACAACTCAACCAAACGCATCAGCGAAATTTTCCCCGGCTGCATCAGCTCGCTCAACGCAAGAGCAAGAGCGGTTTCGAAGCCGATAATTCCAAAGGGCGCGCGGTCGAATTCAACGTCCTTGCTGGAAGGATGATGGGGCGCATGGTCGGTGGCGATGGCGTCCACGGAGCCGTCGGCCAGTCCTTGGATTAGCGCGTCGCGATCTTCGCGGGAAGCCAGCGGCGGATTCATTTTGTAATGTGAGTCGTAGCGCACATCTTCGTCAATGAGGGTGAAGTGGTGCGGGGTGACTTCGCAGGTAACCTGCAGGCCTTGCTGTTTTGCCGCGCGAACATATTCCAGCGAAGCGCGAGCTGACATGTGTGCGATGTGCAGACGCGCGCCGGTAAGATTGGCGACTTCCACATCGCGTCCAACACAAATGGATTCCGATTGCGCGGGAATGCCTTTCAGGCCCAAGCGAATGGAGCGCCGGCCTTCACGCATCACGCCACCAGCGAATAACGAAGGATCTTCGCAGTGGTCGATCACCGGGAGATCGAGGGAGCGGCAATAGTCCATCACCTGCCGCATCAGTCGAGCAGTGGCCACTGGTTTTCCGTCGTCGCTGACGGCGACGATGCCTGCGTCTTTCATCGCCGCGATTTCGGAAAGAGCTTCGCCTTTACTGCCGACTGAAGCTGCGCCGATGGGCCACACTCGCACCGCACCAGCCGCTGCAGCGCGTTCCACAATACCGCGCGTGACCGAGGCGTTATCATTTACAGGTTGCGTGTTCGGCATGGTGCACACGGCAGTAAACCCGCCGCGCGCAGCCGCACGTGTACCGCTTTCGATTGTTTCGGAAAGCTCCTGTCCGGGTTCTCGCAAGTGGCAATGCAAATCGATGAAGCCGGGCGCGACAATCATTCCGGCAGCATCGAAAAGCTCTATGTGGGAAGCTGTCAGCTCTGGACCGACTCTTAAAATTCGAGGGCCGTCGATAAGGACATCGAGCGTTGCATCGGTATTGCTTGACGGGTCCACAACCCGGCCATTTTTGATCAGCAGCATTATTTATCCTTGCCTGCCATGCCGGGCCCGCTAGCAGGCTCCGATGCGGCTCCGCCCACAAGATGGTAAAGGAGGGCCATGCGAATCGCGAGACCGTTAGTCACTTGCTCGAGGACGCAAGACTGCGGACCGTCGGCGACGCTTGGGTCGATTTCCAAACCCCGAATCATGGGTCCGGGATGCAATACGAGCGTATCTTTTCCGGCTAGTCGCAGGCGCTCTGGCGTGAGCTGAAATTGCAAAATGTATTCTTCGGGGGCGAGCGCGGGTTCGTGGATGCGCTCGGTCTGTACACGTAGCACGATAATCACATCAGCTTCGTCGAGCGCTTCCTCAATGTGAGATACGCGGCGAACCCTTGGTGCAAGCGATTCCAATTCGCGCGGGACCCACATCGCCGGGCCACACAAAGTGATGTGCGCGCCGAATTTGCTTAGCAAATGAATATTCGATCGCGCCACCCGGCTATGAAGAATGTCGCCGAGAATGGTGACGTGCAGTCCGTCGAGCGTATTCTTGCGATCGCGGATGGTCAGAGCGTCGAGCAGCGCCTGGGTCGGATGCTCGTGCGTTCCGTCTCCGGCGTTCACCACCGGAATCCCCAGGCGCTGAGCTATGAATTCGGGCGCTCCCGAAGAGCTGTGGCGAATCACGATACCGTCCGGACGCATGGCTTCCAGTGTCCATACGGTGTCGAGCAGCGATTCCCCTTTTTTCAAACTGGAAGACTCAGCCTGCAAGTTCATGGTGTCGGCGCCGAGCCGTGCGGCTGCGGTGGCAAAACTAATTCGCGTGCGCGTGGAATTTTCGAAAAACGCCAGAGCCACGGTTTTACCGCGTAACGTGGCCAGTTTTTTTAGCGGATGACGATGGAATTCCTGGAAAGGCTTCGCTTGATCCAGGATAAATGAAATTTGCTCGCGGGTAAGGTCTTCGATTCCAAGCAGGTGTTGCAGGCGCTGCAGCACGTTTTCCCTTTAATGCCGTTTTTTCCGGGCCTCCCAAAGGATTGCCGGGCTTTTCAAGAAACGCGATCCACCAGCATCACGCGTTCTTCGTCATCAATTTCCATCAAACGGACTTCGACTATTTCTGTGTCGCTCGTCTCCACTGTGCGGCCAACAAACGAAGCCTCGATCGGCAGTTCGCGGTGCCCGCGGTCGATCAAAACGCAGAGCCGGATGCGTTTGGGGCGTCCCAGATCAAAAAGGCCGTTCATTGCAGCCCTTATCGTGCGGCCGGTATAGAGCACGTCGTCAACAATCACTAGATCCCGGTCATCGACGGGGAAATCGATTTCGTTCGAGTGGAAGACTGGTTGCGGACCCACCGTCGAGAGGTCGTCGCGGTAGAGCGTGATATCAAGAGTACCGACCGGGACTTTGACGCCGGAGGAATCGAAGATTGTTTTCGCCAAGCGCTGGGAGAGCGGAACACCACGGCGGCGCACGCCGATTAATGCCAAATCGTTCGTCCCACCACTCTTTTCGACAATTTCATGGGCCAATCGCTGAAGGGTGCGGCTCATTTCTTCCGCAGAAAGCAATTGTCTTTTCTCTACGACGCGCATTGTGGCACGCCATCGTAGCACAGACCGCGGAGTGTTCGCAGCCGTGGAATAGGCCCGCAAAACTTCAGAAATCTGGCGCTCTCTGGAATAGCCGGCGCCTAAGTGCTAGACTAGCGGCCGTGAATGCGCCGCAGCCGGCACGTATGTCCGAACGGCCCGCGGGAGTTGACCTCCGAGTCAGCGTCGGTACCCTCCAGCTCAAAAGCCCTATCATCGCCGCAAGCGGTACTTTTGGTTACGGAATCGAATTCGCGTCGATAGTTGACTTGAACCGATTGGGCGCGATGGTTGTGAAGGGCCTCTCGCTCGAGCCCATGGGCGGTGCACCCCCGCCTCGCATCTGCGAAACATCGAGTGGGATGGTGAATGCGATCGGTCTGCAGAATATCGGCGTGCGGGCATTCGTCGCCGAAAAACTGCCGGAACTGCGACGCCTTAACGCCACCGTTTTGGCAAATGTGTTCGGGTGCACCGTCTCAGACTACGTTGAAGTGATCCGGGTCTTAGAAGACGCCGAGGGGGTGGGGGCATATGAGCTAAACATCTCATGCCCCAATGTGGAACACGGAGGGGCTGAGTTCGGGATTGACCCGGTACTAACTGGGGAGGTCGTCCGAGCTGCCCGGAAGGCGACTCGTAAACCTCTTTGGGTCAAGCTCTCCCCCAATGTTAACAGGATTGGACTTACGGCTAGCGCGGCTGAATCCAGCGGGGCGGATGCCCTGGTAATTGCAAACACCTACCCTGCACTGTGTATAGATGCACACAATCGGAGGTCACGCCTAGGTAGTACGACGGGTGGGTTGTCGGGTCCGGCCATAAAACCTATAACCATCAGATTGGTTTACGAAGCCAGTAAGGTAATTAAGATTCCGATTATAGGGCTTGGCGGTATTGAGAGCCCGACCGATATAGTCGAATATATCTTAGCAGGTGCGTCAGCGGTGGAAGTAGGCACTGCCAGCTTCGTGGACCCACGGGCCACAGAAAAGCTGGTTACCGGATTAGAAAGGTGGTGTGAGGACAATAGAGTCCCTGAAATCAGCAAGTTACGGGGCGGCATAGAGGTTGCTGAGGCAGGCTCGAAATAGTACAATTTACTGATACAACTAAGGTTAGGAGATCATGAAAGCAAAAATTTTCGTAGTGCTCGAATCGGTGTTCTTAGGATTGGGTCTGCTTGCGTTCACTCCGTCGGTGAACCCCACGACTGCCGGAAAGCCGAGCAACCCGCCTCAAGTAGCTGTGTACCCGAAGAAAGCGTCCTCCGGCAATGCTTCTAGCCTAAAGCCTCTTGCGGTCTGGGAATGCACCACCAGCTGGTACGGCGAGGATTTCGACGGCCAGCCCACCGCCACTGGCGAGAAATATGACATGTACGGCGAGACCGCCGCTCACCCCACCCTTCCCTTAGGTTCCATTGTACGAGTCGTGAACCCACGTAACCACCGTAGCCAGATCGTCCGTATCAATGACCGCGGACCTTATGTTGAGGGACGCGAATTGGACGTTTCCTATGAGGTGGCTCGTAGGTTAGGATTTGACCAGCGCGGGGTTGCAAAAGTGCGCCTCGAGCTGCTCAAGGTGCCTACACGGCCGGAACCGATCCATCACGAAGACTGATCGTCGCCCTGGACGTAGATAATCTTCAGTCTGCCTCCGCTTTAGTGCGGAAGCTTCGCCGCACAGTTGGACTGTTCAAAGTTGGTAGTCAACTCTTCACAGCCGAGGGTCCGCGAGTGGTCAGGAAGCTCGCGGACGCAGGCGCCCAGATTTTCCTCGACCTGAAATTTCACGACATACCGAATACTGTGGCGAAGGCGGTTTCGGGCGCGGTTAGGCTTCCGCATGTACGTCTGCTCACACTCCATGCATCTGGCGGTACGGCCGTCATGCAAGCTGCGCGCGAAGCGGCCGGGGACCGCAAAGATCGGCCGAAGCTGCTCGCGGTTACTGTATTGACGAGCTTCGACGAAGAGACCTTGCGAGAAATTGGCATGTCCGGCCCAATCGAAAGTTGCGCCGTCGCGCTCGCTCGTTTGGCCAAGAAAGCTGGAATGGACGGCGCGGTTTGTTCCGCGCACGAAGCTCGCGCTATTCGTCGCGCCTGCGGTCCCGAATTCGTCATCCTCATACCGGGTGTGCGACCGCGCAGTGGCGCCGCAAACGATCAATCGCGAATAGCAACTCCGGCAGAAGCCGTTCGAGCGGGAGCAGACTATTTGGTAGTCGGGCGACCGATCACCGCCGCTCCCAATCCGAAGTCTGCCGTTTCGGACATCGTAGCCGAGATGAATTCGGCTTTGCAGCAATCCCGCTAAGTTTTCTCTCTCCCCGTTCCCCCGCTATTGACAAATTGCGCCTCTCGGTACAACTTCTCTGCCGAACATCCAGATAGTGAAGGGAGCTCAAATGCGGATTGGATTGAAGACGGCGGCACTAATAGTGGGCATCGCGCTGGCTTTTGTGCCAACGATTAGAGCGCAGGAAGTTGGCGCTCCTCCGATGCCTCCGAAAGCGCAAACAGTTGAAGTGACTCCGACAAATATTCAGGCAAATGTCGGGGACAAGGTCAAATTTAGCGCCGTCGCAAAAGATGCTGCTGGAAACGCGCTGTCTGCGAAGCCCATGATTTGGTTCGCTGCGCCGTTCGATGTGGCGGGCGCTGATAAAGAAGGCGTGGTGGTATTTCATCAACCGGGCGAAGTGACGGTGGGCGCCGTCGTGGCAGGCAAGCCCGGATTTGCACATGTGACCGTCGTCGCGCCTCCCGTTGCGAATATTGATATCGCCCCTGTAACGCAGGCGCTGGTGGTAGGCAGCACCATCGTGCTTTCCTCAACGGCGCGTTCTTCGAATGGCGACCCACGCACTGACACGCCGACCCATTGGACCTCGAAATCGCCCGCTGTTGCTCAGGTGGATGAATCGGGCATGGTGACCGCGAAGTCCGCTGGCACCGCGACGCTAGTGGCCACGGCCGGTCCGGCGAACGCCGAAATCAGCTTGCGGGTGGTCGCTGACTCTATTCAAAAGATCGGAATCGAACCAGAAACTACAAACGCCAAAACAGGGGATGTAGTTCATTTCATGGCCGCAACGCAGGGTACAAAGGGCGCGCCGGTAAAAGATGTTTTCACGAGTTGGACTGTGGGCGGAGCCAACGCCACGATTTATCCAGACGGCGCATTCGTGGCTGTGGCTCCTGGCACGTACAAAGTGACCGCGTCTGTGGGATCGCATTACGCAGAAGCGTCAATTACGGTAACGCCGCGAAACGTGGAACGCGAAATCGACGTGGTCGCGCACATTCCGACAAATGGTTCGGATGGGAAACCGATCCAAACTTCGGAAGAGTGGATTGTGGGGAACCACTTGTACGTTGCGACCATCGCCGACAGAATTTACGACTACGACGTCAGCGAGCCCTCGAAACCAAAGGCGCTGGATTCCCTCAAAGCTGATGCGCGGCTAATAAACGACGTCAGCACCACGCCCGACGAAAGAGTGGGAGTCTTCACGCGAGAGGGAGCCTCCACCCGCAAAAACGGAATCGTGCTATTTGATCCGTCCGATCCCGCGCATTTGAAAGTTCTCTCCGAGTACACCGAGACCGTTACCGGGGGCGTACACAGCGCATTTATAAACACACACTACGTTTACATTACGGACGACGCAACTGGCTCGTTGCGCGTGATCGACTTTCAAGATACCCAGCATCCCAAAGAAGTGGCGCGTTGGCAGGTGGAGAATGCAACGGCTGCGTCTATCGCCGGGCCCATGGGGCCCATGTCCAGTGGACGCTATCTTCATGATTTGTCCGTTAAGGATGGCCTCGCTTACCTGGCTTACTGGCGCGACGGACTGATCATCCTCGACGTTGGAAATGGCATGAAGGGCGGCAGCCCTGAGCATCCGCAGCTTGTCTCGCAATACAAATTCAATCATTACGAACTTTATGGCAACGGTTGGCTTGCTGGAACGCACACGACATTTCGCTATAAGAATTATGTCTTTGTAGGCGACGAAGTTTTCCCTGCGCAGTTCGATATAGATAGCAAAGAACGGATCCCTGTTCGCGGGATTTGCCATGTGATGGACATTACAGATATCGAGCATCCACGCGAAGTGGCGATTTACGAAGTCCCCGAGGGCGGCATCCATAATTTCTGGGCCGACAACGATATGTTGTTCATCGGTGACTATGCCGGCGGCGGACGCGTTCTCGATATTTCCGGCGAGCTGCGCGGAAATCTCTACCAGCAAGGACGCGAGATCGCCCGCATATGGACAGGCGACCCCGCCGGCTATCGCGCAAATTTGCCGTTTTCCTGGGGAGCGCAACCGGCGAATGGTTTGATCTACTACAATGACATCAACACTGGAATCTGGATCGCAAAACTAGGCAAGCCGCGGTTCAAAGGCTCCACCACCGCGCCGCCGCTTCAAGAAAAGGCTGAGTAGTTCCTTACATGATTCGCGGTAGCCGGTCCGATGGCGTTTTTGTACTCAGTCATTTGACCGGCCGTCGCTGCCTTCGCTAGCATCACTGGACAAATTGCATTCTCCCCATGGAAGACGTCAAACATGTGATCGTTGGCACCGCCGGGCATATCGACCATGGCAAATCCACCCTGGTCGAGGCTCTCACCGGGACCAATCCTGACCGCCTGGAAGAAGAAAAGCGCCGCGGCATCACGATTGACCTCGGCTTTGCCTTCCTGAATCTCGATGGCATTCGCTTTGGGTTTGTTGACGTCCCCGGTCACGAGAAATTCGTTCGCAATATGCTTGCCGGCGTGGGCGGCATTGACTTGGTGCTTTTCGTCATCGCCGCCGATGAATCGATCAAGCCGCAAACTCGCGAACACTTCGATATTTGCCGCTTGCTGGGCGTCTCTCGCGGAATTATAGCAATCACGAAATCCGACAAAGTCAGTTCCGACGTACTGGATGCCGTGCGCCTCGAAATTGAAGAATTTGTTCGCAATTCATTTCTCGAAGGCGCTCCGATCGTCCCGGTTAGCGCGCGCAGCGGCGCAGGAATAAATGGTCTCAAACAGGAGCTACTGCGATCTGCAAATGCGGTTCCGCTGCGAAACGAAAAGCAACATTTGCAGCTTCCTATCGATCGCGCCTTCGCGATGAAAGGATTTGGGACCGTGGTTACCGGTACCCTCGTGGCCGGTGCTTTGAATTCGGGCGACGAGGTCCAGCTTTATCCCACGCGTAAGCGAACCCGCGTGCGTGGCCTCCACTCCGGTGGAAAACAAATCGAGCGAGCGGTTGCCGGGCAGCGCACAGCAGCGAACTTAGCCGGAATCGACTCCAGCGAAATAAAACGCGGGATGGTCCTGGCAACTTCGGGAATTTTCGAGCCAAGTTCGCGTGTGGACGCAGCGGTAACTCTGCTGCCCTCTGCTCGCCCGCTAAAAAACCGTGCGCGCGTTCATATGCATCAAGGGACGGCTGAAGTAGTGGCCGAACTGGTTTTCCTGGATGGGAATGCGGAACTTGCGGGAGGTCAGACTTCTTTTGTTCAGATGAAACTAGACAAGCCGGTTTTAGTCCTGCCCGGAGATCGCTTTATTCTGCGGCAGCTTTCTCCAGTAGCAACGATCGGAGGAGGCCGGGTGCTGGACACTCGCCCAGCCAGGCACCGGCGCAATGATAATGGCGTCAAAAGTTTCCTTGAAATTATAGGACGTGGGAACCAGCAAGAAACTTTGCTTGCTCTTGCCGGAGTGTCGCCTCGCGGACTAACCCTTCCCGAAATCGTCGCTCGCACCGGCTGGATAAAAGACGATGTACAGGCTACGGCAACGAAACTTGCGCAATCAAAGCTCCTGCGAATCGTTGGCGACGGCGCATCTTCGGTTTTCACAATAGTTTCGGCGCCCGCCTTTGCAGAATCGCTGACAACAATTCGAAAGGCGATCGACGATTTTCACGTTGCGAATCCGCTGTTGCCTGGAATGCCGAAGCAAGAGCTCCACGGTCGCGCGGGAAAACCTCGCGCCGAACTTTTTGAAGCGGCGCTCGATGATTTGTTGAAATCACGAGCGATTGTTATTTCAGGAGACCTGGTTCAACGAGCCGGACGAGAAATTGCCCTGTTGCCGGAAGAAGCGCGCGCCAAAGACCTTATCGAGCAGGAATTTGCGGCTGCCGGTCTTACAGTTCCGAGCTTTGCCGTCGTTCTGGCTAAGTTGCCTGTGGAATCACGGCGCGCTCAAAAAATTCTGCAGATTCTGCTGCGCGAAAAAGTGCTGCTAAAAATAGCGGATGACCTCGTTTTTCATCAGATGGCGGTCACACAATTGCGCGAAGCGCTCGCCAAGTATCGCAAGGAACGCGGCCCCAGGCTTCCTATTGGCGCATTCAAAGAACTTACCGGCGTGTCTCGGAAATACGCAATTCCACTGCTTGAGTATCTCGATCGAGAACACTTGACGCGCCGGGTCGGCGACGAGCGTGTTATACTTTGAGTTGACACCCGGACTCTCAAAGCGCCTTTCGTTAACCCGGCGCACTCGGGAAGGCAGGTAAACATGGGAGAATTTAGCCCAATCCATTGGTTGATCGTTTTGGCGATCATCGTCCTCCTGTTCGGAGGAAAGAAAATTCCTGAAGTGATGCGCGGACTTGGCGAGGGCATCCGCAATTTTAAGGAAGGCATGCACGCTAACACGCAGACTCCGCCGCCACCCGCTCCGCCGGCAAATCCGCCAACTGTAACCCCGGCGCCCCCTCCTCTGGGCGAAGACAAAAAGTAATTTTTTAGGCCGATGAAGGTACGCACGGCGGCTTGGGGCCGCCGTTTTTATTTTGTATTGTTCTGATTTTCGGCCGAATTCTCTAATCCGAAGTCGCGGAGCAAACTCCACAATCTCGCAAGCGGCAGGCCCATGACATTGAAATAACAGCCTTCCACACGATTTACGAATCGCCCGCCAATACCTTGAATGGCGTACGCGCCCGCTTTGTCAAATGGCTCGCGGGTCGCGATATAGTCCTCGATTTCCTGATCGTTGAGATGCGCGAAATGCACTCGCGTGATCTCTTCAACCACCCGCTGTTGCATCCCGGAGGTTTGCATTAACGCAAGACCGGTGTGTACTTCATGCACCCGCCCGCTCACGCTGCGCAACATGCGCTTCGCGTCATCTCTCGACGCCGGTTTTCCAAGCACATCGTCATCAACCACTACGACTGTATCGGCTCCGATAATTAACGCAGCCACGCCCAGTGCCGGATTTTTGTCGGCGGCCGCGAGCGCTTTCACAAGCGCCAGTCTCCGAACATACTCACCGGGCGATTCGTTATCCAGGCGTGATTCATCGACGTCCGAACTGCATACCTCGAATCGAATTCCGGCGTTTCGCAGGATTTCCGCGCGGCGAGGCGAAGCCGATGCAAGAATAAGTTTCAAGACAATGTCTTACTTTTGACTAGCAATAGTCCGCGGCGACAATAGCTAAATTACAATCGACTCGCGATATTCGCCGAAGGCACGGCGCAGAGCGTCTGACACTTCACCGACCGTGGCGTACGATTCAACCGCCAGCAAAATCGCCGGCATCAAATTCTCGGTGCCGCAAGCGCGGCGTTCTACTTCCGCAAGCGCGCTCTGTACTTTCGCGGCGTCGCGACGCGCGCGCAAATCGTTCAGTCGCGTGACCTGCGAACGTTCAATTTCGGGATCGATTCGCATGGTCGGGATAGGGCGTTCTTCCTCCGCCTGAAACCGATTTACGCCCACGACTACTTGCTCGCCGGAATCAACCGCTCGCTGGTATTCATATGCCGACTTCTGAATTTCCTGCTGGACGTAACCAGTTTCGATAGCGCGCAGCATTCCGCCCATCGTGTCAATTTTAGAAATGTAATCCTGCGCGCCGGTTTCGATTTCGTTGGTTAGTTTCTCGACGGCGAAGGATCCCGCTACCGGGTCGATCGTATTGGCCACGCCGGATTCCCGAGCAATAATTTGTTGCGTGCGCAAAGCAATCAATGCTGCCTCTTCTGTCGGGAGCGCCAGCGCTTCATCCAAAGCGTTGGCGTGGAGTGATTGGCAGCCGCCGAGGACTGCCGCAAGGCTCTGAAGCGCCACGCGAACGATATTATTTTCCGGCTGTTGTGCTGTTAAAGAAGAGCCTGCCGTCTGCGCGTGGAAGCGTAGCATCCAGGAACGTGGATCGCGCGCGACGAAACGCTCGCGCATCGTGCGTGCCCATAACCGGCGGGCCGCGCGAAACTTGGCAATTTGCATCAGGAATTCGTTGTGCGAATTGAAGAAAAAGGAAAGCTGCGGCGCGAACTCGTCCACTGCGAGACCTGCTTCCATAGCCGCCATCACATACGCGATGCCGTTTCCAAGCGTGAAGGCGACCTCTTGCACATCGGTGGATCCGGCTTCTCGAATGTGATACCCCGAAATCGAAATAGGATTCCAATTAGGTATTTCTCGACGGCTCCAGGCAAAAATATCCGTGACTATGCGCATGGCCGGCCGCAGCGGATAAATATAAGTGCCACGCGCGATGTATTCTTTCAAAATATCGTTCTGCACTGTGCCAGCCAGACGTTTCAGGTTCGCGCCCTGCTGCTTGGCGACCGCTACATAGAGCGCCAGCAGAATCGCCGCCGTGGAATTAATCGTCATGGAAGTGGAAACGCGTTCCAACGGGATAGCGTCGAAGAGCGTTTGCATATCTTCCAGGGAATCGATCGCCACGCCGACCTTACCAACTTCTCCCAGCGCCAGCGGATGGTCGGAATCCATTCCAATTTGTGTGGGCAGATCGAATGCGACAGACAGACCGTTCTGTCCTCGCGAAAGCAAATAGCGATAGCGATGGTTCGACTCCACCGCGCTGCCGAAGCCCGCGTATTGCCGCGTGGTCCACAGCCGGCCGCGATACATCGTGGGATAAACGCCGCGCGTGAAGGGAAATTCTCCGGGATAACCAAGCTCGCCCTCGGGGTCCCAACCATTCAAACTTTCTTGCGTGATCACGGTTTCCATCGGAAGGCCGGAAGGAGAGGCGAGCTTGCGTTCCGAAACGTCAGCGCGCTTTTTGATGTCTTCAGGCATTGGAAAACTCAGCGAACCCGCCGCGCTCGTCGGAAGGACGTGAAAGCGAAGACGGCCATGGTGATGGCATAAACGACGGCAAATCCCAGAAGCCACGCTGCTACGCGGGTGTGCCACTGGCGCCACACTGCTACTCCGCCGTAAAGAGCAAAAGTTGCGAAAAGAGCGCCAACAGCTTCATGAAAGAATTGCCGCGCTGCACGCCACCAGACGCGCCAAGTGACCTTAGATGAATTCCAAAGTGCGGAGTAGATGCCCGCGGCCATAAAGTCAATTCTAGTATAGATTGCCGCAACGCGGTGTGTCCTGGGAGCGAGCTTGTCCCGGTTGCAAGCGTGTTCGGATCCCGCGCAGTTCGAGGCTGCCTCGGGGTACAGGTAACATTCGCGATTCCAACATCACACGTGGGTCTTGTATCGTGATTGCAGCAGCCCTAGAATTGGTGTAGGAAGGGCCTTTTACAGGAGGCGCCTTTGCAACTCGATGACCGCATGAAGCAGTTATTGCGCGATCTGGGGCACGCCATCAACGATAGTGTGTCGGATTCCGATCGCATCGCTGAAGCTATTTCCAGTGTGCGTTCCGCCGGCTTCGATATTGTGCTGAAGTTGGACGCCACCATCGGGCTGGCGCGCCGCTCCGAGCAGGACGCCAAGATGACTTCGCTCGACCGCCGTTTTCTGGAATCTCTGCACATCCGCGTGGACGACGAGACGCTGGAAGAGGAAACCGTAGCTCGGCGAGTGGAAATCACTCCGCAGGATATTAAATTCCTGAAGTCGCTGAAAGTTTCTTTTGATGAAGAACTCTAAAATCATTGCTGCGTTTACGCTGGCTGTTCTTGGCGGATGTTTGTCAGCCGCGGTTCCTGTGGCGCGCGCGCAGATGAGCAGCAGCTCTCCCATCGTGGTGAAGAAAAAGACGCAGAAACCTGTCTGGCTCAAAGCGCAATTTATCCACGCCGATAACCACACGCTGATGGTGCGTGAGCAAGCGAATCAGATGAACGTTCACACGTTTACCTATGCCGACAAGGCGCAGAAGAAAATGAGCAAGATTCTCGATGAAGGCGGCTACCAGACTGGAGACGCCATCAAGATTCTCTGGATGGCTGGCGGTTCCGAAGCCCTCGACATAAAGGGCAAACCGTCGAAGGCTATCTAGCCGTCTAGTCGTTGGCCCCAACCTGCTTCTGACCTGGCTTTTACTGCATAATATTCCGCGGTGCCGATCAACTCTATGATTCGTCCTCCCGCAGTTTCCGGCCGCTTCTATCCCTCAGACCCCAAGGAACTCGCCCTGGAAATCCAGCAATACGCCGCTGGCAAAAACCAAAAATCCACCGTGCGTGGATGCATAGTGCCGCATGCCGGATACATGTATTCCGGGCACGTGGCCGGAGCGGTTTATTCGGCGATCGAAATCCCTGCTCGTTGCATCCTTCTAGGCCCGCGCCATTTCCCGGGCGGCGAGGCTATGGCCATAATTTCAGAGGGGAGCTGGCACACTCCGCTAGGTGACGCGCGGATCGACACGGAGCTGGCCGCACAACTGAAGCAAGCGTGCGCACAACTGCGCGAAGACCGCGTGGCGCATCAGCGCGAGCATTCGATCGAGGTGCAAATTCCATTTCTGCAGCAGCTCAACTCAAATCTACGATTCGTTCCTGTAGTGCTCGCCACACACCGATATCAGGAACTGGAAGCATTAGGTCATGCTGCGGCGAAGGTGATAGCGGCGCAAAACGATGCCGTTCTTCTAATCGCAAGCACGGACATGAATCATTACGAAAGCGATGCAATCACGCGCGCAAAAGACCAGAAGGCAATCGATCGCATTTTAGAACTCGATCCGCGCGGTCTGTACGACTCGGTGAGGTCAGAGGACATCACGATGTGCGGCGTCGCTGCGACCGTGGCGATGCTAATCGCCATGCGCGATTTAGGCGCAGAGCAAGCTGAATTGGTGCGCTATGCAACTTCCGGAGATATTACAGGCGACCGCGAAGAAGTAGTAGGTTACGCCGGCCTCATCGTGCGTTAGACCGGCGTAGCCTTTCGATTTAATTGACCGTAACGCTCAGAGTGGCACTGTGCGTAGTGGTTCCATCGGTTGCGGTGATTGTGACTTGTTGATTTTGCACCGGTGTGGTCCCGCCGCTTGAACCGCCACTACCGCCGCCTCCGCAAGCCGCCGCTCCCAGCAGGCAAAAAACAGCCAATGCTGTGGCGACCGAGCTCCATCGACACCGCTTGACCTGGATGAACATCCACAACATTCCGATAGCGACTAAACAAAGCTCAAACGCTTTCGGACCCGCATTGAAAGCTGTCGGACGACGCGATGGCGTCAGCATGCTCGGAGCGGTGGTCGTAATCGTAACTGTTGTACTCCCACTCGCGGTGACCGAAGTTGGACTAAAGCCGCAGGAGCTCTCAGTCGGCAAATTGGAGCATGAAAACGTGACAGTACCGCTGAAACCATTCGTGGCATTCACCAAGACGGACGTGGAGCCGGAACCGCCCGGACTGGATATCGTGATAGCGCTGTCGCTGAAGGAAAGATTGAAGTTCGGCGAAGTGGAATCCGCACCCCAATTATTCACCAAATTAGCGGCATCCACGGAGCCCAGACCAGTCGCCAAATCGTAGCCAGGAGCCGCGTTATATCCCGTCAAAATTCCGTAGGTGTCCGAGGAGACTGTTTTATTACAGTTTGGGGAACCCCCGGTGCAGAGAACAGCGATGGTTCCGGTAGTAACGTCATGAAATGCTCCGGGCTGCGAACTTGCCATGGGATAGAGAACCATA
The DNA here is from genome assembly GCA_050012395.1 of Candidatus Acidiferrales bacterium. Classification (GTDB taxonomy): domain Bacteria; phylum Acidobacteriota; class Terriglobia; order Acidiferrales; family UBA7541; genus Palsa-295. The sequence goes on from JBEKHG010000020.1 coordinate 19,619, forward strand.
TTCGCGTTGCCCTGGCCACCCGCAGATGCAGTCTTCTGGTTCACCAGGGCCATAATCGCTGCGAAAGCCGGAGTCGAACCCGACGTGCCGCCCAGCGGATAGAAATCGTTGAAATTGTTTGCGTTGCAGTAATTTCCACCCGTTTGATCTGCCGCGCATACCATGTAGAAGTTGCCGTTGAATCCGTTACCGGCAAATAGGGAGACGTCCGGTATATCGCGTTTCCCGTCGCTAGGCACCCCGGTGGCTACTTGCCAAGATGGCTTGGCATAGCCCCCAGCGCAACTCCCCGGAGTTTCGCCGTCGGAAGTCGTACAGTTGCTCATTCCGCCGCTGCCAGCTACCGTCCATTGTATGGAACCGAAGTCAGCCGTGTCGTTGCAGTCAGATTCTTCGGTGGCGCCTCCTTGCAGCAGTTGCGTGCTGCTGCATGTACTGTTCCAGGTGATTTCAGGAATATAAGACTTGGCAGAAGCCAACGTACCCGGCGCGTTCGTGGAGTTCCAATAAGTTCCAGGATTGGTGAAATCGTTGAAATCGGTACCACCTACAGCAACGTTATATGGCGTAGAAGCTAATCCGCTAACCTGCAAGCCATTCTGAGCCGCCACCACAGGGTTCGGAGGTGTAGCGTTACCAGGTGTAATATCGCAAGCGGCTGATCCGGCATCGCCAGTGGCGATAACGGCCGTTATCCCCTCTGTGGCTGCCTGTTGCCATCTAGAGTTAATTATTCCGTTCTCGGTCGTGCCGATTTGAAGCTCACACAAGCCATAGCTCTCACTTAACACTGTCGCAACGAGCGGAGTATGATCAACGGCGTATTGGGCCGATGTGTCCACCGACTGAGAAACGACGAACTGAAGCGTGGCCCCTTTCGCTACTGCCCCGGCCCACTCTAAGTCCAGATCGGATTCCGTTTCGTCTCCGGATGCTTCTTGAATTCCCGGATCAGTGCCAGCTAAAACCTTAACGGGCGCATTGGCCGGCAAGCCAAAGACGCTTCGGAAACTACTAATATCCTTCATATCGACGTCGCTCTGCCCAATAATCGCGATGTTTTGTCCGGTGCCGTCGACGCCCGCATTCCAGAGCGGAGTGACATCGTAAATAGTCGCAAAATCGGTTGGACCCAAGCCATAACAGTTATTGTCGTTATTTCCGTTTTCAACGTCACATCCACCCGCGAACGTGTAGGACGGACTTGGCGATCCGTTTATGGCGGATGCCCTCGAACGCGCCACTCGATACATCGGTTTCTTGTGAAAGTTATGCAATGAGGCCACGCCCGTTACGACCGGTGTGAGCGCCGTGGGGATGGAAGGATCCGTCGCGTTTGCATAGTGCTCTTTGCCATTCACGAGATAATTGTGGATGACGGTGTGAAAAGCCGCTTGCACCTGGCCCACATTGCCGTCGAACTCAATTACCGTGCGGCCGTTCGCTACTTCAACTGACTGGAATCCTTGAGACTCGAGCCACGACGTCACGACCTTAATGTCCTGGTCCGATGGGCCGAATTGCTTGCCGAACTCAACCGGCGTGAGCCACTTGTGAAAGCTGGGCGAAGACTTATCCATCTGCTCAGCCATTAACTTCTCCAGGGCAGCTTCCTGCTGTGGACTGCGCTTGAGCCCAAGCATCATGGTCTCCATCATCTGGCTTGGCGGTGCCGCGCCCTGGTCATATTCGGGGCGCGCCAGCGGAAACGTATTCCCCTTCAATAAAGTTAGTTTGGTTTCGTCCACCGCTTGCGTGATGCGCGGTTGCACATCGTTATTTTGCGCGAAGGCTTGCAGCGCGGGGATCGAAAGTAGAGTGAAGAGCGCAGCACACTGGATAGCAAATCTTTTTTGGGTTGTCATTGGCTCGGTTAATTCAGATGCGAGATACGTCCATTCGGGATGCCGGACGTTGTGAACAAGGAATCAATTCAGCATAGCGACAAATTATAAAAAGTGTCAACCTGTCTATGGGAACAGGCGTTGTCTTGCCGCACACATAACCAAAGACTTATCCCGGTTTGGGAAATGGCAATGTTTTTACAAGCGGAATTCGCGGCCCATGCTAATGCGATGCTCGTATTTTTGCGGCGAGGTTGCGCGCGCGTTGGCGCGCAATGTCGATAAACTTACTGTCGGCAGCAACCTGATCGAGCGCTCCCAATAATCTCTCGGGCTCCGGAAACAGCTTGTTGTTGTAATCCTGCTCGATCTGCTGCAGCACGTCGTTCACGCCCAAGCGGTCGTAGCGCATGGTGCGCTCCAGGTCGGAAAGGTCGGTGGCCTGCCGCGCCAACCCCTCAAAGATCGCCATCAACTGACTCGCGGAATCGTCGAGCGTGTAGTTGAACTTCACTTCGTGCGTCTCGCTACCCTTATCGTAGCGGAAAGTTTTTTCACCCAGGTTTGCAATGCGCCGGTGAATATCCAAATCCACGCCCTGAAAATTGTGCAACTTCGCGGCTAGCGCAAAAATCCTTTCCGCGAGCGCAGCATTCACTTCAAAGGGCTGAGGATTGGGTTCTTCATCGAGTTGACGAATATCGAAGGTGCCGTGCCCGCTCTGGTTCAGCTTGATCTCCGCAAACTCGGGATAACTGGATTTAAAAATCTTTCGGTACGTAATTGTAGCGCTGTCGGGAATTGCGATGATTGCCGTTGCGCTGGTTTCGGTCGCCGCCATACACGCAAAGAGAGGAGCCACGAATCCAAATGAAACAATAAGGATCGCGAAAAGAACCCCACGAACACACGCTCTAAGACGATCATGGGAAACTCGAATCATCGACAGCGATGCTATCACGGTTGAAAGACGTGGGCGGCGCGGACCTGGTTGCGCGAGCGGATTTGCGCCGCGCGAATCTTTCCTGGCGACGCGATTGTGCCAGGCGTCACCGCCATGGCAATTTGCATGCGCCCGCGAGCCCGCGCAAGATGGGCATGGCACAGCGCCACGGCCAGCGCATCGGCGGCATCCGCGGGTTCCGGAATTTCCTTCAGGCCCAGCGCGGAAGTCACCATTTGTTGCATTTGCAGTTTGGATGCAGCTCCGTATCCCGCCACACTGCATTTCACTTCCCGAGGAGAATAGCTGTGCGCGGGAACGGAAGCTTGCGCCGCCGCGAGCAGCACCACCCCGCGAACTTCCGCGAGCTTCAGAGCAGTCTTGACGTTCAGCGCAGTGAAAACAGATTCCACCGCTACGGCGTCAGGTGTGAACTCAGCAACCAACTGCGCTATCAGCGAATGGATTTCGTACAGACGCGCGGCAAGTGTTGCGCGTGCAGGAAGTTTGAACGAACCGAAACGTATCAGACTCGGCGTCGAGCCCACGAACTCAATAATGCCGTAGCCGGTTGCGCCGGCAAGTGCCGGGTCCACACCGAGGACACGCAATCCGCGCGAGATCGTTTTCGATCTAGGAACAGGAGTTCGATGCATGGCAGCCGGCACAAGTGTACGTGCGGGCCTAAAATGAAGGCTAGTGTTTTTTCGTGCTGCGCGACGCGAAGGGAACTAGCCGGCTACAGCAGCCTGGATTTCCTTCTCGTCGATATCGAAGTTCGCGTAAACGTGCTGCACGTCGTCGTGATCTTCCAACGCTTCCATCATGCGAACCATCTGCTGCGCTTGCGCGCCGGTAAGCTTCACATAATTTTTCGGCACGAAGCCAACCTCCGCTGAGGAAGGCTTGATTCCCGCCGCAGTGAGCGCCTCGCGGACTTTTTCCATCGCTTCCGGAGGAGTAGTTACTTCCCACGCTGCGCCATCGTCGCGCAAGTCCTCAGCGCCGGCGTCCAGCACGATGCCCATCATTTTGTCTTCGTCCGCAGCTTCTTTCGGAACCACGATGTCGCCCTTGCGTTCGAACATCCAGCCCACCGCGCCGGTTTCCGCCATGTTCCCGCCATTTTTCGAAAGCATATGTCGAATTTCGCTGACGATCCGATTGCGGTTGCTGGTCACCACTTGAACGAGTATACCGACGCCGCCCGGTCCGTAACCCTCGAACGTCACTTCGTCCAGCATCTCGCCTTCCAGATTGCCGGCCCCGCGCTGAATCGCGCGCTCGATATTGTCATTGGGCATATTTTCGCCCTTGGCCGTAAGAATGGCTGTGCGCAGGCGCGGATTGGTGTCCGGATCCGCTCCACCGGTACGCGCCGCGATCGTCAATTCCCGGATTATTTTGGTGAAAACCTTGCCGCGGCGGGCGTCCGTAGCAGCCTTCTTATGTTTAATTGTGGCCCACTTTGAATGTCCGGACATGGATAAACCTTTTTTAGGAAGTATGGCAGGAGCAGCAGTAGCTCTTGCCGAGACAGTGTAGCAGTAGCCCCGAAAACGGGCAAGCGAAGGCGGCCCTTGTTGTGGCCTTACGATTTAGGGATGCCCGGATTTAACTGGCTTGGTAGCGCGGCGGCAGCACGTCGTCGCGTCGCAGCGCGAAGTCATCGAAGGTCGCGGCGTAGCCGTGCCAGCCGGGCTCATCCACTTCTTCCGCGCGAATAATGTGGGCTGCCGTGCACATCTGCACACTTCCCTGGCCTGACGGACGTTCAACCAGCGCCACTTCCAATTCGATGGCGGTTCCCGGCTCAAATTTACGCGGAGCCAGAAAATAAATCCCGCTGGAACTGATATTCCTCGTAACGAGCGTGACCGGAACGGGTTCCTCGGTTCCCCCCACTCGAATCAAGCGAAGCGGCAGCGAAAGCGAAGCACGCGGCGCTCTGCGGCGTTCAGTGGCAACGCCGATGGCGTGTGTTGGAATGCGGGCGAAGCGGCGTGGCCCGGGTTTACCTAATGCGGGCACCGACGTCGTCAAAGGCTGAGTTTCAACGATGCGTAGCGGCGTAGCTAACTGCTGTCTGTTCCTTTGCGGAGCAGCCCCCATAGCAGTCTCCCCCAAGCGTTACCGAACCCACCCCATGTGGAAATCGAATATGCGCGTCCTCTATTATGCCGTCAACGGGGGTACAGGCGAAAGTGTCTTATGATGTAACCCTCTCTGGGCAACGGGCTTGGGTCATCCGAAACCGTTCTAGCCAAAATAGGCGAAAGCTTATCTCAATTTGAACGCAAGAATCGGATGGCGATTCGAAATGGGATTCGATAATTTTGAATTCGAAATGTGGGTCCAAGCTCAACGGCTACTACAATTGAAGAAGAATCGCATGCACCAAGACATCGAAAGCCCGGGCGCTGAAGCAAACTGGCGGGCTGTGCAGTCACGCGATCGCGGCGCCGATGGCGCTTTCGTTTACGCTGTGCGTTCCACGGGAATTTACTGTCGGCCGTCTTGCGCTTCGCGCAAACCACGGCGCGAGCAAGTGGTTTTTTTCTCGTTACCGGAAGCTGCTGAGCAAAAAGGATTTCGAGCCTGCCAACGCTGCCGTCCGCGCGCTGCCCAAGTACATGATCCGCGCGCCGAAGCTGTGGCTCGCGTTTGCCGCAGCATTGATTCCCGGCTCCGAACTGAATCGGAAGACGATAGCGAGGCAAAACTAACCCTCAGCGCGCTGGGAGCAAGTGTCGGATTAGGACCCCATCAACTGGAGCGCGCTTTCCGTCGCGTAATGGGTATCACTCCGAGGCAATATGCAGACGCCCAACGGATGCGCCGCTTAAAATCCAGCTTGAAAAAAGGAGACGACGTGACTACCGCACTCTACGATGCAGGATATAGCTCCAGCAGCCGTTTATATGAGCGCTCGCCTTCGCAACTCGGCATGACGCCGGCCACTTATCGCCAAGGAGGCGCTGGAATGCAGATTCACTACACCATCGTCGATTCGCCGCTCGGGCGTCTGCTGGTGGGCGCCACGGACCGCGGAATCAGCGCTCTCTATCTGGGAGAAAAGGATGGTCCGCTGGAATCCGCGCTACGCAAGGAGTACCCTGGCGCGGAAATTGACAGCGATAGCGCCGGATCGAAAAATCTCCGGGGATGGGTGAGCAAAATTCTGGCGCATTTGCGCGGCAAAGAACCGCATCTTACTTTGCCCATCGACGTGCAGACCACCGCGTTTCGGCGCCGGGTCTGGGAGGAGTTGAAGCGGATCCCTTACGGCGCCACTCGCACGTATTCGGAGGTTGCGCGTGCCATCGGACATCCCAAGGCTATCCGCGCGGTCGCCAGCGCCTGCGCAACCAACCCTGTTTCGGTGGTGGTTCCATGTCATCGCGTGGTACGGACAGACGGAAACCTGGCAGGATACCGCTGGGGGCTTGACCGCAAGCGTGCACTTCTTGAACAGGAATCAATGGGGCTGGGGGCGAAGGCCGCTAAAGGCACGAAGGCTTGAATGCCAATCAGTCTCTTTGTTCCTTTCGAACGCTAACCTTGAGGGCGCGCCTTTTCGGTATTCTTGGGCCAGTGAGGCTTGAACTCCGACTCTCCGATCGAAGGGTTGCGGACCATCTTGGAGTAGCGCACGGTGAAATAATCGCCTGAACCCGTTTCATAAAATTGCTGCTGGACCGGAAGCCAGGATGATTCATCGAACCAGATCTGTATCTTTGAAATCTGATTGCGGACCTCGCTGGATTTCGGAGTCAACTCCAGTTCGACGGTTTTCTTTTCATCCAACATCGGTTCGCCCAACAGCGTGATGAGATAGCTTTTTTGAAGTTCCTTCCCCGACGTACCGAAGCCGAGCAGTAGAAACTGATCAACCATTGTGCGGTTCTTGCCTAGATTGTATTCCTCCACTCGATTCAAGCCCGGGGTATATACATAAAGATTGTCACCGGTGCGCAGGATTGTGCGCGCGTCGGGAACCTTCATTTGCAGCAGCATTTTGTCGCCGCGCACCAGCAAGCTGCCGGTTTCAGTAGAGTGGTCATTCACCACCACAGTGACCTTCGTGCGTTCTACATCTGCCGATAGACTGCGAAATGTCTTGGCTTGCGCGTCGAGCTGACGCAACACCGTCTCCAGCGTCCAAGCCCCATGGTTCTGAGCCCATGCGCCGGAGCAAATTATAGTAATGGCAAGTAAAGCAAGCGCAAAAATCCTGAATCGGCTGGCCTTCAAAGGTCCCCCACTGCTCCGCGTATTCCCCGCAAAACCGCGCCATAATAACACATTGAGTTAGATGCGCCCGCAATTGGAGAAGTTCCGGTGTTCCAAAAAACTGCCGCTGAATCGTTTACCTGAAGTCGGGCTGCACCGTAATGTCGTAATAGGCGATCGAGCCGTCGCCGGCGCGTACGGGGTCGATGCGTTTCACCTGGAAAGTGCGTTCCTTCAAATCGCCGACGGTGCGGCTGAGGATGTCGTGAGTTTCGCGTTCCAGTTCCGGGGTAGGTTCTTTGGCGCGCTTCTGCGGTTGCAACATTGTGGCGTCCAAGCGGTAGGTGCGCGTTTGCGTGGCGCCGTCTTCGGAGAGAAGCTGAACGTCGGAGCTGGCCTGCGCCGTTGTTTGCGGCTGATCGTGAAACAGGCTGCGCGGCGTGAGCAGAACAAAAAGCACGATGGCGATGACCATCAGGTCGTAAGGCCAACTTCCGCGCTCGAAGGACCAGAAAATCGTGCGAACGACTCCATGCCACACTCTGCGCATGTTAGTGAACTGCGGAACCGTCCACAACCTGTCCGTCGCGCATGTGCAGCACGCGATTTCCGTAAGCGGCGGCATCGGGGTTGTGGGTGATCATCACGATGGTCTGTCCCAAATCTTTGTTCAACTCGCGCAGCAGGCCTAGAACCGCGTCCGAACTCTTGGTATCTAGATTTCCAGTGGGCTCATCGGCCAGAACGATTTTCGGCTCGCTGACGATTGCGCGAGCAAGCGCGACGCGCTGCTGCTCTCCGCCGGAAAGCTCGGAGGGCTTGTGCGTTAGCCGCTCGCTGAGGCCGAGAAGTTTGGCCACCACTTCGAAGCGGTGCGGATCGAAGCCGTTGCCATGAATATGTTGGGCGAGGGCGATATTGTGGTAAGCGTCGAGCGTGGGCAGCAGATTGAATTTCTGAAAGACAAATCCAACTTTGTGCCGCCTCAACAGTGTGCGGGCCGCGTCGGTCATGGTCGTGAGATCGTTGCCATCCAGAAGAACCCGGCCGCGGGTGGCCTGCGCCAGGCCGCCGATTACATGCAACATGGTGGATTTACCGCAGCCGGAGGGGCCCATGATGGAGACAAATTCTCCGGGATAAACTTCCATGTTGACGCCACGGAGAGCGGGAACTTCCAACTTGCCCGAACGATAAACTTTCCACAAATCTTCTGTTTTGAGAATCGGTTCCAACGCTCGCTCCCGTGCGCGTGGCAACACTCCTGTGGACGGAAATATTCTAGTCGCGTTCGCCATTTCTTCCTAGTAAGTATGTCGATTTGGCGAAATTCATCTGGTGGGTTTATTCGTAGGCCAGGGCTTCGACCGGGTCTTTGCGGCTGGCGATCCACGCCGGGTAGCAGGCACCCAGGAGCCCACCCAAAATCGCAATAGCGGAAGCGCGCAGGATCCAGTTCGCCGTGATCAGTATGCTTAGCGCCGGGAACAGGCGGATGAAAATGGTCCGCAACAGAAAACTCAAGCCTATTCCGACAATGGCCCCGACCAGACAGAGCAGGGTGGTTTCGCTGAGGATGACTCGGACGATGTAGCCCTTGGAAGCGCCCAGGGATTTCAAAACGCCGATCTCGCGTGTGCGCTCGATCACGGTGGTGTACATAGAAAGAAAAATTACGAGAAATCCGATGACTACGGCAATGCCAATCATCACACTGATAAACGCTCCGAGGCCCGGCAGGTTCGAAGAGGTCATCAGCGAAATGAAGTCCTTCAGCGGACGAACTTCATAACGAGGCAGAAGCTGGCGCACCTCGTCCATTACCGCAGGGGTGTGGTCGGTGCGATCGCACTTGATATAAAAGATGGAGGCTTTGTCGTGCGCTCCAGCCATTTCCTGCAGCGTGGAAATAAAAACAAAGAGGCGTGCCCCTTTCCCGTGCTCTACGATTCCGGCTACGTGAAAATCATGGTCCAGGATGTGCATGCTCTGGCCGGTCTTGACCTTTTTGGCTTTCGCGTAAATATCGTCGACCAGGATGTCGTTTGGATTTTGCAGGTCATGTCCGGAGTGAAATACAAATCCATTTGAGACCTGCCCGAAGGTTAATGGATCAATCCCGAAAACCACATCGAGACCGTTGACGGAATTGAACTGGACCAGAACCGGCGCGACAGCTTGCACATAATCCAATTGTTTTAATTTGTCGCCTATGGCGATAGGCATGGGCGCGCCACTAAAGGCCAAAAAAACCGAGGCGGAGGGCGGCTGAACCATAATATCGGCGCCCACGCCTTCCACCCGCTTGGCATTCTCTAAAAGCAATCCGCTGGTTAAGCCTACAACCATAATGACCATGGCTACTTCCACTGCGACGGCGATCGCTGTGATTAGCGTACGGAGAGGGCGGTGCAGCACGTTTTGCACGATCATGTAGCGGATCATGGCTTGGGCGCCTCAGTAGTATTTTCGTCCGGATGTATCAATTTAGTTCCCGCGGGCTGAGCTAATACGAAGCGATCGGCGGAGATGGGTTCATTGACCGCGAGCTTTTTGATTTCAATCTGGAGTTGGTAATCATCGCTCGGGCGGCTGATCGCGATTTGGTGCGGATAAAACAGGGTAGCGATCGCCGAGTCCGCGGACGACGCGGCAGTGGATGTTTGCGAGTCGCGGGGCGACACGCCGACCGAGAGCCAATTCGAATAGTGAACGTCTGAAGCCACTTTCCCGCCGGAGGTAAAATTTTCGATTCTAACTATCCGCAGGTTCGTGCGGTCGAACCAGATTTTGCGCGATATTTCCCAGTCGGATGAACCCGTCGCGCTGCCATTGGTTGCGTCTTCTCCGGATGCGGCGCGGATCGCTGTCAGGATGTAAAAATGACTGGCGCCTTCGCTGGCTTCCTCGAATAACACAGGCGCTCCGGCTGGAATCGGCTCCCACAGCAGGGCGTCAATCAAATGTTGCGGCCGAAGATTCTCGATGGGTTTGGACGCTTGGCGCGTCAAATTGTCCGGGCCTTCGATAAATTCGTTCTTCGACGGGATGTATATATCAAATTTCTCGCCATTGCTGACCATGTCAAAAATATTCTTGGCAACCACCGGAGCCTGTCCTATCACCCGTATGTTGGCGGGCTTGGCCGCCAGAACAAATCCGTTGACCTCGTGATATTGCTCGATCACTCCGGAGTACGCGGAGCCGGCGGTAAGTTTCATGCTGACGCCCGCGTTCACTGACGTGATGGATTGAGCCTGCTGATTATAGCGCCCTAAGAGGTCATCCTTGCCGGCGGTGAGGAGCTTGGCAGGAGCGTTGGCTGGCTTCACGACCGTTTTCTGACTGACGGCGCAACCGCCGACCAGGACGGCCAGCGATGCGAGAGCCACCCGCAGACCGAGGCTAGGGCATTTGAGTTTGGCGTGTCCCCACGAATCCTGGAGTGACAATTTAGGTCTGTCCTCGGGGCGAGTGAACGGGACGACGAGATTCGGAAGGATGAAGTAGAGGAGAAAGCTCGCGCGTAGAATTTTGGATTTTTTGGCGATTTGACCGGATCGCGGGTGTGTATTTTCTGTAAGTTACGCGACGCTTTACTTCACGAATTTGGCGATTAAATTCTGACGACTGGAGGCTCAAAAATGCACGATTGAAAGATGATTCGAGCCGTCGCTGGGCCAACATAACCGGCAACTTCACGAGCGCACTTGGATAGAGGAGGGGGGCTGTCGCCCCTCGGTGACTCGTTCGAACGTTCGCTAAATTAGCCACGGGGAACGCTAGCATGCGCTCAGAGGAAATTCAAGGATGTGTGTGCTGTGGACGTGCTAGTACCACGATCCGGTTATTTCCGTATAGGGTCTGGTCCGAATCATCGGCCGCGCAGCAAGAGGATTACGTCGAGCAGGACCAGGACGGCTACCACCACTTCCAGGGCGAACATGCGGCGCTCGTTGAATTGAGCGACCATGAATTCGTAAAGCTCGCCTGCAGTTTTTAATTTCTCGGCTACCAAAGTTTTGTAATCGTTCACTCCGATTTTTGCCGAGCTGACGCCGTAAACCCGCGCGTAGTAGGTGTCGCTGATAAATTTCACGGCGTATTCAGTCCGTTCCGCGAGGTCCATGATGTCCAGGCGGAGTCGATTCAAACGGCCGGCGCGCCGAGCCAATCGCCAGCGAGACCAAAAGCTTTCGTGCCCCTCGAGAGAACTATACACGTTAGAAAGCAAGCGGGTCAGGAGCTCGTCGTAGTAACGAAATTCCAGCAATTGGGTGTTCGCGTACTCCAGAAGATCGATCACAGCCGGCGTAGCTTCGGGTTTGTCGTACACAAGCGCCGCGGCCCAGCCCACGACAACCAGGTCGTTGGGATAGTAAGACAAAGCGGAGCGCACGATCTCTTCGCGCTCGGCAGAGGACAGCGGGACGAGTTCGCCGCGCACGAGTTGTGTGATCAGATCGGCATGACATTGCAGCATTTCGGCGGCGGTCGCCGAGCGGCCGTCGGGGTGCCGCGCCGATTCAATGTCGATGACGAGGTAATCTTCATCCAGCCATTTTGGTGACGGTTTAATCAGGCAAGGGCGACAACGATCCAAGCGGCTCCGCAATAATTGTTCCGCGGCTTCCTCCACTTCCGGCGCGTTCATCCAGCGATAGGATTGCGGAGACAGAGCATCAAAGTCAGACTCGAAGCCGGTGGTGAGTTCAACGCTTACGACGCCGAACCAGTAATACTTGATTCGAGCGTCCAGTTTCTCGCCGGTCGGAAGCGCAATCGGGCCGGCTGATTCAACAATGGGGGCACGCTGTGCCTGCGCATATTCCGGGCTGCGATGAGCGAAGCTGGGTGGCTGCGGAGCCGCTTCCGGCCCGAGAGCGCCACGCAAGCTCTCCATTTCGATGGCTTCGGCGACATCATAGAAGCTGAGAATGCGAAAGTAGCCTTCGACGATCATGGACGGGACGTGTGACCCCTCAAAAATCGGGCGCAAAATATGCGCGACCATCGTACACCACGTCACCCAACACAAGAACCCTAGCCACCGCTGCATAAGCGTCTTGATATCGGCATTGTGAGAGATGCTGCGCGGAAGGCCCCGGCTCTACGTTTAAATCTAACAGTGAACCGAGTGGAGAGGTGCGAAGAAAGAAGCTTAGTCGTCGTGGGTGATTATAGTGGGGCGCGCCGCGGGTTCCGGGCCACCTAGAGAAATCAGCAGGCGGCGTAGCTTCGCGCGATCTTCGAGGTTGATGCCCATCATTTCGAAGCCGGCTTGCTGGGAGCGGACGAAGCGCACGACCGCTTGCATGCTGATGGAGCGCAGGCCGGCGGGAATTTTCAGGGTGGCTTCGGTGCCGACTGGAATTTGGATATCGCCGCTGAGCAAGCCGCCGTCGAGGCTGAGTACGCTGATGGCGGATGTGAATTTTCCGCGCGCGGAAGTGATGGTGGCTGGAACAGCGCGCGGCAGGCGCACGCGGCGATAGCGGCGATGGCGCACGAAATCCCGCTCCGGGATGGGATCGAGGGGAGCGAGAGCGATTACTTTCGTATCCAAGCCCGAGTTCGGTAGAAACGCCTGCATCCATTCCGGGTCGAGTTTCATTAGCGCTTGGGCCGCGGCCATGCGGATTTCGTCGGGATAAGCCCAGCCAAAGGTTTTGCGCGATTCGACGAAGCGGCGCAGGTGGCCGGCGGCTGCGGGGGCGCGCATGCGACCGAGCGCTTCAATGGCCTTCACGCGGAGATACTCGGAGCCTTGGGCCAGGAGTTCGCCTTCGGCGATACGAAGAAGCTTCGGAGCTGTTTCGGTGTCGCCGCACATTCCAATTTCGTCGAGCGCTAGCGGAACGATCAAAGGGTCAAACAATTCGAGCGACTCGGCGAGTAGTTTCCCGCGCTCAGGCGCTCCGGCGATAGAGAGCTGGCGAACGACCGCGTCCTGGAAGCTTCGGACATTTTCTTTGAGGCGCGCGGGAAGCATGTCTTCGAGGGCGAGCGGATCCATGCGGCCCAACAGGCCAACTACGGTGGCGGCCTTCGCCGGCACTTCGTTCTTCAGAATTTCTTTCAAATGGCGTACGCAGGGCAAGCCCACGGCTTTCGCCAGCGAGACGATGGCTTCGCGTTCGGTGCGACGACCAGAGCGCGCGAGGCGAACGGCCAGATATTCGGAAGAGGATTGCGGCACGCGCATCAGGACGCCGACCAGGCCTTCAGGCATATGCTCGGCGGTAAGCGCTTCTTCGATAAATTCCGGGACACGATTATCGATGCCGACGCGCGGTCGCAGACTTTGTACCCAGCTAGGCCGCGACTCTTCGAGGTCGGCCAGCGAATCGAGCGATTGCTGCATGGCGCGATAGTAACGACGCGTAGCGGATTCCTGACTGAGTCGCACGAAGGCCGCGCTCAGTAAAGTTTGCAGCTCGGTATCTTTTTCGGCGGCCATTTGCTGGCCGATTTGCACCAGAGCATCTTGCAAGCGCTGGCTGGCGGCCTTGCTGAAAAGTTCGGCGAGCTGGCCAAGTCCAATGGCGGCCTTTTTGCGCGCTTCGGAATCTTTATTGCGAACGCAGGTGGCGTAGTGAAGAAGAATGTCGCCTGCGGTGTTGGCTTCACCGCGACCTAGAAGTTCTTCCACGTATTGCTGCACGTTGCGCGGCGGAATGCACCAGGCTTCGGTGGACAGCAGCACGTGCTTTTTCCCGGACTCAGGGACGGCGGCCCAGAACTGGCGGTCGAGAACGTCGGCGTGTGACTCGATGGCGATTCCGGCATTGGCCATTTTGTCTTCGCGCGAGCGCAGAAGTTTGCGCAGGGTGCTGAGCTCGCTGCCCATGCGGTCAAGCATCTGACGAACGGCGTTGACCTGAACTTCGCCACGCTGGTATCGGTCGATGGCGAATTTGATGGCGAGATCTTCGGCCAGGCGAAGCAGCATGGCTTCGTCTACTTTTGCGGATGGCGATTTCGCGGCAACCTGTGCCAAAGCCTGCCGCAAAGTTATTTGCGCATCCTGCGGAAGGCCGGCAAGTTTCAGTTGCAAGGAATTTTTATCGAGCTGAGGGTTTTTTGAATTTTGCGCTTCGCCGAACTGAACGAGAAGTTTGAGCAAGCTTTGAAGCTGGGCTTCTTCCAGACGCGAAAATGCGCTGGCGGCACCGGGAATTTCAGCCGAGATGGCCGAAGCGACTGCGGCATCTTCGTTCAATCCGGCGACTGTCCCGGAACCGGGGACTAACAGGGCTTCCGTGTGTCCATCGGCGCCGTAGGATCTTCGGTAAGCAGAACCGCCACTTGGTTCGCTGCCGGTACTCGGGGCCGCGGAGCCACCTCCACGCGAGGCGCCTTCGGCCGCGGCAATGAGCTGAATCATTTTTTCGGGAGAGCGAAACCATTCCTGGATCATGTCGGCGTCAGCGCCGAGAGTTTTCGCAGTAAGAGTGGCGGCAACGCGCGCTTCGGAGAAACCGGCGTCTTCCGCGACGAAACGAATTTCATTCACGCGAATTCCGGAGGGTATCTTCTTTCCGAAATGCGCCTCGAGGCGCTCGGCAAGCGTGCCGGCGTTGGGACCGGCTTCCATGAAGGCTCTTACCAGGTTCAAAAACTCGGCTTGGGTCACGCCGGAGGTAAAACCGATACTGGCCACTCCGGAGCTGGTGAGCAGATTGGCGAAGCTGCGTTCCGCGGGCGAGGAATCCAAAGGCACGCCATCGAGCAGAAGTTGAGTGCCGGAGGCACCGAGCAGAAGGCCACCCTGTCCGGCGGCTTCCACAGCGTCCTGGAGTTCAGCCCAGGCGGAATCAAACTGTCGCGATGAGCGGGAATGCTCTAAACCATAGAGCCGAGCGTACTTAAGCAGGATATTCAGGCTGCGAATGAACGCGCGAGCGTTTGGGATTCGGGGTTCGGTGGACACGGAAGGCACATGGTGCAGGGTGGACATCGGCTGTTCTTCAGACAGTGTACTAGGACGATTGTCTAGGGAAATGGTACGAAGGGCCTATAGGAGTACAGGGCCAGGACACCGGTCGGAAGGATAGGAAGGCGGTTTTTTCTGCCTTATGGCTGAATCCTCTACCTTATGGCTCGCTTCTCTCGAGGGTTGGGGAGCTGTTAATTAGATAAGGTAGGCTCAGCGCATTTTCACGGACTCCTCCGGAGTGCGAGTGGCAGTGTTGATCCAGTTCACCTCCCAGGTGTTGCCTCCATCGTCCGAGAAGGACTGTTCATCACGCATGGAATTCGGGGAATCCGCAACGAAAACAAAACGGACCAAGATCATTCGGCCATTTAATGGTTCCTGATCGTAGAACTCGCCGCGGCCATTTTTGAATTCGCCGATAATAGGCACGCCGAGAGTGCCGCTGTTGCTGCTGGCAAAATTCAGACTCCACTGGTGAGCTTCGGGATTGTAGAGACGCAGAGACAAAAATTCGAGATGTCCAGATGGGCCATCGGAGACGATCTCCGCAAGATTACCGCGGCCGTCCCAAATCTTGCGAACGACGACGGTGCCGTCCGAGTCGGTCCATTGGGTTGAGCCAGTCAGCGGATGCTGGAGGCGGTGCATGTGAATCTTCCAGGTTCCAAGTTGCCAATCAAAATCGTGCTGGCCGTCTCGGCGAGTGGCGGGTTGTTGCGCGGCTGATGTAAATGATGAAGAAGAAGTCTGCGAAAAAGATGCGAACGGGTGAGCGAGGCCGGCAAGCGCGCTGAAGATGAAACAGATCATGATGCATCGAAACAGATTCATTATTTTACTCGCGTCAACGTTGCGGTGAAGTTTGGCTCCCATGTTTTGCCTCCATCATCCGAGAACGACTGCTCAAAATGGTGGGAATCGGGAGTGATGTCGGACCACACAATTCGAACCAGGATGCTTCTTCCATTGAATAGTTCCTGGTCGTAAAACTCGCCCCGTCCATTCTTGAACTCGCCAATGGCGGGTTGCGCCACGGTGCCGTCATTGCTCTTGGAGAAATATTGGCCCCACTGATGCGATTGGGGATTGTAGAGAAACAGGGTCAATCCTTCGAAGTGGCCGGAAGAACCGTCGGCTTCAATTTCCTCGAGTTGAGCGCGTCCGTCCCATACCTTGCGGACGACTACAGTGCCGTTCATTTCGACCCAGGTAGTGGAACCAGTGAGCGGATGCACAAGACGTTTTATTTGGGTGTGCCAAGTACCGATGTTGAAATCAAAATCGTGTTGGCCATCGCGTCCGGTGGGTGAATTCTGGATCATCACGGCGGGAACCGCGACTGAATTTGCTTTTGCAGGACAAGTGCTGGGTTGCTTTGTGACAGAATGAGCCGCGGCTGGGCGGCACGCAAAAACCAGAATCAAAATGCTTGAGATGAAGTAAATCCGAACGGTCCGCGCTGCGTTCATTTTCTCTTCTCCATTCGTGTTGTTCTATTTCTTCCATCATTTGCTATAGGCGACAGCTTTACACAAGTTGAGTTTGCCTTGATTGTGGTAATTTTAAAGAACCACTTTTTATGCAATTGGCGATACCACTTTCAAAAGGACGCGGTCCGCTGTTCCGCCAGGTTTATCTCGGGCTGCGGAAAGCGATCCTGGCGGGCAAGTTCCTCGCCCACAACCGATTGCCCTCGACGCGGGACCTCGCCGACCAGTTGGGTATTTCGCGGACGGTTGCGTTGATGGCCTACGATCAGTTATTGGCGGAGGGCTTCGTGACGGGCCGAGGCGGCTCGGGAACGTATGTGGCTAACGATTTTTCGTCCAACCGCGCCCCAACTGCGAAAAAGGAAATCAAATTCCAGTTGTCGAAGTTCGGTTCCGCAGCGGCAGACACAGCAGCAAATCTAAATGTTTCCGGCCGTCGATCGCGTACTTACCGCTACGACTTTGCATTTGGGCGGAGTGAAAGCGATATCGAAACTTTTCCGTTTGAGAAATGGCGGCGGATTTTGACGCGGCGCGCACGAAAGGCGCCCGTATTCGAGCTCGATTATGGTCCGGCGGCGGGAAGCGTGGCACTGCGCGAAGCGATTTGTTCGCATTTGAGAAGGTCTCGCGCGGTGGCGTGCGAACCCGCGGATGTGATTGTGGTAAACGGCTCGCAGCAGGGCCTGGATTTGGTAGCGCGCGTATTGCTGGAGCGAGGCGACCGCGTGGCCATCGAGAATCCGTCGTATCAGGGCACACGGCAAATTCTTATTGCGGCCGGCGCTCGTCTGCTGCCGGTACCGGTGGACCGCGATGGTTTGAATCCGGCCAAGCTTCCGGACAGTGCACGAATATGTTTCGTGACACCATCCCACCAGTTTCCGAGCGGCGCGATCCTTACGCTGCCACGGCGTCTTGCGCTGCTGGAATGGGCGAAACGCAAGAACGCGGTGATCGTGGAGGACGATTACGATGGCGAGTTCCGCTACGAGGGACAACCGCTTGAATCTTTGCAAGGACTCGATGCAGAAGGGCGAATTATTTATGTGGGGACATTTTCTCGCACGGTCTTTCCGGCGTTGCGGGTAGGTTACTTGATCGTTCCGAAGTCGCTGGCAGCGGCCTTCACAGCGGCCAAGTGGCTGAATGACCAACACTCAGCCACGCTTGAACAGCAGACCCTTGCGGAGTTCATTGCCACGGGAGGTTACGAACGGCATTTGCGCCGGCTTCGCCGTAGAAATACGGCGCGGCGCGCGGCTTTATTGGATGCCATTCAGAAATATTTGGGCGAGCGCGTGGAGGTGACGGGGGATGGCGCGGGTGCTCACGTGGTCCTCTGGCCCAAAAAACGCGCCTGTGAAGAAGAAATAATTTCGAGCGCGGCGTCACGTGAAGTCGGAATTTACGGAATATCGAAATACTTCTTAGCACCACCTTCACGGACGGGATTCATGCTTGGATATTCTCGCATGAGGGAAAATGAAATTCGGGAAGGCGTGCGACGCCTTGGCGAAATTCTTTGAGGAATTATTTAGGAAGGCAGGCGGATCTCGACGTCCTGGCCTTCCAGGGCGGGGCGCGCGCGGCGAATCACTTCACTGGCCCAGAGCTTTTCACTGAGAAAAACAAGCGAGCCGTCTTCAAACGCGCAGATGGCACAGAAAAAGTACTTTGAGAAGGTGGTGTGATAAGCATCCACGCCGCGACGGGCAAGTTCTCCCTCCAGCCCAGGGTCACCTTCTGCGACCAGAGCTCCAGCGCGAGCGCCGAAAGTTTCCTTCTGAAAACGGTCGATGAGAGCCTGGAGCACGGAGAGTTCGGGCGCGGGAATCACGACGGAGTGATTGTTGGGTTCGCGATATTTAATCTGGTGAAGCTTGCAGTACTCGCGGACGCGGTCGAGATGGCTGAAAAAATCGAGGGCCCAGACTTCGTCGGCCGCGGCGGCGCGCAGAACGCGGCTCCAAATTTTAGAAGCGTCCAGGCCGCGCACCGGCTCGCGATTTTCGTCCGCTTCGGTCAGTTCCAGCCCGATCGCGCGAACATCTGTGCCCAAGTCCAGCGGCTCGACATCGAGAAGGTACATCTAAACTTCCTCGTCGGCGGAATGCGGGAAGCGTTTTTGAAAGTCGGGAGACTGCTTGCGGACTTCCAGCCAATCGAAAAACGCGTCGGGAGTTTCCAGCCAGATTCCGAACCAGTGCGCGATTTCCTCTTTTTCAGCGCGCTTGTTTGCGTCCACTTTGTGATTGCGAGAGATCATTTCGGCGCGGCGGCGTCCGAGGCGCGCGACTTCGCGAACGCGTTCCGCGGCCGGACTGTCGGCTTCGAGCACGAACTTGCGAAGAAGCTCGTCCAGACGAACCAGGCACATTTCGGCTTCATCGAGCGTAGAGAAATGAAGCAGATCGCTGAATTCCTCTTCGTAGCGGCCTTCGGTATCCGATTGCGTGGACCACACCACTCGCATGCCAGCTTCTTCGAGAACACTCACTATGTAGTCTGCCGAGGTTTTTCCTTTTTCACCGAGATGCACGATGAGCTTGCGCCTGATCTGCTCGATTTCGGCGGGAGTGTAACGAGGTTTGGCCAATTCCGCGGCCACTTCAAGAATTAATTTCTTCTTGGTGGGGGAGCCGCTCTCGATATGCGGGCTGGGATTACTTTCGGTCAAGAGGGGCCTCGGTGTTTAGGCTTAGCGGGGTCGGCGCTTACGGTCTCACCGGCAAGCAAGTGTCGGTAACGCGCGACGTTGCGATTATGTTCCGCAAGAGTCTTCGCGAAAAAATGGCCGCCCTGATCGTTGGCGACGAAATACATGTAATCGGTTTGCTCGGGTTCCATCGCGGCGCGTATAGATGCTTCTCCCGGATTTGCGATGGGGCCGGGCGGCAGGCCGGGATGCTCGTACGTGTTGTACAAGGAATCGACGCGCAGGTCCGCGGGACGGACGTTTTTAGTGTGGTGACCTTCCAGTTCCAAGGCGTACTGCACCGTGGGGTCACATTGCAGCGGCAGACCTTTGCGAAGGCGGTTATAAAAAACTCCGGCGACCATGGGACGCTCTTCCGGCTTGGGAGTTTCACGCTCGACTAAGGAGGCGAGGGTGACGACCTGATAGAGCGTCAGGCCCTGCGGAAAATTGGTGGCTCCAGAAGGATCCAACGATTCCAGCTCAGCACGGAAATTCTGGACCATTCGTTTCACAATCGAATCGCAGGTGGTGCGGCGGGTAAATTGATAGGTAGAAGGGAAAAGAAAACCTTCGAGGTTGGGGGAGTTCGGCGCTATATCGGCAATAAGAGCGGCGTTTTTTGCAGCGTCCAGAAAACTCTCGCGCGTGCAGACCCCCTGGCGATCGAGTTCCGCGGCCATTTCGAACATGTTCCAGCCTTCCGGAATCGTTACGGTGCGAGTGTAGATCTTGCCTCCCGCAATTTGCCAAAAGACTTCACGCGAATCAAGCGGACGGTCGAAATAATACTCGCCGGCCTGAAGAGGCTTCCGAAAATGCCACACGCTGAAGAATTGAAACGCCAGTTCGCTGCGAATTACGTCATTCTTTCTGAGGACGTGAGCCACACCGAAACGTGAAGTGCCGTGCGGAATGTCCACGAAAACTTTTTCAGGGCGATGGCCGCGATACGGTCGGCTGATTTGCGAATCGAGCCAGCCTGCACCAGCGCCGAGAGCGGCGATTAGCAGAAGAGCAATGAGGCCAAGTCGGCGCATTCGGTATTAGGGCCTCTCCACGTTGGGGACTGCGGAAGGCTCGACCACTTTTTTGTATTGGAGCTTGTGTTCGAGGTAATCACGCAAGAGTACTGCGGCGGCGAGGTCATCGAGCGGGGCTCGTTTCCGTCGCGAAGACGAATTCACTTCCGCCATGGTTTGGGCCGCCTCCCAGGTGGTCAGCCGTTCGTCCACAAGTTCAACTTCGATGCCAATATCTTTCCGCAATCGTGCGGCGAAGAGAGCCGCTTCATCCGCCATGGGGCTTGCTTCACCGGTCATGTGCAAAGGATGGCCCACGAGGATACGCGCAACACTATGCTTCCTGCAAATTTCGCGCAAGCGCCGCAAATCGTTGCGGCGGTTTGTGCGCGTAATCGTAATGAGGGGCTGCGCGGTGACACCAAGTTCGTCGGAAAGCGCCAGACCTATTCTCTTTCGGCCGTAGTCAACCGCCAGAATGCGGCTCGATTCGGACGTCGAGGGTGCGGACACACCGGTATTCCGCGCGCGTTCGAGATTCGTCATATTGGTTTCATTATACTTGAGGTGCACAGCATCTGGTGGGCGGAGGGAGTCCGGTTTAGGGTTGACGGCCGCGCTCACTCTTTTCCCACAAGGGCCAGAAGCCGGCTTGTTTCAATTCTTTGTCGAGGCCAGTCTGCTGGAACAGTTGTTCGATCTGCGGACGGGATTGGCGGGGGCCGATTCGCTCTGGGCGATCTGCCAGGGCGAAGGCGGTGATGGCGGCGACCGCGACGCTGCGCTTCAGTTCTTTGAAATCAACTTTGTCGTAGGTGTCAGATGCGGCGTGATAGTTCAGCATGTAATTGGCCGGCTCTTGATTTGATTCCAGCGTGGGGACGCCTTCTAGGATGAAATCGAAATTGTCGGTGTCCATACCCGCATCGAAGGTGAAATCCAAGGGGGTAAAAGTGTGGAGCGGCTGCAGGGCTTCGCGCACGGCTGTCTCTATATCCTTGCGGCCTCCTAGAGAGTAGCCAATGATCCGTCCTACGCCCGAATCGAAAATCACGGCAGCGACCATGCGATCGAGTTCCGCGCGATGGGCATGGGCGTATGCGGCGGATCCCAGCATTCCTTGTTCTTCGCCGGTAAAGAAGGCGAAGCGGATCGAGCGGCGAGGGATGGCGCCGGACGAGTGGATAACGCGGGCCGCGTCAATGAGCATGGCGACGTTGCAACCATCATCGAGCGCGCCGGTACCCAAGTCCCAGGAATCCAGATGCGCGCCGAGCAAGACGAATTCCTCCGGCTTTTCGCGGCCGCGAATTTCTCCGATCACATTTTCTGATTCGGTGGGACCGCCGATGTGGTTTGGCATATCGAGACGCGCGCGGACTTTTTGCCCGGCGGAGAGAAACCTGGCGATGCGTTCAGCGTCTTCGCGCGCCAAGATCGCTTGTGGCAAGCGCTCGAGTTCGCCGTTGATGGAAACATTGTGGCGATATAGCAGCAGATTGGGACGCGTGGACATCCAGAATATGGCGGCTGCGCCCGCTTTCACGGCGCGGTCAACAATTTCGTGGTCCACATCGTATTCGGTGATGAGGTCTTCCCAGGTGGTCAGTAGATTCGTGTGAACCAGCACGATTCCACCGCTTGCCAGCGCGCCGGCTTTGGCAAAACCGTTTTCGCTGCCATCTCCGACGTCAACAACGTCGGCAGTGATGCCTCCGGTTGGCGTAGCGGGCGACCAACCGATGGATACCATGCGAACCGGGAAAAGCTCGGGCGACAAAATTTCGATGTGCGAATTGCCTTCGCTCCAGCTAAGCGGGATAGTGAACTTCTCGGTGTGGACTTCGTCCACTCCGGCGCGGCGCAGCGCTTCGACGGCCCAACCTGCTGCTCGGTCGGCTGCCGGCGATCCCGTGGGACGACCGCCGATGGAGTCGGTGAGGTAGCGCAAATTCTCTTCGAGAGGTGAGGGGCCCAGGGCGCTTTGAATCATCGCGGGGGCCAGGTCGTCGCAGGACTTTTCGACGGAGCAGGTGCCGGAGCCGGTCGGTACTTGCAGAGGAGAGGGATTTGTTGGAGGAAGCTGGGCGAATGTGCCAACCGGAAACAGGGTTAAGAGCGGCAAGAGTGCAACGACTCGCAGAATTCTTTTCACGGACAATTCCTTTCAGGCAAGCGCTGCCGAGACGGCGAGCGGAGTTTACCCCAAAAGTCCCCTGGCGTAGCACGCTAGGTGCTATGGTCGGGAAGCCACCGGCAGCGGGCGGGCAGTTTCATCGCGCGCATTCACCCAATTGAAACAATTTTTTCGGAACATTTTTCTGCTAGCGAGCAGTTTCTACCTATAAAGAAAATCTTGGCGGATTCAGGCAGCCGAATATCTGTCTCATTTTGAGTCATTTAACTCTAGCGAGGAATGGCACACTACCTGCCGTGGCCGTGCTTCTATGCGCGTTTTGGTAGAACGGTTCTCAAGGCAGTTGGATCAGGGCGACCGTCATGAGAGCTGCCGTAAGTCCCGTATGCCGTAGTAATAGGAACAAAATCTAAAGACTTCACCGGTAGTCCTGGGGGAGCAGACGGGAAGGTCTTAGTGAAAAAAGTGCGCGTATTTGGAAAACCAGAGCAACAAGAAAAGAAACAAGATACGACTAAACCCAACTTCTTCGTTTTTTGTGAGACGAGCACAGGAGTCGCTCAATTTCGCACGGAATCGACGGCCGATGCCGAGTCCACGGTAGAACGTGTGGCAGGACTGCTGGCGATGCAGTGCCTGGTTAGAGGACAGAATCCTGGCGATTTTCAGGTGCTGGTTCCGGCTGAGACGGCGCTAATGGGCCGCCTGGTGTCGCGAGCTGAAGAGCTTCTGCAGGAAGGGCGCTCGATCACTTGCCCGGCTTCCTTAAGTCCACGACAGAAGGAAGTGTTGCATTCAGTGCTCTCAAACCGTGCAAACAAGGAAATTGCTTCCAAACTGAATATTACGGTTCGCACGGTGAAGTTCCACATTTCGACATTGCTGAGCAAATTTGGTGTCGAAACTCGTACCGAACTGGCGCGCCGGGCAGCAGGGTTCGCGAGTCCCGTTTTACTGGAACCGGAAACTACAGACGGCGATTCGGCGGGGCAGCAAAGAAATCCGGGGCCGGTGGCTGTTGCCCGTAAAGAGCCGATCCCGATGACGAACAAATCGCAGAGCGTCCGATTTCCCGGACGCGCGCTGATGGCCTAGAGGGTCCGAAAGAGTTCCTAGTACTTCGGATCTCTAACGTTAACGGCCGAAAGAATAGTATTCGAAACCGAGAGCTTTCATCTCCGCAGGATTCAGGCAGTTCCTCGCATCGATCAGCAAGGGCCGAGCCATATCGTTGTGAACGCGCTTCCAATCGAGGCGCTGGAATTCGGCCCACTCCGTGGCCAGGATGGCGGCGTCCGCGTCTTTGAGCAACTCGTAGGGATCCTTCGCAAACAATATTTCCGGAAGCATTTTACGCGTTTTTTCCATGGCCTGAGGGTCGTATGCGCGCAGATGTGCGCCTTCGGCCAAGAAGCGCTTGGCGGCGTCAACGGCAGGCGAAAAGCGGATGTCGTCGGTGTTTGGCTTAAAGGCCAAACCGAGCAGCGCGATTTTCTTGCCTTTCAGCACCCAAAGAGCTTTGCGAGCTTTGGCGAGTAGTAGATCGATGCGTTGTTTGTTGACCTGTTCAGCAGCCTTCAGCAAAGTGAAATCAATGCCCACACGTTCGGCCAATCGGACGAAGGCTTGAACGTCCTTGGGCAGGCAAAAACCTCCGAAACCGAGTCCGGCTTGCAAAAACTGCGGGCCGATTCTGGGATCCATTCCCACCGCGGCGGTAACCTCCTGAACGTCGGCGCCTAACTGATCGCACATATCCGCGAGAGAATTTGCGAAAGAGATTTTCAGGGCGAGAAAAGAATTCGAGGCGTGCTTGATTAGCTCCGCGCTGTTGACGGTGGTGACGACGAAAGCGGGCGCCGGAGATTCAGGACATTTGCGATTGTGCGCAGCGCAACTAAATTTCTGGTCCAGGATCGGCGCGTAAATTTCGCGAAGCTTCTTGGCGGCTTCCTGTTCGTCGACGCCTATTACGATTCGATCGGGATGGAGGAAATCGGTGACAGCGGTACCTTCGCGGAGGAATTCCGGGTTGGAGGCCACCGTGAAATTCGCGCCGGTTTTACGACTGTAAACAGTGAGAGCGCGTTTCAGCTCCTGTCCGGTTTGAGCCGGAACGGTGCTCTTTTCCACTACTAATTTGGGACCGCCGCCTTCGGTGGCAATCATGCGGGCGACGTTATCGATGGCGCTTAGATCTGCGTCGCCGTTATCCAAAGGCGGAGTCCCCACGCAAATGAAAACAACTTCGCTGGCCCGCACCGCCTCCCCGGCGTTGCTAGTGAACTGCAGGCGGCCTTCGCGGATGTTTTCTTCCACCAAAGAATCCAGGTGTGGCTCGTAAATCGGCAGCTTTCCTGCGCGGAGGGTGACGATTTTGGATTCGTCGTTGTCAGTGCAGGTGACATGGTGCCCGATTTCCGCGAAGCAAGCTCCGGTTACAAGCCCAACGTATCCACAGCCAATTACCGAAATTCGCAAAATTCAGAGCTCCTGATTGGATTAAGTTTCTTATTAATTAGTACAAATTCTCGACGTATCTGAACTAGTGAAACAGCCCTGAAACGAAAAGTCACGATATATGATGGAACATTCGCCTGAGTTACGAGCGAAGCCGTTTTTGGCGTCAGAAATGATCGGCAATTCGAATTTCGCGCTAGCCAGTGAAGTTCTTACGATACCACTCCACCGTCTGCCGCAACCCGTCGTCGAGCGAAATGGAGGGCTCCCAGCCCAGCTCGCTCCTGATCTTTTTAGAGTCCAACGCGTAACGGCGGTCGTGGCCCGGCCTATCCGCCACATGCGCAATTAAACTTTCCGGTTTGCCTGTGATTTTAAGAAGATCGCGAGCCATAGAAAGATTGTCTCTCACGTCGGCACCGCCAATATTATAAATGTGACCTAAGCGGCCACGTTCCAATACCGCGAGGATTGCGCGGCAGTTGTCATCGACGTGGAGCCAGTTTCTTTGCTGCAAGCCGTCGCCGTAGATCGGTAAAGGTGTGCCGGCCAACGCGCGGGCAATCATTAACGGAAGAAATTTTTCCATAAACTGACCTGGGCCGTAGTTATTGGAACAGCGCGTAATGAGCGCGGGAAAACCGTAGGTTCGCACGAAGGAGAGGACCAGCAGATCGGCGCTAGCTTTCGACGCGGAATAAGGACTGCTGGGAGAGAGAGGAAAGCTTTCGTCCGGGAAAAAACCGGGCGGGACATCGCCGTACACTTCATCGCTTGATATGTGAACGAAACGCTGGATTTGCAGTTTGCGAGCGGCTTGCAGCAAGACCAGGGTGCCGCTGACGTTGGTTCGAACGGCGTCGGCAGGTTGAGCAATGCTGCGATCGACGTGAGATTCCGCAGCGAAGTGGACAATCGCGTCGCAGCCAACCAGGGCCGATTCGACGGCTCCGGTATCGCAAACGTCGCCCTTTGTAAATTTGTAATTGGGATTACCGGATAGGCCAGGAAGATTCCTGAGATTCCCCGCATAGGTTAACTTGTCAAAATTAACGACGCTGTAGCCCTTATCGAGCGAAAGGGCCAGCCGAATAAAATTCGAGCCGATGAAGCCAGCGCCACCGGTCACAAGGAGTTTCATCAAGGTTCCTGACCGAGCCGTGCGGCGAACGGGGATTCTTCGTCGGAGCGAATCCACAGAAATCCAGCAACGACCAGTAAGGCGGAAAACAAGAAATTGGAGATGGAGAAGGGCCGGCCGCTGACGCGCACAAGAATCAATTCCAGGAGAAGAGCGGAAGCAACAGAATAAAGAGCGAGTGACAGAATGATCATGGCGTTCGACTGAATTCGTCGCTCGGCCGCTATCCCCAGGATGATGCCCGCGGGAAAAAAAACCAGAACACAGTAAATATCATTATAGCCTTCCAACTCAGAGGGACGGATTTTGCGCAAGAGCTTTGCCAACGTTGCGCCAGGCCCCAGATGATAGAGGCGCGTACTTTTCTTTCCATCGACGTAAAGGGCAAGATTCGCGCCATCGTAGGAATACACGATGTTCCGTGGTCTGGAGTCGGTAAACACGTTTGGGACGTACCAGGCCAGAATGGCCCGTTTCGCTGAAAGCGGGCTACGAAACCAGAAAACAAGATTTGCTTCGTCCTGCTTGACTGTTAGATCCGTGAACGAGGGCGAACGCGATATGGAAATGATCTGTCCGGTTCCAATATGCGGCACAGCGGCGCTGCAGATTATATGGATCGCGAACTGACTCGATTTCTGAACATTGCCAATCAAGCCGGTTATGGGGGAACCCGAACTTAGCCAGGATTCTCCGTTCAGAACGAGGGCATCTGTTGCTGCCGGCACCGGGGTCGCGGGCGTCCAATCGAGAGCCGGAAGAAATCCGTGGACATCGTTGTAGGGAGGCGAGTTTTTGAATTCGTATTCCACCCGCCAAGGAACAGCATCCCCGCTGATTTGGCCGGATGACAATTGAAGTGCGGCGGAATCGGTGATGGCGCGGTCTCCGATCTGCAGTGTTTCAACCTCACCCTGCCAAGAGTTTTGACCGGTGGCTTCGTTACCCAAGAACAACAAACAGTCTGTGTACCAATTGCTGAGACGCGTCCGCGTTTGGAGCCGAGCAGAAAGCCCAAACCAGGCTAAGAAATAAATGAAGAGCAGAACGGCAATGCGCCCGGGTGTAAGCCATGAGCGCAAAGCAGCTTCCCATCGGGAGAGAAGGCGTATGACGGGTGCGCCCAATAGCTCAAAAAGAAAAAAGCCTACAACGGAACCGGTGCTGTTGGTGAATACATCCTCCCACCCGGAATCTCGCATGGGGATATAGATCTGGGTGAATTCGATTGCATAGGAAAGAATAGCCCCTGCAGCCAGGGCCATAGAGAAGGTAGCCATCCGAGACATCTTGCGCTCGCGTAACTTCTCAGCCAGTCCGAAGCCCAAGGGAACAAACAACAAGACGTTCAGAAACACATCGAGATTACCTCCCGTCTTGGTTTCAGTGCCCAATAAAAAAGGCGAGGTATTGCCTGGAAGCTTCGCATGGAAATCGAAGCGAAAGGGAGAAAGCGTTAGAAAGAGAATTCCCGCAAGTGCCGCGATCAAAAAACGATTCGACCAGCTTTCGCTTTGCGCTGGTGAACGAAAAGCGGCAGTGTGAATCGACGTCGAGCTCAGAAGAAAGATTCCTCGTCAGGCACTCAAAAGTTTAGCATGACCAGGGCATGGCCAGTTGTTCGCCGCAATGCCGCCTGCCAACTTCCAACTTTGGCTTAGACCGGAATGGGTAGGCAATGATACGGCCTGCTAAGTAATTGAGGGAAATAGGGTAAGCAGGCCTGTACTTCGCCTGGGACAGGATATCTTTGTACCGAAGGACAGGCGAATCCGCCTGCACTTCGTTGCTTCTCTTGACCAGTAGTTCCGTTCCTCCCGGGGTCCCTACACTGTGCGGGACATGAAATCCTCCGCGCAAAACTCAGCAAGACAGATTCAGTCACAGAAGCTAAATGGCCGGTTCTTAAGCGCGATGCGCCGCGGACCGCTGCCCACTGTGGCGCTGCTCGCGGCACTTGTGGCAATCGTCGGGCTGTCAGGTTGCGTTGGATACACGGGCGCCAAGACTAGCACTGGCAAGGCCGGAGTATTGTCGGGGAGCGTTGCAACCGTTGCTTTTGGCAACGTGGGAACGGGCAAGACTGCGACGCAGAGTTTGACCGTCACCAATACGGGAACGGCGGCGGTGAACGTGGCGTCCGCTTCGATCACAGGTGCGGGTTACACAATAGCTTCGGGAAGTCCTTCCGGATCGCTCGCTGTGGGACAAAGCGTGACCGTGCAGATTGCCTTCACGCCGCAGGCGACAGGCAGCGCGACCGGTAATTTCACCATCGCGAGCGACGCATCGAATTCACCCCTTTCGGTAGCATTGACGGGGACCGGCACGCAGCCGGGCCTGGCGAGCACGCCCGCATCAGTAAACTTCGGGAATGTGGTCGTCGGGACGACCGGGTCAGTTTCAGTGAACCTATCTAACACCGGATCCGCGAGTGTGACAATTACCCAAGCGAGCGTGAGCGGCACAGGTTTTACCATGGTTGGATCGCCGAACGGACAAACAATTCAAGCAGGGCAAAGCCTGAGTTTCACGGCACAGTTCTTGCCGGCATCTGTCGGGAATGCAACCGGAAGCATCTCGGTGGCTAGCAACGCGCCAAATTCTCCGATGACGATCACGCTGACGGGCGCCGGTACGCAAGCCGGACTGGGAGTTTCTCCTGCGGCGGTGAACTTCAAAGGAGTAGTTGTGGGCAGCAGCGGGACGACTACGTTAAATCTGTCGAATACCGGATCGGCAGCCGTGACTATTTCGCAGGCGAGCGTGGCTGGAACAGGTTTCACGATTAGCGGGTTGGCTGCGGGCCTGACAATCCAACCGGGACAAAATTCAAGTTTTACGGCTCAGTTTCAGCCGACATCGACCGGAAGCGCGAGCGGAAGCATCTCCGTTTCAAGCAATTCGCCCAACTCACCGATGACCATCGCCTTAACTGGAACAGGTACCCAACCGGAGATTGGCGCGATCCCATCGAGCGCTCCCTTCGGAAACGTGACGGTGGGAAACACCAATTCGCAGACGATTACCCTCACCAACGGCGGAACGGCGAACCTGACAATTTCGCAAGGAAGTGTTTCGGGCAACGGCTTCAAGATCACCGGGCTCAGCACTCCGCTGACGATTCAACCGGGCGGCAACGCAACGTTTAATGCCGTCTTCACGCCGACCGGCGCCGGGAAGGTCACCGGGTCCGTATCGCTGGCGAATGACGCGCCTAGCTCGCCCTATACGATTGCGCTAAGCGGAACAGGAGTAACTCAAACCCAAGTATTGACTTTCAATGTCTCGGGCCTGAGTTTCGGCAATGTGAGCGTGGGGAGCAACAGCAGCCTGCCGGCGACTTTGACTAACACCGGCAATGCCAGCGTGACGGTGTCTTCTTCGAATACTACGGGAGCGGGATTCACGGTCAGCGGCGTGTCGCCGGGAGAGACTTTGAATCCGAACCAATCGATCCCGGTTACCGTTCAATTTGCGCCGAGCGCGGCAGGAGCGGTAAACGGAAATCTGACCATCGTGAGTAATGCCACAGATTCTCCAACCTCAATCGGGTTAACCGGCACGGGAACCCAGCAGGCCGCGACGGTGGCATTGGGGTGGACGGCCAGCACGTCCAGTGTGATTGGCTACAACGTTTACCGCGGAACCACGACCGGTGGTCCTTATTCCTCAAAACTGACTTCCTCGCCAGTGGGATCGACGCAATTCACCGATACCGGGGTGCAATCCGGACTGACTTATTATTACGTAGTCACGTCAGTTAATTCGAACGACGTGGAAAGCGTTTACTCCGGGCAAGCTGTCGCTACGATTCCTTAGATTTGCGGCAGCTTGAGGGGTGACAAGATAAGAAAGCAATAGCCAACGTAGTGTAGGAAATATTCATCATCCAATAAGTCCGAAACGAGTATGGTTTTAGCGGACAGGAGTACCCCCTGTCCTCCCCCGTGTACCCCTGGCCAGTAGTTTCCGGCAAGTTCCTTCCCGCAGAATGCACCTGCATATGAATGGTGTTTTGACATCCAAGAGAGAGCGGTCGTCAGAAATCCTGCGGACTCGAGCGGCAAAGGTCACGAGGCTCCTCGCCACAGCTTTGGCACTCGTGGGATTGTTCGGTACTTCCGCGTGTGTAGGTTCTTCTGCAAATCCAAAGGTGCAACCTGAGCCGGGAAGCGTTGTCATTACGCCCGGCAGTATCAGTTTTGGAAATGTGGGAGTTGGATCGAGCGCGAGCCAAACGGTCATAGTCAGCAATCACAGCGCGGAAACTGTGACCTTAACAAATGTTTCCGCGACCGGGGTGGGATTCAGCGTCGCGGGTTTTCCAGGAACAGCGGTGTTGAGGACTGGCCAGACTATAAAGCTAACCGCGTCCTTCAAACCCAAATCATCCGGTGAACAAAGCGGAAGTATTTCTGTCACGCTCGCGCGACAACCGGCACCGGTAACCGCCAAGCTGACAGGAACGGGATCGACGAGCGCGTTAAGCATGACGCCCGCCACAGTCGATTTCGGAAACGTGAGCGTGGGAAGCCCGGCATCGCAAACGTTGAAGTTGACCAACGAGGGATCAGAGAGCGTGCAGATTAAGTCAGCGAGCGTCAGCGGCACTGGATTTAGCATGTCCGGGCTAAGTACTCCGCAGGCGCTCACTCCCAATCAATCCGTGGTTTTTACCGCGAAGTTCGACCCCACGAGCGCCGGCAGCAAAACGGGGACGATTTCGGTGACGGTAGGCGGCAGCGCAGAAGCCGTTAGTCTGAGCGGGGTGGGAGTTTCTTCCAGCGTCGGTCTGAGTGCGAGCGCGACTAGCATCACGTTTGGAAATGTGAAGGTGGGAAGCACGGTTACCCAAACAGTGACCTTGAAGAGCACGGGAAACTCGAGCGTGGACATTTCGAATGTTTCCGTTAATGGAGGCGGCTATACGCTCAGCGGAGTGGGGTCGGATACGGTGCTAGATCCGGGCCAGAGCGCAGAACTGAGCATCAGTTTCGATCCGAAAGCGACGGGGAGCCAGCCAGGAACGGTGACAATTTCCAGCAATGCTCCAAATCCGAAAATGAACATCGCGCTCTCCGGTGCTGGAACATCCAGTCAGCAACCATCTGTGCAGCTAAAGTGGGACCAGAGCACGTCTTCGAAAATTATCGGATATTACGTTTATCGGAGTTTGAAGTCGGGCAATAGCTACTCGAAGCTGAATTCACAACCGGATTCCGGAACGAGTTACACGGACAATACCGTGGCGAGTGGCCAATCGTACGTGTATGTTGTGACGTCGGTTAATTCCAGCGGAGTTCAAAGCAATTACTCAACTCCGATTGACGTAAATATTCCGGCAAACTAATAGGCAGAAGTTCTGTTCACTTGCCGTCCGTCGTGTCCATGCGCCCTCCTACATACGCGTTGAATGATGCGCCATAATCCCCCGCGAGCGACGTCAAATCTCTCGCTCTGCAAGTTGCCCGAAACAAATCTTAGAGTGGCTCCGCCTCCCGCTTTTCGGGGCGAAGCTAAAGCACACCCCCAAAAATAGAAGCCTCAGAACTCCAACAATCCGATTGCTTACTAAGTAACGGGCGCGTATAAAATTGTTATCCAACCCCAAAACGGGAACCCGACCAGACCAAACGAGGAACCGCCCATGTCCTTTAGCCCAATTCGATCGCTGAAATCTTTCACCCTAATAACGTTGGTTTCTCTGGCTTTTATCGGGACCGCTCAGGCGGACGGTGGCGCATCTGCTAGCGCTTCGTGCACCGTGGACTGGTCTGCCGCGACCTTCTCTTCTCCAGCAACCGCCGGCGGAGGACCGAACCCCTATGCCGAACTCGCGCAAGCGTATGGCTTTTACCTACCTACCAGCCAATTTTCTTTTAACGAGGCGAAGGCCCCTGGTTGGACCGCCATCTCCGCCACCGATAATTTTGCGCCAGGCACTTCCGCAACCGTCTCGGCGAACAGTACTCAATTGACCAGCTCGGCCACGAACACGGGCAATTTTCAGAATAATGCTCAAATTGAACAGACGGGATTCGTGAAAAGTAAGAATGGAACGGTAACCATCACTGTGCCTTACTCGTTGAATGTAGCGATGACCAACAGTTCCACCGGGCTCTGCTGTTACAGCGCAATCGATCAGGCCATTATCGAGCTGTTCAACGCAGCGGGAAACACCTTGGAAGGAAGCGCCAGCATAATCTACACAGATTCATTCGGCGCCGTAGCCGACTTCGGCGAAAATGGGGTGCTCACATTGACAGTCAACAATCTTCCCGCAGGCAAGTATTGGTTTGATTTTCTCGCGGACAGCCAAACAATTTTCGCCCCCGAGCCGGGCTCCCTCCTCATGCTTTGCGCCGGCCTGCTCGGCTTGGCTGCCTTATCCGTGCGCAAACGCGTCGCGTAGAAATCGCCTCTTTTCGTCGACGTCCTGCTTTCCGCTTTCGCAGCACGCGCCCACAGCGACGGCGTGCCTGGCCGTTTCGAGTTCAGAACTCGCGGAGAATTTTCAACATCCGCCGAAGCGGTTCGGCGGCGCCCCACAGCAACTGGTCCCCAACGGTGAACGCCCCCAGAAATTCTGCTCCGAGTTTCAATTTATGAAGGCGGCCGACCGGCACATTCATGGTCCCCGAAACGGCCGCGGGAGTGAGGCATCGCGTCGTGGATTCCTGGTCGTTGGGAATCAAGCGCACCCAGGGGTTACTGTTTGCCAAAATCTGTTCAACATCGCGGAGTGGCAGGTCTTTCGTGAGCTTGATGCAAAGACCCTGGCTGTGGCAACGCATGGTTCCCAGGCGTACGCAAATGCCGTCGACGGGCACCGGCGGCTGCAAACCCATGATCTTGTTGGTCTCGGCCATACCTTTCCACTCTTCGCGGGTTTGTCCTCCGGGCATTTCGCGATCGACCCACGGAATCAAGCTGGCCGCGAGAGGCGCGCCAAATTCCTGCGTGGGCAAGTTGGAAGCGCGTTGGGCTTGCGTCATTAAGCGATCGACTTCCAGGGCATTCTCAGAAGGCGCGGCACGATTTGGCTCGGTGATAAATTCCATCTGCTTGACGAGTTCCAACATTTTGGCCGCGCCGGCGCCGGAAGCAGCTTGATAAGTCATGGTGCTGACCCATTCGATCAGGCGGGCTTTGAGAAGTCCGCTGATGGCCATCAACATTAAACTTACGGTGCAATTGCCGCCAGCGAACGTGCGGAGACCGCGAGCCAATCCGTCTTGGATTACGTCGGCGTTTACGGGATCAAGAACGATCACGGCTTCGTCGTTCATACGCAAGGTAGAAGCCGCATCAATCCAAAAACCTTTCCAACCGCCGGCACGCAGAGGACCGTAAATTTCTGCGGTGTAGTCGCCACCCTGGCAAGTGATCAGAGCGTCGCACGCAGCAAGCTCGTGGAGATCTTTGGCGTCTTTCAGAGAACTGTTACTGGATTCCTTAGGGGCTCTGCCCGCGACGTTGGATGTGGAGAAAAAGATCGGCTCGAGGCCGGCGAAATCGTTTTCTTCACGCATTCTCTGCATGAGAACGCTGCCGACCATGCCTCGCCATCCGATAAATCCTACGCGCGGCGTCGCTAAGTTGAGTCGCACAGTATGGTTGATTATGCCATTGCTCAAGGGATTTTCGCGGTAGTGCTAGCGAACGGGTTCGTCGAGTTGGAGTTCGCGATGGACAGCGGCAAGCGCTGACTTCAGGTCTTGCTGGGCTACCACAAGGGAGATATTACTCCCCGGGGAAGGATGAGCTATTCCGAAGATTTTTAGGGTGTCGCGGTAGAGAGCCGCGGTTACACGCTCGACGATTTCGCCCGCATTGCGCAGGTTCCGGCCAACTAAGGCAATGACCGCCACTGACGGACTCAGGGTGATGTGCTTCAATTTTTCGCGTTCCAAATCGTGCGCGAATTCGCGGCGCAGGGCTTCGAATGCTGATTCGGCGTGATTGGATGAAACGACGACGCAGACGGCATCTTTCGAAGAAGACGATTGCGGCGCCAAGCGGATCTGAACCGGAAGGGCCGCTAGCGTCGCAAGCGTTCGACGCAAAGTATCCGGGGTTTCCAAAACACTGGAAGCACGGACTGTGATCAAGGCGGAATCGCAAATTACCGCGGCTGCTTTTACGCCTGCCGCGTCCGAAGAACCGCCCGGCGTAATTTTTGTTCCGGGTCGATCGGCAGCGAATGTATTGCGTATTGAAAGTGGAATTCCACTTTGCATCAGTGCGTGCAGAGTTTTCGGGTGCAGTACTTTAGCCCCGAGATCCGCGAGATCGGAAGCTTCATCGTAGGACATCTCCAGTATTGAGGAGGCGGAAGGGACCAGACGGGGATCGCTGGTGAGAATGCCGTCAACGTCGGTCCATAAGCTGACTTCGTTTGCATTAAGGGCTGCACCCATGATGGTGCCGGAATAATCAGAACTATTGCGGCCTAGTGTTGTTGGTACTCCGTCTACTGTGGCAGCGATGAAGCCGGTGACCACTGGGATGATTCCCTGCATCAAGAGCGGGCGTAAAAGCGCTTCGCAGCGGTCGCGCGTGAGATCCATGTACGGCTCAGCGGAGCCATGGCAAGAATCGGTGACGATTAGTTCGGTGGCGTCGATCGCCTGGCTGCGCAAGCCTTGCACTTCCAGTGCAGCAGCGACCAGAGGAGCCGAGAGGCGTTCACCCAAGCCGGAAATCGAGTCTCGCGCGCGCAGAGTTAGTTTGCGTTGGAGGAGGATTTCCCGGCTGAGACTGTCGGCCTCCTGAATTAGCTCATGAATTTTGCGGAAAATGGTTTGTCGCTTATCGATTGACTGGATCAACGCCTTTGCGGCGGATTCATGGCGCTGGCGCACTTCCTGAAGAATTGCCGCGATGCAATTCTGATTACCGGATTCGGACTGGGTCGCGGCTTCAATCAACAAATCTGTAACGCCGCGCATCGCCGAGACAACCACTACTACATCATTGTCCGCTGCGGCGGCTTTAATGATGTCGGCAACTTTCGCGATGCAGGCGGAGTCATTGACTGAGCTACCGCCAAACTTCATGACGTGCAACGACCTGTGCGCGTTCGTGCGAGGGTGACCCGGCACCAAGTGGGGTTGCAGGACGCGCGCGGGATAACAGCCTGAGGTGGCCACAGATAATTTCACTCGTTCGGCGCGATCTCTTAACGGATTTGTCATATGCGAGGTTGGCGCGCCATCGAAAGAGCTTGGACGCGACTTTGTTGTGAATACCAGGCGGCCTGCTTTTTACGCGAGCGCACGCAGGCGCGAATTAGTTCTGGTTTATCCCAAGGAACATCGTGATAGCCCGATTGCAAAAACGGACTGGCTGGATCTCGAATCCATTCTTGAGGGAAGAGCGCAATGGTGGTTTCCTCAGTGACTTTCGCGGACGGCGAGACTGGCTGTCTGGATATCGCCGAGTACAGAGCGGCAGGAATATCGCGTCCCGGTCCCAGTGTGAGATGCGCGACTTGCGTCAATCGCGGATTAATCTCGATGAGGTACGCGTCTCCGGTTTGCGTCTCAAGCATGAAATCGAATCCGTGCAGGCCGGAGAGATTTAGGCGGCGCGCCATCTTTTCGGCAGCGGCGGACATCTCGGCGTTCTCGATCAAGCGAAGGACGGTGGCGGGCCCGGATGAAACAGTTTTATTGATCACCTCAAAATGGAGACTGGCCAGCACCTCGCCTTTCCAGCAAGCGACCGAGGTGGTAGCTTCTCGCCCCGCTACAAACCCTTGCGCATTCACGGTGGAGCGGCGGCGAAGCAGCGAGGGCCAGACCAGCGTTCTGTCTTGATCGACCAAAGCTCGTTTGACGGCGCGCGCGAGAAGAGGCGGAGCTTGCAAAGCCCGCAGAGCGCGCTTGGCCTCGTCGAAAGTACGAACGACTCTGACGCCGTCGCCTCCCGATGAACCATCCGCCTTCAGAACCATCGGAAAATCTGTTTGGGCGATCCATTTCTTCAGATCGGCTTGGTCATGAATGATCTCGGTTCTTGGAACGCGGACGCCTTGCTCTTGGGCCATCTGAATAAATTTGGTTCTGGCGTACAAGACGGGGAAATTCTCCGAGGCTCCGAGGGAGCGTTCGATCAGCGCGCAAATCGGTTTGCCGGTGTCACCCTTGCTGCGTCCCTGGTCATATAGAAGGTGCAGGTGCTGAGTTGCCCGGTCGTCTCCAGGGATAATTACATCCGGCTTGGCGGCGTAGATCGCATCCTCAAATGAAGTTAGAGGATCGAGGCCCTTGTATTTATAGGTTTTGCGTATCGCATCAGTATTGGAGATTGGGTGTTCGGAAGGACAAACGGCCTCGACCATAAACCCAGCGTTTGCAAGTGCAACGGCCAGACGAGCAGTCGGGATCCAGCGAGTGGTTGTAGCAATAAGGACCGTTGGCTTCACCGAGCTCAGCCTCCCAAATTCATAGAACCCCTATCCAGCTAAACCGATGCTGCCGGGGGCGCTGATTTTCGAAAATGGTACGACGGTTTTAAAACGCAATCTACCGACCAAACTCGCCCCTCCGGATGTGACGTTCTGAAGAACCAACTGGACTCAAAACAGGGCACTTACACGCGTATTAGGTACGCCGGACGTGTACTAGCCAAGGCGAGGAGGAAAAACACTCTCTTTGTGGCAAATTCGTTCCTAGAAATCCCCCAGGCTATGCGGAGAGCTTCCCGGGACCGAAGGGTCTGTTCATCCATTAGGCATTAGGGCTGGTGCCAGGCTCGCGCAGTTTGTCCGATTTTTCCATCCACAGGAACACGGGTAAGAGGAGGAGCAACGCAATAAGGAAGAAAACAAAGCCACCCTGCCGATGAAGCCTCCCGTACAAGAAACCTGGATCCACGTAAACGCTGAGCAATGTGAGGGTGCTGATGCGGATGCCGTTTTTCACGACAGATACTAGAAGGCCTAAAACGACGAAAACGAATTTTTTCCAAACGGTACGAAGGTACAAGTGTGCCGCGAGAAGACAGGTTATAAAGAGCGCGATGCTGGAACGAATGCTGCTGCATTCCTTGGCGACTTCAATGGTGACGCCCGGTACAGAAAGCAGAAATCCGTGCCGCGAGACGGGGGTTCCCACCATTTGGAAAATTAGATAGGAAATTTCAGTAGAGCCTGACTGAAGAGCATAAATCGCGCGATCCAAAATCACATCGGGCAGCGGGACCATTAACAAAAGAAATAGCAGGGGGAATGCGGCCGCGCGCAAGGCAGCAAAACCATAACAGAGTAGAAATCCTGCAATCCAGACCAGAACCACGCACAGGGTTTCCAGGGCGAGCTGCCAGTTTCCTTTTGGGAATGAACTTCGGTTCACCAGCCAGTAGAAAAATATACTCAGAAGCGTCAGGCTGGCTCCGGGGACTATACTCGTGCGAGTGATAGAAAATATTTTTTGTCTCTCCAGATACAGCAGAAAAAAAGAGATTATGGGAATGAGAACGATGTGCGAACTGGAATCGCTGCTGGCCAGCGAATATCGGATTACCGCGCTGAGTGTTTTGTAAAAGGCAAGGCTGGAAATTACGATAAATGCGGCAAACATGGCGTGCTTTCGGGAATTCCCGGCAAGCGTATGCGTCGCAGCGGTGGACATCACTATGAGGCCCCTAAGAGGGTTATTCTATCCGGTCTCGGTTCCTGTTAAGTGAACTTAGAAACGGGTGTTGTCACAAAACAAATCCGTGGAGGTTTGTAATTATGGATCCGGCAGATTCTTCGGTGCGCAATGTTTCCGATACAGCGCGCTGGGTTGCGTATTTCCGCGCGCGTGAAACGCAACGCCCGGATGCATTATTCCGCGATCCGTTCGCCGAACGGCTTGCCGGAGAACGTGGCTTTCAAATCGCGAATACTCTGGCGCAAGGGAACAAACACGAGTGGGCCTGGGTGGCGCGCACATACTTGTTTGATCAGTTCATTTCCCGCGAAATTCAGGAGGGCACGGATTTAGTGGTGAATCTCGCGGCAGGTCTGGACGCGCGGCCGTATCGCATGAATCTCTCTTCCGCGTTGCAATGGGTAGAGGTAGATTTTCCGGGGATCATCTCTTACAAAGAAGAAGTTCTCGGCAACGATAAGCCAAAATGTGGACTGGAACGGATCAGTCTTGATTTATCGGATGGGCCGGGCCGCCGCGCTCTATTCGAGCAGGTCAACAGCCGGGCGAAAAAAATTACAGTTGTGAGCGAAGGCTTGCTTATTTATTTTTCTGCCGAGGAGGTTGCGTCTTTGGCTCGTGACCTTGGGCTGGGAGACCACTTCCAAAGCTGGATAATCGATCTCGCTTCGCCGGGACAGCTCAAATTAATGCAACGCTCGACCGGGAAACAGCTCAGCGAGGCGAACGCCGCATTCAAATTCGGACCGCCGGAAGGTGCAAATTTCTTTGTGCCTTGTGGATGGAAGCCAGCGGACATTCAGGGATTTTTGGAAACCGCGGCGAGGTTGGGTAGGGCACCAGAAGAGTTGCTTTCGTTGCTGCCGGAACCAAAAGGACCCTTGATGAACTATCCGTGGACTGGTGTTTGCCTGCTGAAACGAACCTAGACCGGTTCTACCTATCCCGCTAACGGCCAAACCATCGGCCTAGATGGAAAAGTATTTCCCTCGTAATTGCTTAGGTGCTCACCGAAGTGGCTCATTCTTAAATATTTATATCCTGTCGAGCAGGCATTAAGATTGCATCCATGGGCCGGTTGGCAATACCTCAGAAGCTACATGCTTGCATACAGTAACTAGACAGAAAGCAGATTTCGGGCCAGTATCGAAGATGGTCTTTTGACAGATTGAATTGCGAAATCGGCAGAGATAACCGGAGGAGTTTCATCCCAGGCCTATGTTAGAAACTACGATTATTGGTGCAGGTCCTTACGGACTTTCCATCGCCGCACATTTTCGCCGCCGCGGTATCCCGTTTCGGATATTTGGACGTCCCATGGACAGTTGGTTGGCCCATATGCCGAAAGGCATGATGCTCAAATCGGATGGGTTCGCTTCGAACATCTACGATCCCGATGGCAAATTCACTCTAAAGCAATTCTGCGCGGAGCGCGGAGTGGAGTATGCCGACATGGGAATTCCCGTGCGGCTGGAGACTTTTGGCGATTATGGACTCGCTTTCCGCGACCGCATGGTTCCAGAGCTTGAAGATAAATTAGTGGTTGATATCAAACGCATGGCTGATGGATTCCTTTTGCGATTGGACGATGGCGAAGAGGTGAAATCCAAGCGTGTGGTGCTCGCCGTAGGGATCACGCATTTTGAATACGTGGCTGACAACCTGGCGCAGCTTCCCGCTGAGCTTTTATCGCACAGCTATAGGCATCACGATCTTTCCAAATTTAAAGGGCGAAACGTCGTGTTGGTGGGCGCCGGCTCTTCCGCCATCGATCTGGCGGGATTGTTGCGCGATGCCGGAGCGGATGTGAAACTCGTCGCTCGTGCCACGGCGTTGAGATTCCACACCGGGCCGAAAAAAGGCAAGCCTCGTTCCTGGTGGCAGAAGATACGGCATCCGGATTCAGGACTCGGACCCGGGCTGCGGTCGCGCTTTTTTGCCAATGGCGCTGCCTTATTTCATTATTTGCCGGAGAGTGTGCGCATCCACCTGGTTCGAACAACACTGGGGCCGTCGGCGGGATGGTTTGTGAAGGACAAAGTCATGGGGCGAGTGCCTCTAGTGCTCGGCCATTCAGTGGAACGTGCCGAAGTGGAGAATGGCAAGGTGCGGTTGCATCTCCGAGCGTTGGATGGATCCCCGCAAGAGATCGTCACCGAGCACGTGATTGCGGCGACCGGATATAAAGTGAATGTGGAACGGCTGGCATTCCTCGACTCAGGGATTCGGTCGAAGCTCAAGTGTGTGAACGGCACGCCGGTATTGTCGTCCAATTTTGAGTCGTCCGTTCCGGGCCTTTATTTCGTCGGAATTGCAGCGGCTAACAGTTTCGGGCCAGTGATGCGTTTCGCGTTTGGCGCAGGTTTCGCCGCGAAACGAATAACCCAGACCGTTGTGAAATCACTCGCACGGAACCCGGCGTCCGTTCCAGCTTCCGGTGTTGCGACCATCACGGAATAACGCATGAAGCGAGAAACCATCGCACTCCACGTCGGCTACGATGGTGATCCCGCCACCAAAGCCGTGGCTGTACCGATTTATCAAACCGTCGCATTTGAATTTGACGACGCGGCGCACGGCGCAGCGCTCTTCAACCTGGAAGTTCAAGGGAACATTTACACCCGCATCGGCAACCCCACCAACACAGTGCTGGAAAAGCGAGTCGCCGCGTTGGAAGGCGGGGTGGAAGCGCTGAGCGTTAGCTCGGGAATGGCGGCGATCCACTATTCGCTCATCAATATAGCCGAGATGGGCCACAACATTGTTTCGACACCACAGCTTTATGGAGCAACCTACACGTTGCTCGCTCATATTTTGCCGAAGCAAGGAATCGCCGGGAGGTTTGCTGAAAGCGATCATCCGGACGCGATTGAAAAACTGATTGATGAAAATACGCGAGCGGTTTTCTGCGAAAGCGTGGGCAACCCAGCGGGAAATGTCGCTGATATTGAGGGACTCGCGCGCGTGGCGCACAAACACGGCGTGCCGTTGATCGTTGACAACACGGTCGCCACGCCTATCTTGCTGCGGCCGATTGAGTATGGCGCGGACGTTGTGCTGCACTCCATGACGAAATTCATGGGGGGGCACGGGACGACACTGGGCGGAATGATCGTGGATAGCGGGAAATTTCCGTGGCGCGATCATCCGAAGCGCTACTACATGTTGAACGTGCCGGAAATTGCGTACCACGGAGTGGTTTACACCGAACATTATGGAGCGGCTGCGTACGTGGCGCGCTGCCGCACCGTAGCGCAGCGCAACACGGGCTCCACCCTCTCGCCCTTCAACGGCTTCTTGTTGCTGCAAGGGATCGAGACCATGGCGTTGCGCGTTGAGCGGCACGTGGAGAACGCGCGCAAGGTGGCCGAATTTCTGCGCAACCATAGCCGCGTTGCTTGGGTGAATTACGCGGGATTTCCGGACAGTCCGCTATATCCAATGGCGCAAAGATATCTCGGTTCGAAGTTCTGTTCGCTTCTGACTTTCGGTGTAAAGGGCGGATTTGAGAAGGGCGTAAAATGTTTTGACGCGCTGCGTTTGTTTAAGCGCATGGTGAACATGGGCGACGCCAAATCGCTGGCTTGCCATCCTGCGTCCACCACTCATCGCCAACTGACGCCGGAAGAGCAGTTGAAAGCGGGCGTCACGCCGGAAATGCTGCGGCTTAGTGTGGGAATCGAACACATCGACGACATTCTTGCAGACTTGGCGCAAGCGTTGGATAACGCCGCTTAATGCTCTGACGGACGGATCGATTCTACGCGGCCTCGGAGTTAGGAAATGCCGATCGAAATTGACGGAGGACGAGTTCCCAAGCTTTTGGCGCTGAAAAACCGTCCGCTCTTCGAACGACCAACCGGCAAGCAAATCGACTACATCCGAATTGCTTTGATTAACAATATGCCGGACGCAGCGCTGGAAGACACCGAAATTCAATTCTACGAGCTTCTCGACGCGGCAGCCGGCGACATTCCGATATCGCTGAAATTTTTCTCGCTGCCGGAGCTCCCTCGAAGCGAGGCTGGGCAGCGTCATCTGAACAATTTCTATTCTGATATCAGCGAGCTTTTGAACGGTCGGTTTGATGGCGTGATCATGACCGGGACTGAACCACGCCAACCGAACCTGCGCGACGAGCCATACTGGCCTGTTTTGACCAAGGTGCTGGACTGGGCCGAGACCCATACGGCGTCCACCGTTTTATCGTGCCTGGCGGCTCACGCTGGTGTTCTTTACAGCGACGGCATTCCCCGCCACCGGCTTGATGACAAACAATTCGGCGTGTTCCATTACGAAAAAGTTCGAGACCATGCCCTGACGGCCGGCGGCGAGAGCGCCATGCGAATCCCTCATTCTCGATGGAACGAAGTGAGAGCCGATGCGTTGGAATCCTGCGGCTACGAAGTCCTCGTACAATCGGCGCAAGCGGGCGTTGATTTGTTTGTGAAGAAAAAAAGAGACAGTTTGTTCGTGCACTTCCAGGGGCATCCGGAATATGGGACGCGGACTCTATTGAAAGAATACCGCAGAGACATCAAGAGATTTCTACGCAGAGAGAGAGAAACATATCCCAGTATGCCGCAGGGATATTTTGATGCAGCGGCGACTGAACTTCTTTCGGATTTTAGAGACAAGGTTACGGCGAATCCGCGTGAGGAATTATTGGGCGAATTTCCTGAGACTACAGTTGTGAACGGGCTGCAGGAGACTTGGCAGTCGTCTGCCACGTCCGTGTACAGAAAGTGGCTGCAATATTTGGTTTCGAGGAAAGCCGAGGCTTCCTCGCTCTCGTCCATGACTTCGGCCGTGCGCGGTTAGTTTCGCTGCATTGTCCGGACATTACCGGCCTACCATCACAGAATCCCGCTCGACAGCAGTTTGCGACCAACTGCTATGATATGGGCTCATGACTGACATGCAGGAATCCCAGCTATTGAACTCCCTGCCGGAAAATATCAGCGATGTGATCAAGCCGTGGGCCGAGCGCTCCCCTGCACGACTGGCTGTGGTTGAAGCATCCGGGTCGTTGACTTATCGCCAACTGGAAACGGCCGTGGCCGAAACGCAATCGTGGCTACGGGAATTAGGGGTACGGCCCGGAGACCGAGTTTTGCTGGTGTGCGAAAACTGCCGCGCGTTCGTAGCGATTTTTTTGGCGTTGACGGGGATGGACGCGTGGCCCGTGCTCGCCAATGCGCGGCTTTCACCACGCGAGATCGACGATATTCGAGATCATTGTGGCGCTCGGCGTGTGATTTATATGGCAGGCGTCCCGCCGCATGCGGCGCAGCATGCGAAGCGGCATGGAGCGGTCATTGAAGAACGAACGGGGCTAGGCTCAATTGGTGTGGGTCATCTGAATGAAAAAGTAGAGCAGGAGCCGATTGCGAAGAACAGCGCTGATCGCGTGGCTGCGCTAATTTATACCTCCGGCACCACTGGGCTTCCAAAGGGTGTCGTGCTGACCCACAGGAATTTGCTCTTCATCGCCGCGGTTTCGGCGCAGATACGTTCGCTTACTGCGGACGATCGCCTTTACGGTGTTCTGCCGATGTCGCACGCTGTCGGGCTGTCGGTGGTTTTGTTGGGGACCTTGCTCAGCGGGGCCACACTTTATTTGTCGCCACGGTTTGATCCGGTTGCGGCGCTCGCGGCATTGGAAAGAGACCGGCTCTCAATCGTGCTGGGCGTGCCGGCCATGTTTGCACTGCTGGTCGATTACGCAAGAGCGAAGAAATTGTCAGGGCCATTGAAATTCCCATCACTTCGCATTATTTCCTCTTCCGGCGCGCCTTTACAGATGGCGGTGAAATCAGCGGTCGAGGGCCTGTTTGGAATCCCGCTGCATAACGGGTACGGGGTGACGGAATGTTCGCCCACGATTGCGCAGGCGAGGGTCGATGAACCTCGCAGCGATTTGTCAGTGGGGCGCGTGCTCCCGGGGGTTGAAATAAAGCTGGTGGATTCGGACGGACAGAATGTAGGAGAGGGAGAAGTAGGCGAACTATGGGTGCGCGGCCCGAACGTGGCAAAAGGTTATTATCGCGCGCCGGATGAAACTGCCGCCGCCATCAATTCCGAGGGTTGGTTCAATACCCGGGACCTCGCGCGTGTGGAAGGCGGACATCTTTTCATCGTTGGGCGCACGAAGGAGTTAATCGTTCGATTTGGAATGAATGTCTACCCAGCGGAAATTGAGGCGGTGCTGAATTCTCATGCCGCAGTAGTTAATTCTGCGGTGATCGGGCGAAACGTGCAGGGAGCCGAAGGCGGCGAGGAGGTTATCGCTTACGTGCAATTATCGCCGGGTTCGTCCGCTTCAGTCGCGGAGTTGGCCGAGCATGCGGCAAAGAACCTGGCTCCTTATAAACGGCCTTCGCAGATTTTACTCGTACGCGAACTGCCTCTGACTCCAACCGGCAAAGTTCGCAAAGAGGAGCTCAGCAAGATGGCGGCATCGCCGGCTCCCGAATCGGGCGCGCGATAATATTTTTTAACACTGACCTGTGAATCTTCAGGATCACCCTCACCGGCTTAAGCGCAGGGCACACGGGTTCGTGTCCTAACTAGCCTTCTCCACTTGTACCGCCGTCCCATAAACCAGCACTTCCGTCACCCCTTGCATCAATTCGTTCGAGTCGTATCGCACACCGATCACCGCATTCGCGCCGCGCGCCACCGCATGCTGCATCATCAACTCCAGCGCTTGCTCGCGCGTCGTCTCGCACATTTCCTCGAACAGCGTTATGTTCCCACCCACCAGCGTCTCCAGTGAAGCGCCCAGCGTCCCCAATATGCTGCGCGACCGCACCGTAATTCCCCGCACTAACCCCATCGACCGCGCCACCCGATATCCCGGCAGATCAAATGCCGTCGTAATCATGTTCTCATTCACGCGAACGTCCATTATCCCCCCCTCTTCGGCCGAATTTTGTTCAACTTGCGATCCTCGCTGGTTTCGCCCGCGCATTCTCCTCGCTAATTTGTCTTACGCACTTGCCCGGCCTATCACATTTGCCTTATGCAACCGCGCCGGCAGCAGCTTACTCGCTGAATCCTCCGCGTCCAATTCGTTCTCGGCGACGGGATGCTAAACGATAACTTGTGAGCCCAAGAAGGCCTTGTGCGCGCAATAAGCTTAGGCGTATCGTTCAACTAATGTTCATTCGCAGAATGATCGGTCTGATT
Source organism: Candidatus Acidiferrales bacterium (assembly GCA_050012395.1). GTDB lineage: Bacteria > Acidobacteriota > Terriglobia > Acidiferrales > UBA7541 > Palsa-295. The sequence goes on from JBEKHG010000020.1 coordinate 64,380, forward strand.
CTCGCAGGCATTCTGGTCTGCGCAACCGGAAGCCTCGGGTCGATTTGCCAGCTATATTGCAACGCCCCGCCCCAAAGCCAATCGCATTCTGACATGCCGGGCCATCACCACGGCGCGCATCACAACATGTCCAACTGCCGGGATTGCACGAATCACGGACCCCGGTTCGCAACGAATGATCCGAGCTGCCATCATATAGACCACGCTCAACTGCTCGACAAATCTCCGTCCGACTTGAATTTTTCTCATCTGAAATGGCAATGGGTCGGGTTCTACACCGCGAGCGAATCCCCGTCTCGCGTTGGCCAATCAAGCCCCACATTTAATAATCCGCTCGCTCCCAAGCAAAGCAGCACTTCCGCGCCACTGACACTGTCCCTCCGGATCTAGAATCTCCCACAATCGCAACTGGCTTTTGCTTTAGCCACAGCGAACGCGAACCGTGCGTCCGTGATGCAGCGTTTGTCAAACTCACCAACTTGGCGATAAGCAACACCAATTAACTTTTCCAAATTAGCTTTTTCAGTTTAAAGGGAGAAGAGCATGAGCACCAGACGCGGATTTTTGCACAATTTTCTAGCCGGAGCCGGCCTATTCGCTTCCACAAAGGTACTGTCCGCTCAAGAAATGAATCTGTCGCCAGCCACGCAGGAAACGCAGCCAAAAAAAACCGGGAAAAACGCGCCGCCGCAGCACACCCGCGGAATTCCAGTCCCGGTCCAAACTCCAGACGTCCGCGATCTCCCCTTCCGCCTCGACGGTAACGTAAAAGAATTCCATCTAATCGCCGAGCCGGTGAAACAAGAAATCGTTCCCGGCCAACTCGTCGATCTCTGGGGTTACAACGGCAGCGCTCCCGGCCCCACCATCCAGATCACCCAGGGCGACCGCGTCCGTATCATCGTCGATAATCACCTGCCCGAACCCACCGCCATGCACTGGCACGGTTTCGAAGTCCCCTACGACATGGACGGTTCCCCCGGCGCCAGCCAAGACCCCATCGCGCCGGGCGACCGCTTCGTTTACGAGTTCACGCTCAACCAGCAAGGGACTTACTTCTACCACTCGCACATGGCCATGCAGGAAATGATGGGAATGATCGGCGCCTTCATCATGCATCCCAAGGAAGCTTACAGCCCGCGCGTCGATCAGGATTTCGCGGTCATCATGCAGGAGTACGCCATTCTCCCAAACAGCAACGTTCCCAACTCCATGAACATGGAGTTCAACTGGCTCACCTTCAACGGAAAATCCGGCCCCGCCACCACTCCGCTAATCGTGCGCCATGGCGAACGCGTCCGCATCCGCCTGATCAATCTCGGCATGGACCACCATCCCATCCACCTTCACGGTCATCAGTTTGTCGTCACCGGCACCGAAGGCGGCCGCCAGCCCGAATCCACCTGGGGCCCTGGCAATACTGTCCTCGTCGGCGTCGCACAATCGCGCGATGTGGAATTCGTCGCCAGTAATCCCGGCGACTGGATGCTTCATTGCCATCTCCCTCACCACATGATGAACCAGATGTCCTCGAACGTCGGACCCATGTCGCGTCGCGCATCGATGATGCCGGCGGGCGAGGGCATGGAGCAAGGCATGGGCATGCCGCGCGGCGGAAGCGCAACATCACCGGAAAACGGCCCGAGTTTCGGCCGCGGAATGGGCGGCGGCTCCGCAGCGGAACGCGCCACCACAAATTCTCCGCTCAATTCTGCGAGCAAGATGCAGCACCAGCACACACCGGGCGCGCAGATGCCCGCTCCAGACGGCACCAAGAACGCAAATTCCGTTCCCGGTTTTCCGCAAGACGCGTTCATGGAAGGTCCCATGATGGCCATGGACGCAACGGTCAACAAGCCCGAAAACTACGGCCTCCGCGCGGGATGGAGCGGCTTTATGGGCGGCATGATGACCTTCGTCCGCGTACTTCCTCCCGATCAGTACGACCACATCATGCAGCTTCGCCAAGAACAAAGCAGCGGCAAGCCGCAGCAGCAAACACCTGCAATGGAGCACAACGATGAATAACTCACGATCCTTTTTCGCAGTCTGCAGTTTTCTGCTCTTCGCCAACGCGCCTGCACACGCACAAACGCCAGCGCTGGCCGCAGCCTCCGACGAAAAATCAATCACGCTAGAAGAACTGCAACAGATGGCCTTGCAGCAAAATCCCACCTTCGCGCAAGCAGCCGCCAATATTCGCGCCGCCGAAGGACGCAAACAACAATCCGGCCTGTATCCCAATCCCACCGTCGGCTATCAAGGCGAACAAATCCGCGGCGGCTCGTTCCGAGGAGGCGAGCAAGGCTTCTTCGTGCAGCAAAACATCGTGCTCGCGGGAAAACTTGGCCTGAACCAAAATATTTTCGAGCAGGAAAAGAAGCAGGCTGAAACTGAAGCCGACGAGCAAAAGTTGCGCGTCGTCACCAACGTCAAAATGTCGTTCATTCAAGCGCTGGCCGCGCAGCAAACGCTTGAGCTCCGCCAAAATCTCAACAAACTCGCAGACGACGCGGTGGAGACTTCCCGCCAGTTAGCCAACGTCGGCCAAGCCGACGCTCCCGACGTTTTGGAAGCGGAAGTCGAAGCGCAGCAAGCCGATCTCGCCGTCATCATGGCTCAACAAAATCAGCAGCGCGCGTGGAAAGAACTCGCCACTGTCGTCGGCAATGCCCATCTTCATTTAATGCGTTTGGAAGGAAACCTCGAAGACACGCCGGCAATCGACGCCGACGCTCTCGTCGAGAAAATCGTCAACGAAAGTCCCGCCGTCAAAATCGCCGAGCTGGGAGTAAAAAAAGCCGAAGCCACTCTCGCGCGTGCGAAACGCGAAACCGTCCCCGACTTGCAACTCCGCGCCGGCATGGAGCAGAACTTCGAATTGCTCGACGCCACCGGCCGCTCCGTCGGCCTGCAAGGCTTCGCCGACGTGGGCGTGCAGATTCCCATCTTCAATCGCAACCAGGGCGGCGTCGCCACTTCGAAAGCCGACCTGGAGCGCGCCCAGCGCGAAGTCGAACGCGTGAAACTCGCTCTTCGCGAACGCGCCGCCACCGTCGTCCAGAACTACGCCTATTCGCAGACCGCCGCCGCGCGTTACAAAAACGAAATGATCCCGCGCGCTCAAAAAGCCTATGAGATGTACGCCAAAAAATATCGCGAGATGGCCGCCGCCTATCCCCAGGTGCTCATCGCGCAGCGCACCGTAATGCAACTCCAGGTCGCCTATCTGAATTCGCTGGAAAGTTTCGCGACAAACTCCGTGGCCCTCCAGTCCTACTTGCTCACCGACGGCCTCGAAGCTCCCTCCCAGCCCGGAGAAATCGACCGCCCCATCCGCGAAATGAACGTGCCTTTCCAGCAAAGTCCCGCGTCGAAGGAGCGTTAGCATCAAAAATGTAACGCCGCGCAAAAAAAAGAAAGATCACGCCACGCTAAAGGCCAACGCAGGCCTTGTGGGTCAGGCCTTCAGCCCTGACAATAACGCCGGACGCGCAGCGCCTTCCTCTTGCGCTTGCCTGCCGTGGCGGGCCGCATCACCCGTGCAAGGTAGCAGCTTCACTCGCGCAATGTAGTCCGGCTTTTGCCTTTTCCTTTCTCGTCGCGGGTGCCTTACCCCGCCTTCTCCACCACCGCCGTCCCGTAAACCAGCACTTCCGTCACTCCTTGCATCAATTCGTTCGAGTCGTATCGCACACCGATCACCGCATTCGCGCCGCGCGCCATCGCATGTTGCATCATTAGCTCCAGCGCTTGCTCTCGCGTCGTCTCGCACATTTCTTCAAACAATCGTGATGTTCCCGCCCACCAGCGTCTCCAATGACGCGCCAATCGTCCCCAATATGCTCCGCGACCGCACCGTAATTCCCCGCACCAACCCCATCGACCGCGCCACCCGGTATCCCGGCAGCTCAAACGCCGTCGTAATCATGTTCTCATTCACGCAAACGTCCATCGTCCCCCCCTCGTCATCCAAAATTGTATCGTTACACCCATAGCCTATGCTTGTTTGCGAAGTCTTTACCAAGTACATCGATAATCGTTAGGCGGGAAAGAAGTTCGGCACCACGCACGATACCGTGCGCTTGGTGACGATATTTGGAAACAGCCATATAGCTCATGTCCAGATGGTGGGACGTAAGCAGGATTGGTTTCTGTCCTGCCGTAACCAGTTCTTCAAAAAACGTCTTGTCGTTAATCGTAAATTCAGCCGAAAGAGTCGAAATTGCCACGTAAGCGCCGGTTCGTTCGCCAATCAGTCTAATGTCTGCCTTGTCTTTTTCTTCCAACTCCCTTCCAGTCTTGCATTCTCCAATAATCACCTCGACATCCGGCTCCAGAAAAGTTGATGCCAACACAGCATAATCTCGCTCGGCCGCGACCGTGCTATCGGTGTATTCAAATGAGGGCACATATCTCGTCTCATTTTCGAGAAAGGTTGAGAGAAAGATTAGCGACAAGACCGCTGGGATACAGCCTGCAACCTTGCCTTGCAGTCTGAACAGTCCGTCAGAGATGTAGTGCCACGGCCTCTTATCCAGGAACGGAACAGGTTGTATGTGGAAACACTTTTTACATCTGAATTCTTCCCCCAAATCGATCAGATGATACCAGTCGCGCCGTTGACATCTGTCGCATTGAAGCTCAAGACCCTGTCTCAATACTTTCCTGGATACCAACTGCGTCAGAATGCTCTCAAACGTCCTCTTTTCGAATTCTTCTTCAACCGATACGGAAAGCCCTTTGTGGATTATTTTCCGGGCTTCTTCAGCGGCCATCGATGAACCTGTAGCCAACTGCCAGATAATTTCCCGAACGCCCACATTTTGTAACACACTGCATGCCAAAAGCCCGTCGAACTGTTCGACTATTCGTTCCAACGCTAGTCCAGGAGAACTTGTCTTCAGATACGTGAAACCGGCATCCTTCAAGTAGGCCTGAAAGACCTGTGTTACCAGCGGTTCTTTGATCCGAATGCTCTCCCGGTCGCCGCGTCTGATGACGGCAATCCCCGTTTTGCTTACCCGAGATGAGTCTGCTCCATGTCCGTGACCCATCATAAAATTGGCAAGCTTGTCACACTCCGGATGCAACCAAGGAAGTCTGAACGTGCGTTGTGGATCGCCGCTGCTAAAGAACAAAAGGTCAGTCGCCCAATGTTGCGAGAGAGAAGGCCCCATTAGCTCGCAGTCCGGCGCTGGACCTTGAAGGGTTCCATAATTATTGTCCATGATGACGATTTCGTCGCTTTCCTTCGAGATGACTGAGCGAACTTGGATTTCGGGCCAAATTCGTTTGTCTCTCCTGCGGAATCGCGGTACCCATCCCATGAGCGATAATCCGTCAGCTTTTAGTCCTAAACTGCGGAGCCACTCACCAGCCTCCTCCAGTTTAGAATCTTCAATGCTTGCCCCTTTAACAATTTCGGGCCAGCTCACGATGGTGTTGTTCATCGGGAAAGTTGAACGTTCCGCGAAAGTCTTTGCGCTATCCCCGAAATCTTTGTAATGCTCAATCGGAAGAGGAAAAACACGAAAACCGGCCGCTCTCAGGTTCCAGTAATCCATAACGTCAAATAAATTCGTCGGATCGAGCAAAAAAAAGATGTAATTATGAGAGAAGCTCCGCGCGGGGATATCAAGATTGAAGGTGGTGATGCGGATTGGGAAAACCCATTCGTTGGCGTCAAAAGATTTTCGAAATGTTTCGTCGTAACTGACGGACTCTCCTTTAAAGTTTGTAGTGAGCACACTGTTGCCATCGTTTCCCTCTGGGTAACTACCAAATCGAGCAATCAGATAAGTTTTGACTTCACTTGCGGAATCGAGGTCAATATAACCAAACTTTCCAGGCGGTTGTTGCAAAAAGCGGAATTCTTTGCGCCGAAACTGCTGAAGGAACGGCCACATTTCTAGAAAATAGGAAATCTCCCCATGTCCCCACGGATCCCAGCGCAATGCCTCTCGTGGGAGCGTACGTTCTTTGAAATGATTCAACGAAGCTGGCAGCGTTCCGTTGGAATAATTAATGATGAAATCGGGGTCAAAGCCCTCCAACGTCGATACCAACTCTTCTTCGTATGGCCCGCTAGGAAGCTGATAGTGTCTTCCGACCTGTTTGCGGCTACTTCCATCTACCACGAGTATGGGATTAACCATGCCGCCCCACAACAGCGTGTTAATCCGCATGACCTCTTCTACAGAAGAGGAGTCGGGCTTCTCCAACAGGAATGCCAGTCGAACCGGTCTTGCGTTACAAGAAATATGAAGAGTCCGAGTCGTCATAGGGGGAATCGGATTCTAGCATTAGGTATGAGCTTCGATACGTTTCTAAATCTTTGGTGCTAATTCCAATCCGTCCGCAAATCAAGACTACCCTCGCAGTACTAGCCCATCCACACACACAGGTCCTTGTATTCCGTAAAACCGCGTGCTACGTTTTTTTGTGACTATTATTGAAAAGTTTTGGGACGCGCAGTCGGAGCGAAAAGGCGCCGTGCCCAGCTTGTCCGGGGCTCGGCGCGCCCTTCGGACCCGCTACAATCCATCAATTCCCAATTTGAAACCGTCGCAAAATTCCAAAAATTCAGCCCAAATTTGCAAGTGGTCTAGACCACTTCTAACCGGCACAGCACTACAAACAGAATTTGACGTAACCGCCAGAAAACAAACAATGGAAAAAATTCTAACCGGGGCTAGAACGCACATTAGGAATTTCCCAAAACAGCCCATAAGCGCTCGCCGCAACCCTGCTTTCCATTCCCAAAATGGACCACCCAAAACGCCCTTTACTGATCGTCAGAAACCGCCATTTCTAACCGAAACTGGCTCACAAACAGAAATCAGCCTAACTCGCAGAAAACAATCACCGAAAAAATTCCTAATCGAAACTAGAATCGCCCCTAGGAACTCACGCTTCCCGCTCAAAGATGTTCCGGAATCTTCGGATAATTTCAGAAGGAATGTGCAACCCGGGCGACACAGCCACTGCGATTTATTCTGGAATCCACTTGGGATGGGTGGTGAAAATTCCGTTCACGTAGCCCATTTTGTAAACGATGAAGATGCCGAAGGCCAGGCTCAGCAGCCCGGAGCCCACGGCGAGAACGCGGTTCAAGCGCGCGAATCGCTGCTGCGAATATTTCAACGGCATGGCAATCGCGGCGGTGATCAGCATCATGCCGGCGATGGTCCCCACGCCGAACACCAGCAGATAGGCGATGGCCCAACGAGGGTCGCGAATTGTGGTGAGCACCAGCAGCGCAACCGCCGCCGACCCCGCCAGCCCGTGCACCAATCCCACCGCCAGCGGACGCACCGCCTGATACAAACCGAGCTGGCCAAAAACGCGGTCCATCCAGCCGACCGGCGTGGCTTCCGGCGAGTGGCCGTGCCGTTCGGGATCGTGGCCATGCGCATGGCTGTGAATGAAATCGCCATGAACGTGTGGATGCGCATGCGAGTGAGTATGCGGATGCCCGGGATCAGCCGCGGGCGTGAACGTCTCCGTCACCCAGCGCGTGAATCCGGTCAGGTTCAAAATTCCCAGCAGGATCAACATCAGCCCCACCGACAGCTCCATGGTGAGCCCGAGCCGCGGCGGAATCACTACTCCGAAAAGAATAATCGCCGAGCCCACCAGAAAAATCGTGATGGTATGGCCCAGGCCCCAGAGAACTCCGATCAAAGCCGCGTGACGTATGCTGCGTTGCCGGCTCACAATCGTGGTGACGGCGATCACGTGGTCCGGGTCGGTGGCATGCCGCATCCCCAGAAAAAATCCCAGCGCGATGATCGAGAGCAAAGTGATCATTTTCTAAATCAGAATGCTGCCATTGCTGCGCGTCACACCTACCAGAGCGCGGCACGCGGGATTTTAACCCCGCCTTTACCCTCTGGTGAAACTAAAAGAGGAGAATCGACATCAAATTTTTTGCTGGAACGGGCGAGCCGAAGAGCAATCTTAAAGGCCCAAATATCATGGAAAAAGCGTGTTTTCGGGAGGCCGGGCGGACGGAGTCCTATGCAGGCTATACCTGTAAGCGATTTTATTACCAAACTCCGCGCCTGCCAAGCCCATGACGCAAAACTTATTTTCTCTTACGCGCCGTGTACTCTTGACGTCTCCCCGGAAATCTGTAAACTGCGATTTTCTACAATGGCAACGCTAGCTAATCCGCTGGAAGAGAGGCTGCAGGATTTTCAGTTCCCGCAGCGCGAGGCCGCCTTTTTCTACGGCCTGTTCTTGCGCGGGCATTCCGCCGACGAGCTGCGCAAGGACATCCAAGTCCCCGCCGCCGTCCTGGCCAAGTGGGACAAAGAAACCGTCCGCGAGCCGCAATTGCGTCCGATACTGGAAACCATTGTGCGTTACCGCCAGCACGTTCTCGCAATTTTTGAAAACCTGATCTGCCACGATGCCGCCACACAAAAACTTCAGTAGCCCGCGCAGTTCGCAAAGTCTAAAATCAAGCCGCTATCGAATTCGATTCTCATCCATCTAAACGGATACATTCCGGCAAGTTCAGAAGGGAGAAACAAATGAGCGGTGTGCGAGTTCTGGTGGGCACGCGCAAGGGCGCGTTCGTTCTGACTGCTGATGGCAAGCGCGAGCGCTGGGACGTGAGCGGTCCGCACTTCGCGGGCTGGGAGATCTACCACATGAAAGGATCGCCTGCCGATCCGAACAGGCTGTATGCCTCACAGTCCACCGGGTGGTTTGGGCAACTGATCCAGCGCTCCAATGATGGAGGCAGGTCGTGGGAGCCGGTCGGAAACAAGTTCGCCTATGAAGGAGTTCCAGGCACGCACAAGTGGTATGACGGCACGCCGCATCCATGGGAATTCAAACGCGTGTGGCATCTCGAGCCCTCGCTGACTGATCCCGACACGGTATACGCCGGCGTGGAAGACGCTGCGTTATTCTGCTCAACCGATGGCGCGACAACCTGGCACGAACTACCGGGGCTGCGCGAGCATGGCACGGGGTCCTCGTGGCAACCGGGGGCAGGCGGATTGTGCTTGCACACAATTATTCTTGATCCGAGCAACCCGGAACGAATGTACATAGCGATTTCGGCCGCAGGCGCGTTTCGCACGGACGATGGCGCAAAAACCTGGAAGCCGATAAACCGTGGATTGCGTTCGCAGTATATTCCCGACCCGGACGCGGAAGTGGGGCACTGCGTTCACCACGTCGCGATGCACGGTGCGCATCCGGAAGTTTTATACATGCAAAAGCATTGGGACGTGATGCGCAGTGACAATGCGGGCGATTCGTGGCGAGAGGTAAGTGGAAATTTGCCGACCGATTTTGGATTTGCGATTGACGTGCACGCGCACGAGCCGAATACGATTTACGTGGTGCCGATCAAAAGTGATTCGGAACATTTTCCGCCGGATGGGAAACTGCGCGTGTACCGGAGCCGCGCGGGTGGAAACGAATGGGAAGCGTTGACCAAAGGTCTCCCGCAACGCGATTGTTATGTCAACGTGCTGCGGGATGCAATGGCGGTGGACAAGCTCGATTCGTGCGGGGTGTATTTTGGGACGACCGGCGGGCAAGTGTACGGCTCGCCTGACGGTGGAGAAAATTGGGCACCCATCGTGCGCGATCTTCCGGCCGTGCTTTCGGTGGAAGTTCAAACGCTGCCATGATTGTGGTGGTATTGCCGGCGCATTTGCGAACGCTCGCACGAGTGAACGCCGATGTGCAGCTCGAAATTCAAGGTCACGCCACCCAGCGTGCAGTTCTTGATGCACTGGAGTCGCGTTATCCGATGCTGCGCGGCACGATTCGAGATCAAATCACGTTTGAACGCCGGCCATTCCTGCGATTCTTCGCCTGCGAAGAGGATTTGTCATTTGCATCGCCGGACGCGCCGCTTCCGGAAGCGGTTGCCACCGGCAAAGAGCCATTTTTCATCATAGGAGCCATTGCCGGCGGCTAATTTGCTGAAAACAATTTTCTAGATCACAACTTTGACTGATTTTATTGACAGTCCCTCGGGACAGGCTGCGCCATAGTCGGCAATTCGACGGGATGGGTGGAACTGTGGCATCCGTTCTCAAACTAATGTAAATTAAAAGCCTGCTTGCGTGTTCCCCGGTAGCTCAACGGCAGAGCATTCGGCTGTTAACATTCTAAAAATCCGTTGATTCGGCACCGTTTAACCCCGAAATTGGCGCCCAAAGAACGGGCAAGTTGGACTCAGTTGGACGCAACGTCTTCGACGACACCAGCGAGATCGTGAACAAGTAAACAGATCGCTGCTTGGCGACCTACAGCACAGTTCTGCCAAAACCAACGTTTATTTATCAGAACGAGAACCGAAGGGATTGAAATTAAGACATTACCCTTCTTGCATCCTTGTACAGGCAGCGATATGCTTCACGGAGTTGATGCGTGATTCCTTCTCCTCAAATTCGATTCTTTGCCCTTCAACTTAACCTAAGTCTTCCCGATTTTCCGTTACCGCTTTCGATTCCATACACACTTGGAGGGTCGGACTTTGCCCCGTCGCGCCCAATTGAGCGATACAAACGAATCAAACAACGAATCAGAAACTCGGGAGGCATCAACCATTGATAAAACGAACTTTTGAAGATTCCGCGGACACAAGCAAGCAGATGCGTATTCCTACGGAAGTCATTGAAAGGTTCAATTCGGAAACCCGCTTCCTACAGTTTTGTGGCTCCGCATTGGCAATATCCCAAGTATTTGACACGTATTGGCGATTTGCGGCCGAGCGTCAGGCCATCTTCTTTCGCAGGCTTCAAAACGACACTCCCGTCACAACCGATCCGATTCTCACAGAATTCAAGTTTACAAATGCCTATAGAGCCTCTGATCGCGTCAGTCAGTACCTCATCAAACGGGTCGCTTACTCCGGTTCGCAGGCTCCGGAAGAAGTGTTCTTTCGAATAATTTTGTTTAAGCTCTTCAACAAGATTGAAACCTGGGAAATGCTCCGACGTGAAGTCGGCACCGTCAGCTATCGCGAGTTTTGTTTTGATGCGTACGACCGTGCGTTGACTGAGGCTCTCTCCAAGAAAGAAACGATCTATTCAGCTGCCTACATAATGCCCTCCGGTGGTTGCAAGGGCGAATCACGAAAGCATCGTTCTCATCTTAGGCTTCTTGAGCGGATGATGTGCGACAAGGTTCCCGTCCAGATCGCAAATATGCGCAAAATGAAGGACGCGTTTCTCTTGCTACGCTCCTATCCGATGATTGGCAATTTCCTGGCCTTCCAATTTGTTACTGATTTGAATTACAGTACTTTGACGGACTTTGACGAGATGGACTTTGTCGTCGCCGGACCCGGTGCACTGGACGGAATCCGCAAGTGTTTTCCCCAGGCCGACCTTAAGTTCGCAACAGAACTAATCCGGTTCATGACGGATATACAGGAACAGCAATTTTCCCGTCTCGGTATCTCTTTTCAATCCCTGTGGGGTAGACCACTGCAACTCATCGATTGCCAGAATCTTTTCTGCGAGGTTGACAAATATTCCCGGCGTGCACATCCAGAAGTAGTCGGCGTATCAGGAAGGACGCGCATCAAACAGCAGTTTAGACCACACCTTGATCCGCTGAAGCTCTATTATCCACCAAAGTGGAAGATCAACGACCGACTCCCGCAGCAATACCGAGCCTAGTTAATGTCCTGAGTGTTCCGAATATTCGAATGTGCGCGCAACCAGATCACACTTAACCAACCCGCCTCCGTTCGCCCGTACTGCACGCCACACTCTGTAGCCGGCCAGAATGGCTTGTTCCCATTCATAAAGCGACCGTTTCGACACTTCCAGATGGGCTGCGACGTCATGGCATGTCCGCAATGTACCCCAATCGATGACGTTTACATTCTCCAGAAAGCTATGCTCCTTGGCATACGTGAACACCAGAGCTGCAATTCCTTCCTCGATAGCAATCGCTCGCCCTCCATCCTCGACTTCGTCAAGGAGCCTATTGCTTTTGCGTTTACGTTGGAGATTAGCCCTCAAAACGGGAGACCACCCCAGCATAACCGCGTAAGAGAGATGGAATAGATCATGAAACCGATAGCCATCATCTGAGTAGGCATTGTCAGTAAGGTGGTCCCCGGCTTGCTCGCCGTCGATGAGCAACTCTGTCTTGCGTTTATCGCCTGCCTTAAAATCGCGAACCTCCGCAATAAATTGGCGGGGTAACTGTTCGGCCACCGGAAAGCCATCGTCAAAGAAGGACTGCACCTCTTTCTGTGCGAGCCACCTCGCCTTCGTTTTTCTTAGATTAAGCTCTCCAATTTCAGAAAGACTCAGGCCGGCCTTTCCGGCTATTGTCGCGACATACCACAGCACATCTCCGAGTTCCTCAGCGATTCGACTGCCCACCACTTGATAAGCGTCGCCGTCTCTCTTCCACTTCTTATACAGAGTCAATAGGGAGCCTGTTTCTCCTGCAAGTCCGAGGAGAGGCACGATCAGTGCTTCCTCTGTTTTCCCCTTCTGCTTATCGGTTTTTGCAGCCTCAGTCTGATATTCATCCAAGGTCATGGGGGTCACACCTCCGTAAACGATTACGGTCTCAGACTCAGAATCGGTTCGATCTTCTTCGCTGACACTTCCAGGTCGGCAATTGTGCTAACGCAAGTCATGTTCGCTAGAGTCAGATGCATCTCGTGTGCGACAAACCGGCCTAACAGAATCAGGCCAAGGTAGTTTCCGTACGCACGCTGAAACAAATACTGATGCGGGTAGAAACCGACTACGTGCAATGTCGAAGTCTTTGCCGTCGGAACGAATGCAACTTGCTGCATGCACGGAAATCCTTGCAATGGAGCGTTATTTAAATCTGTCTCAGGAACAATAATGCTAGCCTGCAAAGCACTCCTGCGATGATTTCCTCCCAAATATGTCTCGATTACATGCTTTAGTTGATTGAAGCCTGGAGCCTTAAACGACGGGTAATTAATCAGCCGCTGGAAGTATGTCCCTCGACTATTGCTCCGACATTTTCGTATTTTGGGAAACGCAGCCATATATCGCGCAAACAGCTGCTCCTTTGGCCTGTTCGGGTTCCACAACGAACTCGGAAAAATAGTACTCGCCACAGTTCGGACGCTGCCCATTCCGCCTTCAGCTAGCATCTGATCAAGTGCACCTCGAACCGTCGCGTCCTCAGCGGGACCGCCTTCGGCCAGTCCCGTGACGGTCACGTTGAGATTCAGAACCTCTCCGTGCGGAGCCGCCGACGTCAACGCAACAGCACTGAGCCAAGCGTCACTAATTGAAGTTGAACTGATGTCAGGCACTTTGCGGCTCCGGCAAATATCGATACTCATAAAATCCGACGAATTCCTTCCGGCACACACTCACATTTATGTTTCCACCCGCCACTAACGCGAACTTCGCATCACCAATGGCAATAGCTTGAAAAATGTCGTCCTGAAGGTTGTTCACAATACCGGCACTTTCGGCGGTCAATCCCGTGACAATATCCCCTAACTCCGCGTGAATACGCGCGCCATCCCATGATTTGTCAGCCGGCCACAGCTCCGTCCTGCCGTATTTCTCAACGCAAGGTGTCAATTCCTGCTTGATGGATTGCGGCCTCGCCGCAATTAGCGAATCGAACTGCGTCTGGTCGAGCAGCTGTAACGACCAGCGCATTTGATGGAGAAGCGTTGTGTAGCCCACCCCGAGCCACGAAGCGACCCGATAGACATCCTTTTGGGAGAGTTGATGAAGGTTCGCTCCGATGTTTTTGAACCCCTTGTATACCGCAGGTCGCGGCATTAACAGGAAGCGCGCGAACAGATCAGCCAGCCGCTCCTCCACAGCTACGGACGAGAATCGGTCGCTGTAATCTAACTCCCGGTCAAAAGTCGAACCGTGTCCAAAGACGTGATGCCCCAGTTCGTGGGCCGCGGTAAAGCGTTGCAACCCCGCGGGTCTGTACGCGCACAGATTGATCCGACCGGCAGTTCCATCCGAGAGATAAAAACCCTCCAAGGACTTGACGTCCATGAAATACAAGTCCACACCCTGACGAACGATCAGCTCGTATATATCGCACGGCGCGTCGAGTGCCACACCATTGCGAAGGCGGTACTCTAGCGCCGCTTTGGCTGCCTGTCCAAGTGAAGGCTGGGGCTTCATTGGTTCTAGCGCGCTGTCCTTTCGCGTCGGAACGAGTCGATGATCCGCATCACCGTTTCCAAATCATCCTGTTTCAACCCTTCCAGTTTGCGAGCCGCAAGCTTGATCTTGTTGTTACCGCTCACAGTTTCTCCGGTAAGCCATTCAATGGACACGTGGTAGAGCTTCGCAAACTGCTTGAGCTCGCCCGCCGAAACCTTTCGGCTCTCGTTCTCTATTTCCGTAACCGTCGGCCTATGAAGATTCATTAAATCGGCGACTTGAGCTTGTGAGAGCCCTGCCGATTCTCTGGCCTGTCGAAGTTTCTCTCCAATACCCGGTAAATCCGAACCCTTAGGCATGTCTTTCACCTCCCATTTTTCTTTGATCCCCTTTTCAGAATTATTTCAGCAATTTCACGAACGCTGCGGAGTCTGGCAGTCTTACCAGAACCTGCCACGAAGAGGTCTTCTCCCAATTCTGTCTCGAGTTTCCCTTCAAGATCGACGACAACCTCTATTGCACAAAGGCTGTCAAAATCTTTGATGTCCTTTAACGGTACCGTTTGAACCGTAATAGTCGGCTTATCTTTTCCACTGGCCTCAAGACATGAGCTGATCGCTCGAATTAACTCTTGCTCTAGCTCCTCCTGGGATTGAATAGATTTGGTTGGCATGCATTGCCTCCTTACCGCAATGTAAGAATATCTTACCATCGTTATGGTGGTTGTCAAGCGCGTTTTTCACAGTTCTAAACATCTACGGAATTTGCAATTCTGCGCGCGTGAGGCCATATCTCGCTACATCGGCATCCGCGAGCTGGGCGACAATGGAGTTCTGAAAGTCCGCAAGCCATCGAAATTTTGCAAGAACTGCTGAGTCAGAGATTTCGGAGAGCTTCCGGCGAAGCACCTTAGAATGCCCCTTGAGGAGAGTTAGACGTTCACCCAGCTCATCCCCCGCTTGTAAGTAGTTGACTGACCACTGTTCGTCTTCCCCGTAAAAGAGATAGTCCTCGCACAATCGTGTCATATTTTCCTTTCCCACAGCCGATTGCATTCCGGCGATAACGGTGGTTCTGTCGACAACAATCCGGGGGTAAATCGCTACTTTCTGTTCCATTTCGTAGGCATGGACGAGAGCTGGTCCGAACACGATCTCATCGTTGATATAGATCGACCCCCGAGTCATTGCCCCCCGGACGAAAATGCCGTTAACCACCAAGTTCGCTTGGACGTGCTGTATCTGGGATAATTCGAACTGAACCGTCGCGAGAATCTCGTCGCCACCGAGACCATCGAGAGGCACAGTTCTAACGACATGATCCGAAAACGTTGATAGCCCGCGCAGAGTTACACGCCTGAGTGGGAGATCCTGACTTGAAAGTGCCAAGAGCGCGTCGAGACCAGATTTGATTTGTTCCGGCCCCCACGCATCAATCATGTGCCTAAATCCGAGGATATCGAAATACGAAACCAGACAATCGCTGTAGATTGTGCTCTCCGCTGCTTCGCTCAGGTCTAACGCTTTCCCCCAGCGTTCGGAGAACACCAGTTCGTCGGAAGCAACGGCGATGCTTTCGCTACCCCGCTGCGACATCGTTCCCCCAATACTTACAACTATCGGGAAATCGACTTCCGGGGGAGCACCAACAAACGCCCGAAGATTCGCGGAATCGAAAGTCTCAAGCACAGCTGAGGAATAACCTAAACTTCGTGCTGCTAAACACATTCGCGTCGCGCAGCGTGCCGCCGCTCCGCCCAACCACAGGGAGAATGCAGGCTCCCCAACTGCTAGCTTGTAGCGCTCGAATTGTGCGGAGCCCGGCTGATTTGCCGCAAGTCTTTCATTGAACTCCGTAAGATCGGCAAGACTCTCCCGGTTTTCTACCCCCACTAAAACGAGTATGGAAGCCGAGCGCAGAGTATCCGAATTTCCAAACAAAGCCGCGACCTCATGGATCCGGCCCGCTTCCTTAATTACAACCACTCGCCACGACCTGAGAAGCAGATCAGTGTCCGAGGAAAGGGCCACACGCAGAATCATCCTGAGATGATTCTCGCTTATGGAGGACAACGTGTAGCCTGCTGGTTCGGGAGGCCCGAAAACACTTCTCCAATTGCGCATTAACATCTTCCGACCCCTTGTTCGTTTATGCCGACGGCAAAGCGAGATTGGCGAATACGTTTCGAATATCTTCTATGGACGCTTCAATGGAGTCGTGCGAAATCTGATACACAGGATGATTCCGAACCTCCCGATCTGCGAGCGAGCGATACAGTGTGGAAAGGCTCAAGTGTTTTTCCTCACTGTGCTCTGGTCGAAGCGACGAAGTTCGAGTCACGAGGAATACCGCTGAAGGGACGGTCGAGCCCCAAGCCTGTTTTTCAGCAGCAATCAAAGTTTCGAGCACTGCCGGATCCACATCATCAACGGTCCCATAAACCCACGTAGACCACCAAAATCGATCCAAAATGATCCAATTCCCGCGCGTCAAGCTCGGTAGAATCCGAGCCTCGATGTGATCAAGATGTGCGGCGATATGAAGGGCTTGCACACTCAAAGGTGTGAGACCCGTCAAGCCGAACGAATGCCGATCATGTTGAATTTGGTCAACGACCCATCCGAGCGTTCCCGCCGTTTTGCCGGGAAACGAGTAACTTTCGAACAATACTCCGTTCTGTGTTAAGAGGGCTTCCGTACGGCCGACAAGCGTTGACTTGCCCACACCATCGGCACCCTCAAATACGATGAGTTTCCCGAGATCAGGCATCGTCAGACCAGCCTAGGAGCAAATTCAACTTTGTTCATATTCTCCTCACATCACAAATCAAACGTGAAAGATCGCAGCCCGCTTCGCGCCGGCGACGGTTTTCTCCCCAGAGCCGACGGAATAGTTGGAGGCTTGCCAGTCCGAGTCCTCTATTGCGCCTTGTACTGAATATCGAGCAATCCAGACCGGTCCAATTGAAGGATTATTCCTCCGTCAAAAACCTCTTCGCGTTTCTCGGGCGTCACCGACTTCGTCAGCACTAGCCCGTCTTTCTCATCTCTGAATTCTACCCGCGCCTGAAGCGAAACATTTGTGCAGGTCCCGCTTGCCAGCGAACTGTCTAACGACATCTGCTTCTCTTCGCCTGGATCCACCACAATGTTGCCTTCGACAGGAGCATGGCAGGAATCAACGGGAATCGTTCGTTTTTCCCGCACATAAACGTTCGCGATATAGACATTGGACGACCCATTGCGACCATCGCAATATAGCCTTAGGCACCCGCCCGGTAACTTTCCGACGTCCCAGTAATTAGAACCGTTTGCGATCACATGCTCCCGATCCGTCATCCCGTAGGAGAATCCAGAGTAGGGATCCGTATCGATTTCCCATCCACTTTCCGCAGTTGGGCAAACGTCCAAGTGGTTGTTGACCGGCCCGCCGGCCGATTCCGTGTAGAAACTATGAGGACCCTTGTCGCTATCTCGGGAGAGTGGGTGCGCTACTGTTTGCCGTTGAATTTGACTTCCCGCAGCCGTCAATGTCGCTGCCACGTGATACGGTCTCCCGAACGAGGGGATCTGCAGGCCTTTTTTCTGCGACGACTCAGACACAAGCTTTGGGGGATTAAACCAAAATACAAGCACGAATAGTGCCAACGCGCCGCCAGCGCGAACATATGGAGGGGCGGTTACGGAGATCAAGCCGGGCAACAGAGCCCCAACTCCAGCGGCCGCGAGCGCGAGCACGACCCGAAATGTGAACCACTGTGTTGGAGTGGGATTTGGAACGAACCACGCCATGTACAGCATGACCACCACAAAACCACTCCAAATACGAACGCCGCGATTTTCTCACCGCGCCCCTTCGTGCTCTCGACGCCCACCGGACCCGATTGGCTGTTCGGCCCAGGCTTGTCGCTCGAAACTGTAGAATTCTCTTGGTGGAACCCAACCTGGCTGTTCACATTCATTCGGTCGGAGAAGAACTGCTGAACGACGACCTGCTGGTCCTTCGACAAGCGATACTGATACTGGTCCACTTGCTCAGGCCACCCATTCGTGTCTCCATCACCGTACGCAGCCGTTCCAAATTCTGTCTGACTGATTCTGAACGTGACATCAAGCTTGAAATCGAACTCCCCATGAGAAGAACGACATTCAAGGTAAATTACAAACCGCATTCGGTCGGCGTCCTTAATCACCCTCTGCGAGTACCGATGCCCTGAACGCGGGTCTACGAATTCAACCGTCTTCGGAATTGCATACTCAGGCAATGACAGCGCGTAGTAGCTTAGGCTTCCCCGCTCGGTTGGTATTCCTAACCAGGACGTCTGGAATTCGTACTCCCCATCCACAACCTTGAAACGGTCGTTACTAAGCTTCCTAACTTTGCAACTGGCAAAACCCTTTCGAAAGGCCTGCTCGTGTTCCTCGTCCAAGAAATGAAACGGTCCACTATGAGGTTCGGCATATTCATTCGCAAACGCGACGGTCATTTCCCGATCGCTTGCAGGACGCAGTCGAAAAGTACGAAGCGAACCGTCGGACTCCAGTTGCTCCACTATGACTGCACCAACATCCATAGAGATGTCCCCTTGGCGATGCCCTGCGAACGGACAATGCTCGACTTACAGCGCTGATTAATACACTCGTCAACTAATTGGTCAAATCATTTTTTCTTCTGCGCAGCGCCTCACCTACGTTCTCTGTACGTCCCACATCATCCGTCGGTCTCTAAATTCCAAACGAAACTGTCCTTTCTCCTCAATGCCCTTCCTGCGGAAAGACTGCGCCTAGCCGCCCGCTTGTTCTGTCAAGAGTCTT
The DNA here is from genome assembly GCA_050012395.1 of Candidatus Acidiferrales bacterium. GTDB lineage: Bacteria > Acidobacteriota > Terriglobia > Acidiferrales > UBA7541 > Palsa-295. The sequence continues at coordinate 83,320 of JBEKHG010000020.1, forward strand.
CGCTTCGCTCCGATAAACGCAAACCCGGCGCCCTTGACAGCGCGGACGGCTAGTCGCCAACCGCCGCTAGAAGGGCATTTGCTTCTTATGCACCGCTCCGCGTTGCACAAAGAGCAAAACCACAAAAGCAAAGGAGCGAATCATGCAGACAGAAAAACTAGAACTGTATTTCCGGCAAGGCAGTTCCGACAAGGTGTACCACTTGCAGTTGGAAAACGTACAAGACCGATGGTCCGTCCAAGCGCAATGGGGGCGGCGCGGTTCCGCCTTGCAGAGCGACGCGAAAATAAGCAACGCCACCTACGAGGAAGCGAAGCGTATTTATGACCGCGTTCTTCGGGAAAAAACGGGCAAGGGTTATCAAATCGCCGAAGCTACGGTCAATGGCAATGCGGCGATTTCCGTTGGATTACCCCCTACCAAAGAACTCTCCGGCCATTCGCCGGAATTGCTGACTCCCATTGACGAACCGGATGCGTTGCGGTTGGTAGAGGATATCTCTTGGTGGTTCCAGCAGAAATTTGATGGGCGGCGACTCGCCGTGCTAAAGGCCGACGGCAAATACTCCGGCATCAACAAACTCGGCCAGACCGTTCCCATCGACTCCCGGCTAGCCGAGTCTTTGGACCTTGTGCAAGCGCAAGGTTTCCTCGCGGACGGCGAAATCACGGATTCCCATTTCTACATCTGGGACCTACTCACCATGAACGGCACTAACCTACGCATCAAACCTTACGAGGTCCGCTATGCGCACTTGACGCTATTCTTTCGCGGCGACAACGATACGTTGCGCGTCTGCGAAACGGCCATGACCCCGAAAGCCAAGCGCGCTTTCGTGAAAGCGATGCACGATGCGAACGCCGAAGGGTTCGTTTGCAAGAACCGAAATGCCGCGTACGCTGGGGGACGAGCAGGGCAGCACTACAAATGCAAGTTCGTCACCACGGCATCTTTCCTTGTCGGCCCGAAGCCCGAGAAAAAGGCGGATGACGGCCATCGCTCCATCGCCGTGTATCTCTTGGACGGGGACCGGGAGCGTTTTATGGGCACGGTAGGTGTGCCCGATCGTTACCTGCTTCCGAACGAAGGACAGATTGTCGAAGTGCGCTACCTCTACTGCCATCCCGGACCCGACGGAAAGCTCATCCAAGCGAAATATTTTGGTAACGTGCGTGATGACGTTGACCACTCGGAATGCTCGGTGAGGCAGTTGAAGGTCAAAGCCGCCGACAGTGAAGCGACCGAATCCTGACAGCGGTTCAGATTTGTATCACTGCGAATCCGATTCGCTCAAACTAATGCTTTGAGTTTTTCGGACGCATCAGTAGTCCGATGATGCCAACCGCCAATTGAGCGAGGCTCACCAACAGGAACGAGATGGTCATAGGCGACGGCTCCTTGGTCCGTCACTTATGGATTGAATAGTCAAGAAACGCCGTGCATTATCGGCACGTTGATACCGGGTGCGTTGCTTCTTGAACAGCGAACGCAGCCAGCGCTTGTGTCGTAATTTACCAAAGACGGTGTGGCAGCAAATACGTAAATCCCACAAACACTTCCCAGTGCGTGGAGGTACTTGTAAGGCCTCGATTGAAACCACCATCGAACACGAGATTTTTTCGCGCCGTGTAGCCGACTGCCCAGAGATTCCCGACCGCATTGCCGCGAAGGAAAGGCTGGGTGAAGTGCCAGATTTCGCCCGAAAGGAAGAACTTCCCGGCAATGGGATGCGAGATCGAAAGCGTCTGTCCGAATTGACCTCTACGCACCGGCCCTTCGCTCAACTCGTTGAACGCTGCGTTCGCGTCGTAATGAAACCCCTTCACATCGGCACTGGCCAAGACCAAAACAGAATTGGTAGGGCTGCCAAAGTCGAGTTCTGGCGCGCCTCCGTCATACACACGGTGGAAGTAACTTACCGCGACGGTCGGCATCGCACCCTCCCCGCGACTCACTACCGCCTGGGCGCCCAAGAAAACGTCTGCCACGCTGTTTCCTGTCTTTCCGTCCGCCGTGTAGTGGGCGATCGGTTCCCCGGACGCAAGCAATTCCACGCGCGGTGCGACCGACAGTTTCATTAATTCGTTAAAGCCATAGCGCGACGAGAATTCGGGTGAATCGCAGACTCCGAGAAAACCCGTTTCAAATTGAAGATAGCCCACGGGCGTGAGCGTTGCCGGAGTTGACACGGTAGGCCGCCCGGGATTTGCTTCCGGTTCGTCCGATGGCACGGACTGCGCAAGATTCGACGGTACGAATGCACCTAATACAAGGAACAAACACAGAACCAGTCTCAAAGGTTCTCCTCATCCCGATGAAAATGGGATCACGACCACGTGAGTGTCACGCGGGCACTTTGTGGAATCCTGATTACGCGGAAAGCATCAACTGCGCGGTGGGCGATAAAGAGTGAAGACCGATCCACCCAGAAGCCGTGCTGGGAGAAGGGCTGGGGCAGACGTACATTGGATCAATCCAAGGTTTGATGTGACGGGCGTTACAACAATCTGGAAACCACAACAAGAACAGCCATCTTTGTCGCAGCTTGGCGAACCATCATGCCCGGCGCTGTCGAAAGCAGCGTGCTTCGCAGAAGGCAAATCTATTTTCGAACATGACGGACATATCGGCGCAGCCACGCACGCGATCATCAGAGAGCACAGCAGCAATGATGCCGCAAACTTGCGCAAACGGGCTTTTCGTCTGCTCATCGTACCAGCATTGTACCTCGACTCGCCCCACCCCGCTCCTTGCTCACGAGACAGCCGCTTCTTCGAAGCTGCAAGAATTGACCGAATTGGGATTCACAGCGTCTGCGTGGGTTCTTGACTCGCGCGTCTAACCCCTCCCTTGTAGCAGAGCCCGTGCTCACTAGGCAGGTGCTCTCTCGCAAGTAGGACGTGCGACTTGAAAGTTGGAGCTTTGAAGTCTGGCCACCAAAAACCGCCTCAAAATAGGGATCTCTCCATGGGTTCGATTTGTCGAGAATCCCACCGGTTCGGTCACCTGGCCACGGCCTTCGATCGAGTCGCTCGTTTCGCGACAATCGAGTCCATCATTGCTCCCCATATAACTCGACTCCGTATATCATTAGTCTCTACCGTAGATTTCTGGCAAACAACGGGCCCTTCGTCATTCAGCGGGTGCGGGTGCATCTATGGATTTGGACTATTTGCGCATTGGACGCGAGCGATTGTCGCGCGTCTTCCAATACTTGGAAGCGCTCAACCAGCATCGCAACCCACCGAAGCGCCAGATTCGCGAGCAATTGTGGACCCTGTGGCTCAACGACCTTCCTGATCATCCAGCGATTCAGCGAGGGATGCCGCGCCCTCTCGACGAAATCAAACCCGAAAGTTCAGAACCGTCAGTTGCACGTGAGGAAGACGATTTCATTCTGAAGGTCGCGCGTCCGAAGCTGACACGCCCACCCGAGCCGCCACTCGAGATCAGATCCTGGCTGGAGAGCGGGTGGGATGACCCCTCAAAGGAACTCGCTGTAAGAAAAACTCGGAACGAAACCAGCGCAAAAGGCGAGACCACTATAGTCCGCTTCGAAGATGATGCAAATCGAACGATCGCACTGGAGCGATGGCAGCCCCAGCGCGAGGAATGGGCCCGAAACGAAACACCAGCGCGCGCCGCTGGTAGAGTTTTCGAAACTCTGTATGAACTTTACGGCCGGACGGAGCGAGAGGGAGAGCGTGTCGAGCTGGTTCTCGGAGATGGGATTCTCGGCTGGCGGCGCCAAGAAGGCGGAGTCTATCATCCCGTTCTGCTTCAGCGCTTACAAATGACATTTGATCCCGCTGTCCCGCAATTCCGGATCGCGGAAACAGAACACCCAGTCGAACTCTACTCTGCACTGTTTCAGTCCATGCCCGACGTCGATGGCCGCTCGATTGGACGATGCCGTGAGGAACTCGAACGCGGCAACTATCACCCGCTTGGCGACAGGGACACGGTCGGTTTCTTGAAGCGATTGGTGGTTTTGTTGTCCTCACGAGGAGAGTTCGTGGAGGCAGGACCACCTCAGGGAGAGAGCGAAGATCCGCGCATCGGAAGGTCTCCCGTGATCTTTCTGCGAGCCCGGACCCTCGGCTTCGCTGCCGCAATCGAGGCAATCCTCGAAGACTTGCGGATTCGCCAGGACCTGCCGTGGTCGCTTTTGAATGTGGTCGGCCTCGAGTCACCTGTCACGAATGAAGAAACGACCTCGACGGCTAAATCGGCTCTCGAACAGTCTCAGGATGTTCTTCTCAGCAAACCGGCGAACCCGGAACAGGTCCGCATCGCTCAGTACACGCATACGATGGGCGGAATTCTCGTGCAAGGTCCTCCGGGCACCGGAAAAACTCACACCATTGGGAACCTTATCGGCCATCTGCTCGCTCACGGAAAGAGTGTATTGGTCACGAGCCACACGACGAAGGCACTGCGTATGGTCCGTTCGCAGGTGGTCTCAAAATTGCGATCTCTGTGCGTGAGTGTGCTTGAAAGCGACTTGGATAGTCGCAAGCAGCTCGAAAGTGCCGTTGGGACGATTGCCGAGAGGTTGTCGCAGGCGGACGGCCGATCCCTCGAATTCGAGGCCGAAAAACTTTCAAATCAACGAACAGAGTTGCAGGAAAAGCTGGCTCACTTACGGCAGCGCCTTGCCGATGCGCGGGCTGACGAGTATCGCGACGTCGTCGCGAGCGGAAAGTCGTGGGCGCCTTCCGATGCAGCTCGATGGGTTGCGAAGGAGGCAAATCGGTGTGCGTGGATACCGAGTCCGGTCACACTCGGAGCTGGGGTGCCGCTTTCGCAAGGCGAAATCGCTGAACTCTATTCCACGAACCGCTCCATTCCAACCGACGTTGAACGGGAACTCTCCCAGTCGCTTCCTGCTGCAACACAGTTACCAACTCCCGCCGAATTCGAAACACTTACTAAAACGAGAGCCTATCTGAGCGAGAGCAACCGAGATTTTCGGGGCGATCTTTGGCAAACAACAACGTCCACGCCCGAATCGCTTTCGGCTCTTGCAACAAGACTGCAAGCAGCGATCGAACCTCTGAACGGGGGAGAGCGTTGGAAACTCGCCGCTGTCTATGCCGGGAAAAATGGCGGTCCACACCGCGAACCCTGGGACAACCTCGTAACATTTATCGAGCAGGTGCACGTGGAGATTGCGAAATCGCAGGAAGTCTTGTTCCGTCATGCGCCCAGCCTCAATTCTGACTCCTCTTTTGAGGACCACGAAAAAACAGCCCTTGAGATTCACGGCTATTTGCGGGAAAACGGCAATCTCGGATTCTTGACACTTCTAACCCATAAAACGTGGAAGCAATTCATTCGAAACGTACGCGTCAATGGCGGTCAACCACACCTTCCCGAACATTTTCTCGCGATCAGCAAATTCTGTCGCGTGAAATCCCTGCGCCGTGACCTGTCTGCCCGTTGGGATCGGCAGATGGCTCCGCTCGGCGCCTCTCCTTCGCGAGGCTTGGGGAATGAGATCGAGACGACTGCCGTTCAGTTCTGCGCGCCAATCCGTGATTGCCTCTCGTGGAGCTCTCGCACATGGGGACCGATTGAAAAGGAACTTCGACAGGCGGGATTCCTTTGGGACAAATTCATGTCGGAACAGCCCACGGGTGTAGGAGCCGACGGCGAGCTCCGGCGGCTCCAGCAAGCTGTGAGCACGGGACTGCTTCCTATCCTGGGCGCCCGCATGGACCGTTTGCTTTGGGAACGGAATGAAATGCTTCTTGGTAATCTTCGCGAGATTCTCTCACTCTCGAAGAGGGTTGCCGCCGATTCGCTTGTAATCGCACATCTTTATGATTCGGTCGTGGGCTTTGAACCCGAGTCTTACCGCACGAGTTATGCACGTCTCATCGAGCTTCAGTCGCTCAGAAGCGAGCTCGGACGCCGCAAGGAATTGATAGCGCGTCTCGAGACAACAGCGCCTGCTTGGGCTGCGGCCATTCGAACGCGTGCCGGCGTACATGGCGAGCCCTCGCCACCGGGCAATCCAGTCGAAGCATGGATATGGCGCCAATCGCACGATGAGCTGGAATATCGCGCCAGCGTGTCCCTCGAAGAAATTCAAGACTCGATCGACCGCTGCAACGAACAACTCAGAGCTACTACTGTAGAACTGATTGACCGTAGAGCATGGGCGTCCCAGGCTAAACGAACCTCTCTATCGCAAAGGCAAGCTCTGATTGGCTGGCTCGACACGATCCGCAAAATCGGTAAGGGCACAGGAATTCGCGCGCCACGTCTTCGGGCAGAAGCTGCTCGCAAAATGACGGAGTGTCGCGCCGCTGTTCCCGTATGGGTCATGCCGCTTTCCCGCGTAGTGGAGAATTTCGACCCTCGCACTTCGCGATTTGACGTTGTGATTATCGACGAAGCGAGCCAGAGCGATGTCATGGCGCTGGTTGCTCTATACCTTGGCGCGAGCGTTGTCGTGGTAGGCGATCACGAACAAGTTAGTCCCTCCGCAGTCGGTCAAGAAATTGCTGTCGTGCAGAACCTGATCGATCAGTTCCTGCAAGGAATTCCAAACGCGCACCTCTACGATGGCCAGACTTCTGTCTATGATCTCGCGCGACAATCCTTCGGGGGAACGATCCGACTGGTTGAGCATTTCCGCTGCGTCTCCGAAATTATTCAATTCAGTAACGAGCTTTCTTATGACGGCGACATTAAGCCCCTTCGGGATGCCAGCCGCGTTGTTCTAAAACCACACACGATCGCTTATCGCGTTCAGGGCTCGACTCGGGACGGCAAAGTCAACCGTCAAGAGGCCGAAGTCACCGCTTCGCTAGCCATCGCCGCGCTCGAACAACCGGAATACCAGAAGAACGAATTCGGCGACCGGACGAGCTTCGGAGTAGTCTCTCTCGTGGGAGAGGAGCAGGCTCTCGAGATCGACCGCCTCCTGCGAACTCACGTTCCTCCCGACTTGTATGAGCGGCACCGTTTTCTATGCGGGACCCCGGCGCAATTTCAGGGAGACGAGCGCGATGTCGTGTTCCTTTCTGTCGTGGACACACCCACAGGCAGTCCATTGCCTTTTCGCGACCAGCAAATGTTCAAGCAGCGTTACAACGTCGCAGCGAGCCGCGCCAGAGACCAAATGTGGGTCGTCCACTCTCTGAATGTTCAGACCGATCTTCGCGCTGGAGATCTGCGGCGTCGTTTGATCGAACACGCACAAGACCCGGAGGCACTGCTGCGATTGCTGGAAGACAAAGAGAAGAGAACGGAATCTCCATTCGAGCGTGATGTTTTGAAGAGATTGCTCGTCGCAGGTTACCAGGTCATTCCACAATGGAAAGTGGGTTCGCGCAGGATCGACCTCGTGGTGGAAGGCAACGGACGGCGACTGGCCGTTGAGTGTGACGGCGACCGCTATCATCCGCTCGAAAAACTCGGTGAAGACATGGAACGTCAGGCGGTTCTAGAGCGGCTTGGCTGGATTTTCGTCCGTATCCGGGGAAGCGTCTTCTTTCGCGATTCGCCTCGAGCGATGAAGCCTGTGTTCGATAAATTGCGAGATCTCGAAATCGACCCCTGTGCTGAATCGGCGGTTGCGTTCCCTAATACTTCTTCCAACGAATTGACCGACCGAGTCACGCGGCGCGCGGAGCAAATTCGCAATGAATGGAACAGCAAAGACTCTGCGAACGGCGCGATAGCTTAACGAACTGATCCACGAAGCTTTCGCCGCTCAAATCGAGACACCTTCCTAAAGCTTAGTTAGTTCGACAACCTTTGCCAATTCGAGATACCGACACAATGCATTGGCCAGTTGCATCTGTCGGGGAGTCTGACACTCCGGCTCGAATAACTTGGGATTCGCGACGACGATGACATTGGCCATCGCTCGGGACGTTGCTACGTTCAGCCGGTTCAAGCTGTACAGAAACTCCATTCCCCGCGGTGCCTCTTCCGGTGACGACGTCGTCAGCGAATAAATCACCACTGGCGCTTCCTGCCCCTGAAATTTGTCCACTGTCCCGATCCGCATTTTTGGCAACCTCACCAACAGATCTGCTACCTGGGCGTTGTAGGGCGCCACAATCAAGATGTCTTCTTCCCTGATTGGCCGACTATTACCCGCACCGTAAAACCATCTCACTTGGGGCTGTAGCAAGCTCTCCACAATCCGCGTCACAACTTCCACTTCTTCAGGACACGAATTCCGGTTCCCCTCATGGTCTACTGGAACAAACCACAGTCCCGCCCCATCCAACCATTTGTGCCCCTCTAAAACTCGGCTTTGTGCAGTTGCGTGTGACTTTAGCTTCTCCTCGTAAAACACTTCGGAGGTATATTTGCAAACCTCCGGGTGCAATCTCCAACTCTCCGGCAGCAGAAATCCCATGTCTTCCGAAATCGTCTTCCGACCAACAAGCAAGTGCTCCAGAGCCGACTTTTCCGCACCATCCGGATGGCTCCCCTTCAACGGTCGCTCTAGTTGCTGCGGATCGCCGAGAAGGACCAGTTTCTTCGCCGCTTGCGACACAGCGAGAACATCCGCTAATGACATCTGGCCGGCCTCGTCGATGAACAGAACGTCCACCGTTTCAAACGCCGACTCGGGCGCCCATAGCCACGATGTGCCTCCGACAACGTTCGCTTTGCCGGAGCGCAGCGCTTCGAACGCTTCCTCGTTGTCCTTCTTCGCCACCGCTACTCCGTCGCTTTCTTCCCCATCCTTCTCCCGATGCAGACAACGGATGCCCGGCACATTTTTCTCGTGCGCTGCTTCAACCACGGCCTCCAGCAAGTTGCGAATCACCTTGTGGCTGAGCGCCGTTACGCCGATCCTTTTGCCCCGTTGTACCAGTTCGCAAATCATCCGGGCGCCCGTGTATGTTTTCCCCGAACCCGGAGGTCCCTGGATTGCAAAAACCGAATCCTCCAGAGCTACCACAATCCGACTCGCCGTGTTTTCGGGCTTTTCCGAAGCCAACGGGGCAAGGCTCTGTCCAGCCGATAAACACGGTGGCTTTCGCAGTAACAAATCGCGGCCTGCGCGATAGAGTCCAGGCGCATCGATGCCATGAGCAGCAACCCATTCCCCGATCCGATAAAGCGAACCGGCCTGTGCATCCGTCGCCAGAGGAGCGGCCCACATGTAGACTGTCGGAGGATGGAGTTCGGCGGTTTTCTTGGTCTTCTTGATGTCTACAACCCCCTTCATATGATCGATTGCGACAACTTCCCCCAGCTTTTGATCCCCGAAATACACGTCCTTGCCAATCCGTACGTTGCTTCTCTGCGGGTCGAAAGAATAGCGATCGGTGGGAACCTGTTTGCCGCGATCCACTCGTTCTGCGAAACGCAGACGCGTAAGACCCACTCGCTCGTCGAGCAAGTCTTCATCATCCGCTTCGGCGAGCCGGTAGCCTTCCTGCCAGGCGCGCTTGTCTTCGCGTCGGTGCCAGCTCAAAAGCTGTGCCAACAGCCACTGGCCGGACTGCTCTTTGGACCGCAAGCTGGGGTCGGCTGGACTTTTCTCACAAAGTTGCTGCGTCAGCGCCCCCGCTCGATCCAACTTCTCTTTCAGCTTGTCGGAAGGGTCTCCGCTCTTTTCTTCAGGTCTCGGCACTTTCGTGCCGCCGTCCACTAACTGCCGCCGTTGATTCTCAAGCCAATCCCGGAGTCCGGCCGTCGAAAAGCAATCTTCCTGGTTATAGCCCTCCATCGCTTGGCGAACGGGCTCGGGCAATTCTTCGTCTCCCCAACCCAACTCCAACCGGTGTTCCACATAACGCATCGCGGCCCGCGACTCATCGAGCGGCGTCTTCCGTTCGAATCCGTAAAGTGCCTCCAACTTCTTCAGGGAGTACTCCTCGACGCCCGCCCTCAGACCCTGCTTGAAGCTCTGATGCACATCGACTAGAGATCCGGCACGAAGCAATCGGTCAATTTCGTTCTCCCGCGTGGCGTACATTCCCATCAGACGTTTCAACACGCCTGGTTCGTACGCTCCAAAGTGATATACATGCGTTCGCGGGTTCGCCTGGAGGCGCCGCACAATTTCATCCACCAACCATTCGAAGGCTTCCTTCTCCTCCTCCCGGTTCAACGACCACCGCTTTTCATAACCCAATTCGCCAGCAGCATTCTTGACGGCAAATCCGAACAAATATTGCAGTCCTGATTCGCCGACAAACGGGTCGCCTTCCAAATCCAAAAACACGTCGTCCGGTGAAGGTTCCGGTAGCCTGCAAAGGCCCATTCCTTGTACTGCGGGCAAAAGCGCCTCATACACGAGCCTCTTCTCGACGCGTCCCATTACCTGAACGCGTGCCTGTTCCCGCACGCGCTCGATTGCTTCTCGCGAACCATGCTTCGGCCTCTGCGGAAGCGGTATCGGCAAAACCGCCAGCCTTGCCATCGTCTTGGTATCCCATTCCTCCAATTGGCTCCGTTGTTGCCGTCGAACTCCTGCCACCAGCGACAAATGGTCGTCTGCTCGTCTCTTCCCATCACACTCGCGAAACCATCGACACACGTCGCAGTGCGCGACGGGCTCCGGGTAGGTCACCCCTCCGGGACTGTTGAGCGCGGACTGCGTTAGCCGCTCCTTAACATATCGAAAGTACGCTGCGTACTCGGCCACACGGTACGCTTCCCCTTCGAAGTCCTTGCCAGAAGGGATCACCCACATCCATTCCGGCGCGCAGCTCTGACTTTTCTCCAACAACTCCGAATACAACGACAGCTGCAGAATCGCCGCCGCCTTTGTTTCCCGCGACAGCTTCGTATCCGCAACTTCGTAGGACCATTCCCATTTCGCGCTGTGTTTCGCCACCCGTCGGAGCACATCCGGTCGCCCGAACCATTGCCCGTCCGTCAGCGCGCCCTGCGCAATCACGTCCGCACCTTTCTCCATCAGTCTTCGAGTTTCATCGAGAAGTTCCTTCTCGTCCTTAATATTCGCGAGATTTGCGACTGTCAGCTTTTGCTGTACGCCGAGATACTCTAGATAAGACTGCTCATGCCGCTTGCCTCGTTCTCGAATGACTGCCAGGTCTGGGGCCGCCCAGTCAGGCGCCTGCTTCTCGCCCCGCGCTACTTGCAAGTCCAAGCTAGTCACATGCCGACAAGCCAAGTGATTGCTAAGGTCGGTCGCGGATAGCCGGAGCTTTGTCGAAATAATCTTCATTCGCAGTCCTTCACCTTCGTGCCGTATCGCTCGAAATCAAATATGCGTGCTTACGTTAGACCCGAGCGGAGTATCGTCTATACTCGCCATATAGTTAACCAACTTGAGAGATTGAGATGGTACCTTACACAAAAAGCTATTTGTCTTTCAAAGTAGAATCCGAACGGCTAATCAACTTGGTCGTGCTGTTCTCTCATGCCGTACCTGTTCTGATCCGTGTGGCAAGCTCTCCGACGGCGTCCGCGCTGGTGCCACTGAAGCCTGCCGATAATTTCCCTCACGATAAAACAACAGGTGCCACGCTAATCGGCCGGGCTGTCGGGTATGACCAGGACCTAGCTCGCATAATGATTCTGAGCGTCTTTAGCTATTTCGAGGCCTACGTGCGCGGCGCGCTCAAAGAAGTATATGATCTCCAAGGTGGGCCTCAAGCGTTCGTGGCCCTCGCTGAGAAACGAGCATCTCGTTATTGGAACTCGGCGCCCAGTCGGGTGGCCGAGGCTAGACGCAAACTGCAGGATGCGGACCACAAAGGGAAGGCCGACAAGTTCCTGAAATTCAGTAAGGTTCTCGTCGATGCTGGTTATGGATTTCCCCCGGATGTGCTCGCTGGGTACGGCGCTAGGCAATTGGCAAAAAAGCTCGAACCGGGACGAAATGCGTTCCGTGCTGTGGAGATCCCAGATCTTTTGTCGGACGCACTTTTGCTGAAAATCACTGCTGCGGAGCGCTCAATGTACAACGATCTCAGGGCTCTCCGGAATGATGTGGCGCATGGCTCAACTCCACCTCTGAGCGTGCACACCTCCATCAAGAAAACAACAGCGCTTCGGAGTTGGGCCGCTCGGATCGATGCGCACATCGGCAAGCATTTTCTTGTCTTGGCAAAATACGCGCATTAGATACTCCCGAACTCCTCGACGACTATATCTATCCCCTGGCGGACGCCTTTTTCTTGAGGCAATTTGAGTATTTTCCCCCGTGCCAGGAACGCGCGCTGTTCGAGGATTTGATGCTGTAGAATTAAAGACACCAAGCGAGATCACTGTGCCACTTCCCGTTGAGAAGACATTCGAGGCGTTTGTCATCCAGCACGGCGGCGAGTTGGTTAGCAAACTCATCTCTAATAAGAATCCCCCCAAGAACGCCGATTATCTCTTCCGCGCGCCGCTTGTTATTGCAGAATTGAAAGTCGTTGAGCGTGATGCTTTCACTCCACAGGACAAGGTTAAGCTCGACAATCTTGTCAACGGTTGGATACGAAAGCGTCTAATCTCGCCCATCTTTGGGACAAGGCAGATTGAACTCAGAAACCTACCTCCGCCATGCCAACGAGAGTGGCTCAACCTGCACATGGCTCCTTGGAAGAGAAAGCTGGAGGATGCCAACAAGCAGATTAAGGAGACGAAATCTCTCCTAAATTTTCCTGATGCTTGCGGGATTTTATTCCTCGCTGATGATGCTGCTCACTCGTTCGCCCCACCGGACGTGCTGACTTTCATTGCTCGCACCTTGCAGTCCAGAAAGTCGGACGGTAGTCAAATCTATTCTCATCTCGACCGCATTGTATATTTCTCTGTGAACCCGAGGGCAGTCACGGCAGGCGGAATCGGTTTGAACTTTTGGTTACCTGCTTACCGGAATGAAAACGAGAAAACCGTGTCCGACTTTCTAGAGAATTTTGGACAGAACTGGTTTCAGTATCACGCCGCCTTGTTTGGAACGAAACCCGTCAAGATGTCGGTGGACGACCAACCATTCAAGGGCGCTTGGGCAGATGGTTTGCGCGGTTTGCGAGTGCGCACCTAACGCTTTCTCGACTCTCTCTAAGGTCCTGGCAGGCTGCTTATTGTTCCGGCTCATCCAACTCTTGTCGGTATAGACGTTCCTAAGCTTGCCCAACTGATCGACCCCTTGCACCCCTCGCGTCGAGACCATATAAATCCTCAAATGTAAATCATGCCTCACTCTACCGATTCACTCCACGACCGTTGTTCGAAATCCCGTCTGTGAATCTCAGTGGCCGATTTTGAGATTCACTAGCCCCGTAACGCAATGCGGCAGGTAACGCCCGCCTATTCAGCTCAACCAACTTCACGTCGCGGCACTCGCCGAGCTGGCGTCGGAACTGTTCTGGGTCGAATCGTTGAAACCCGAGCATAACGACCCAACGCCCTCTCTTGGCATAGGACATCCTGGTCCTTTGCGGGACACTTGACAATTACTTATGCTTACCGCTAAGCTCAAAAAGAATCACAATGCCCGCTAGGAGATCGCGATGCGCAGAAAATCGAAACACCCGATCATCTCGAAACGTAGACGAAGTCGTGGCGGTGTACGTGGTCATTTGGTCCGGAGGAATGACGCTCTGGCGGACGCGATGGCGCAGTTGGGTATTGCTCAGATGTCTATGTCTGACGACGGTCGGCTACGAATCCCCTTTCGTCCAGATGTTCCTCGCAAGGTTCGAAAGAACGCGTTCGCCCTCGCCTCGGCGATTCTCGGCCAGCGAGGCGGCATGGCTCGCGCGAAGAAACTGTCTGATGAGCGCAGGAAAGAAATCGCCCGCCAGGGCGGTGTCGCTCGCTGGAACAAGGCCAGGAAGCTCAAGCTTGAAGTGTGAGAAATTGGCTACCGGCAGCGTGATCAGATATGGCGAGCCAAGAAGAGTTGCTTTCTCTGATGCGATATTATCTTTGGTCGAATCAGATGAATGTTCACCTCCGGCAGTACACGGGGAAGGACAATGCGGCCAAATCGTTCGTAGCAACCGATTACGTTTTTCTTCAGCTCTACATGTCTCTGTGGTGTGCAAGTCTTTACGTTGTGATTGAAGGTTGGGGACGTTTGAACTTACATGACTCCGCAGTTGACGTGCTCCTTGCTTCGCCCAACGTGGCTCTGCTGAAAAAGTTTAGAAACGGCGTTTTTCACTATCAGAACGCGGTCTTTCACGAAAAACTCAAGGCATTAGCCGAGAGGACAGACGTTAGCGATTGGGTTGTGAAACTTCACGAAGAGCTAGGCCGATGCATACCTGAGTTTCTTCAGAAATAGTTACCGCGCCAGAAAAGCCAGAATTTGATTTGCATTGTCGCGTTGCGAGAACACGAGAACTACTTGGTGCTCGTTTAGCAGCGCTCCAGTCTTGGGAACATCGCCGCAGTATATCCATTCACGGGGTGACCTTCACAGAAAGACTGTCTGGCTTAGCAGGGCAAATCTGACGGCGTAGGTATATGGTTCCCAGCAGTACTGTACTTCATCCTCTCTGCCCTTCCTGCGGAAAGACTGCGCCTAGCCGCCCGCTTGTTCTGTCAAGGGTCTCCGCTTCGCTCCGATAAACGCAAACCCGGCGCCCTTGACAGCGCGGACGTCTAGGCGCCAACCGCCGCTAGAAGGGCATTTGCTTTTTATGCACCGCTCGCGGCGGTGCCTCGAAGGCAAAAATCAAAACCAAGAAAGGAGCCGTTCCAATGCAACAAATCAGCAAATCACCGCTTTTCCCTCTCGGTCGAGTCGTCGCGACACCCGGCGCGTTGGCCGCTCTCGAAAAGGCAGGACAACAACCGCAAGATTTCCTCGCACGCCACGTTCATGGCGATTGGGGAGACCTGTGCGACGAAGACCGCAACGAAAACCGACTCAGTCTGGAACAAGGGTTCCGGCTCTTGAGCAGCTACCGCACATGCGCAGGAGACACCAAGGTCTGGGTCATCACCGAAGCCGACCGCTCCGTCACCACAATTCTTTTACCCGAAGAGTATTGATGCACCCAAAAACGAATAAAAAGGAGAAGAACACTATGACAAAAGCAGCTGCAATACACGCAACGGAAGTAATTCCCAACCCTATGTCCCTAGTACAGGACATTCCACTCTCACGGATTCAGGAATCAAGAACGAATCCAAGACGCCAATTTGACGAGACAAGACTCGTCGAATTGGCGGACAACATCCGGCTACACGGGGTACTTCAACCCATTTTGGTGCGTCCGCTGCCGGGTGGCGAAGCGGAGTCCTATGAACTCGTCGCCGGGGCACGGCGGTACCGTGCTTCATGGCTCGCGAAGTGCGAATCCATTCCCGCTACAATCCGCGACCTCACCGACCCGCAATGCCTCGAATTGCAACTCATCGAAAACCTCCAACGCGCCGACGTACACGAACTGGACGAAGCCCGTGGCTACGCAGCCCTCATGCACATGCAACCGGACACCTACACTGTCGAAACCCTGGCCGAGAAAATCGGAAGGTCCGAGAAATATGTTTATGCACGCTTGCGGCTCACCCATCTGGTCGAAGACGTGCAGCGGGCCTTCTACGACGGGAAGCTCTC
>JBEKHG010000021.1:0-91346 GCA_050012395.1 Candidatus Acidiferrales bacterium
TGGTGCCGCGCCGGAGGCTTGGCCACCCGCCACCTTCGCGAGTTTTAATCGTGCAGATGGCGAATGCCGGCGCCGGGCGGAACGGTCGGCGATGCGGAGTTTTATTTTGCTACTTCTTTGGGCGCGATTCGGGTGGGACCATGCCGGCGGCGCGGTAGTACACCGTTAGCTGGCCGTAGATTTCTCCGGAATGCTCGACGAAGCCGTAGGCGAAATCGCTGATCCGGGTTTGTTCATTCTCGAATGGATCGACGACGATGTCGGACATGCCTTTATCGCCTTTTGCCTTGATGGCGGCAGCGCCGTCGGCGAATGATTTTTTGACGAAGGCGACTACGTCGGCTTTGGTTTTGAAGGATTCAGGCTTGGGATCGGCCATGGCGGGCATTTTCTCGCCGCGGACTGCGTTGATGAAAAACTCGTTCGCGTGCGCGGCGTGGACAAGGCGTTGCTCAAACGTGCCAACGGTCGGCGCCGGCTTATAACCGTATTTGTCTTCGGGGAAATCTTCGGCCATGGCGATTAGCTTGCGGCCGATGTCGTTCCATTGTTCCAGGACAGCTTCGGACGCGCTGGGCGCGGGCTTTGGACTTGCGCCGGGTTTCTGCACGTCTTGCGAGCGAGCTGGCGCTACAAAAATTCCGGCGGCGAGGATTACTGCTACAAGCAAACGTGCGCAATTCATTTTCAGCGGCTTCATTTTTACAGGCTTCATGGTGATTCCTCCAGTGATTAGCCCCGGCGCATCTTACAGGAATCCGGGCGCTTACCTCTACGGGAAAAGCGCGTGTGGGTGGGTGGCGGCAGGCCAATGTGGAGGGCTTACGCGCAAACCTCGGATCGAATAGCCTGCTCTCCTTGTGCGCCGGACCTTTACTGCATTTTGCTATACTCGGCTACCGATAATGCACATGCGCAAGGACCGCTCAAAATCCGGCCGGAAGGTGCGCGCGAAGAGCGCGAAGGGCCGGCCTACCGATGTTGAAACGCCGCTGGTGGAAGCGAAGCGGCGTTTGAAATCGATTCAGGTTGCCAATGAAGTCGCTACATGGGTTTGGGACGTTCGCAATAACCGGGTGGTGGCGGACGCGAACCTGGTTCGATTGTTTGGAGTGAGCGCTGAAGATGCGGCGGGGGGCGCCATTGAGAAGTACATCGAGGCCGTGCACCCCGACGACCGGGAGAAGGTGCAGGCTGCGATCGCCGCGGCGTTGGAAGGCCCGAACGACAGGTACGAAGTGAACTATCGCCTGGTGAGAAAAAATGGTGAGATATCCTGGGTCTCGGCGCGCGGGACCGTGGAGCGCGACGCCGCGGGAAAACCGATTTATTTCCCTGGCGTGATCATCGACATTTCAGAACTGAAAGCAACTCAGCAAAAATCGGATGAACTCCGGTTTCGTCTGGACCAGCAGGCGCGCGTTCTGGACATCACGCTTTCGCATATTTCGGACTTCGCTTACATTTTCAACCGCGAGGGGCGCTTCGCGTTTGTGAACCAGGCGCTTTTGGATCTTTGGGGATTAAAGCTCGAAGAGGCGGTGGGAAAGAATTTCTTCGACTTGAAATATCCCGACGAACTTGCGGCGCGCCTGCAGCAGCAGATTCAGACCGTGTTCGAAACAAAAGCAGGTCTGACGGATGAGACCGAGTACACCAGCCAGACCGGCGCGGGCGGCTATTACGAATACATTTTCCGTCCGGTGCTGGACCGCGAAGGAAACGTGGAGCTGGTGGCGGGGTCCACGCGGGATATTACCTATCGCAAACGCGTAGAAGAAGACCTGCGGCAAAGCCAGGAAGGCCTGCGCGTTCTGGCCGAATCGCTGGACAACAAAGTTCAGGAGCGCACCAAAGAATTGCAAATGCGTACGGATAGCGTGCTGGAGCAATCCGAATTGCTTCGGCAGCTTTCCATGCGACTGATGAAAACCCAGGATGAGGAACGCCGACGCATCGCGCGCGAGATGCACGATAGCGCTGGACAGACGATCGCGGCGTTATCGATAAGCCTGGGGCAAATCTCTTCGAGGCTGAGCGGAGTGGATCCAGCGCTGCAGGAACTGGCGAGCCAGGCGCAAGCGATGCTAAAGGAAGTGGAAGTGGAGATACGCACCACATCCTACTTGCTGCATCCGCCGCTGCTGGATGAACTGGGGTTGCGCGCCGCGTTGGGCTGGTATGTGGAGGGGTTGCGGGAGCGCGCGGGGATTGAGGTTCGTCTGTCTATGGCCGAATTCGAGAGGCTGCCGGAAGACATGGAACTGACCATCTTCCGCGTTATTCAGGAATGCTTGACCAACATCCACCGGCACTCGGGCAGCAAATCCGCTGATATAAGCCTGGTGTCGGATGATGCGAAGGTGGTGATTGAGGTGCGCGATTTTGGCGCGGGGATTTCAGAGCAAAATCTTGCGAGGATTCGAAATCGTGGAGTTGGAGTAGGGCTGCGCGGAATGTTTGAGCGCGTGCGTCCGTTTTCCGGCGACGTAAACATTGATTCAGAAGAAGGGAAGGGCACCACGATCACCATTACCGTTCCGCATGCTCATCGCACTGAAACGCTGGCGAGCAGAGCTAGCGTGGCTCCAGAATAATTGTTTACGGGAAATTGCCTCTTTTGTCTTTCACTGCTTGGACCGAGCCCCGAATTCCTTACTGAAGCCGAGCGCCCATGAGCCTCCCCAAATCGCGATGGCGATGAAGAGGCTGGACCACTCGTCGGGCGCGCGCGGGCCGCTTCCTCCGTACATACCAAAAAAAGTTCGGGGGAGATGAAGCGTGAAGACCCAAATCGCGAACATCAGTCCGAGACAGATCGCGCTCCAATGTAGCTGAAAGTTGAGGCCGATGCTTATTCCGGCCGCGATGAAAGCGGCGCCGAAGAACGCGATCCAGAAAACGTGCCAGGGAACCCACGGTGGTATCAACGTGCCGATGGGCGCGAGAGCGAGAAAATGATCCACGCCGAAAACGATGAGGGAAACGGCGAGCAGGTAGCGACTCTCGCGCGCAAGCCAGCGCGGAGTGGCGTCCGGTCCGGGCAAAAGCCAAGCCAGAGCGGCAATCGCGAGAGGTTCAAACACTGTGGTGCGCGAACTTATGCTGCGAAGATTTCCGGCGTATTGCGGTACTTCGAAAAGTAGGGCGTAGAGAAACAGCAGAGCGCCCAGCGCGAACGCAGCCGGCCGCATGGTGCGTTTGAACAGAAGGCCGATTCCGCAGATGGCCAAAAGCGGGCCTAGTATATGTCCGAAGCGGTCGGACTCGATGAGAGAACCTTGCAGGCTGCCTGTGCACACGAATGTTTGAATGCCCAAGCCGACGATTGCGAGCGCAAAGAGAATGCAGCCCGAGCGTAGTAGCACATCGGCCGCGGGCGCGAGAGGTACTGCTTCGGTGGAAACTGCTTCCGCCATTTGCGCTTCCTTTCAGGTGACGCTGAATTCAGGATTATTGAGATGCAGGGAAGAGAAGTTATGTCAGGCGGTGGCCGGCTACAATAACCACTTTGGCGCGGGGCGTTATGACCATTCCGCCGTGGCAATCGACGATCGGTTCATTGCCGATGATATCGCAAGCGGCTACCGGACAATCGTTTTGCGCTGCCAGCGATTTCCACATTTCCGAGATTTCCACAACGAAAAATGTTTTTTGTGTAGTTGACGGATTTTACGAGCGGAGTTACAACCGTTTCGTTAAAGCATTCGATTCAACTGAGTCTTGAAAACACGGCAAGCGAAAGCTTAACGAGTTACGCAGGACGAAGGCGATAGAACAGCTTCGACATAGTTCGGAGTGGTACGGCAACACGGCAGAGCTTAGGGTGTGGTCAGTGGTTTGCTACGCCTGCTTTCTTCAAGCGGAAGCTTGATGAGACGCGCGACGCAAGCCACAGATTGGCCCAGCGGCGAACGCCATGGCTAGCTTCACCCCGTAAAACGGGAGAACGCTCGGCAGCCGCTATCTTTCGAAACTAAAGGGAAGGGGCGAGCAATCGCCCCTTTTCTTTTTTGCGGATACATTTCAGGCTGCGGCGAACTCTCCTCCAATCTCGACCGACCCGGTCGACACCAATCTCCACTCACAAAACAAGCACCAGACGGGCAGTTCGGACCTTTGCGTCAACAAATGTTCAACGAAGGAGCCACAACATGTTTAGCGCGAGGGCGAATACCGCCGCGACAAAGACGCGGCGCAGCCAGACAGCGCTTAAATATAGGACGATTCGGCCTCCTAAAAAGGCTCCGAAAAACATAGCGATACCTAGAATCACGCCCAGCCTGATGTCGACAATCCCGCGCGAAACGAATACGAGGGTGGCAATTCCTGAGGAAAAAACGTTCATGAGCTTTGTATTTGCGACGGCTTGTAGGAAGTTCATGCCGAATAAAACGACAAACGCGGTGGTAAGCAGGGTCACGTAACCGCCGCTGAAAAATCCACCGTAAACTGCCAGGAAAAACGTGGCCGCATAACCGATTCGATCGGCTGCACGCGATGGCGGGCTTTCCGTCACTCCCAGGTTTCTATTTCGGATGGTGAAATTGGCGACAGATACCATCGCCACGGCAATGACGATTTGCAGCGCCCGGACTGGAACAGCTAGCACAAGTAACGCGCCTAACATTGATCCGATCAGCGTGAGAGTAACGCATATTTGGAGACGTCTGGCTGTGATGAAAATGCCCTTACCTGCAAAGGGTACCGACCCGCCTACGCTCATGAGCGTCAAGGCCAGCATGTTGGTGGCAATCGCAACGTGAGGTTCGATGCCCACGCTGATCATCACAGGAATTGTGATCAGGGACGTGCTGCCAGTTACTACGCTGATGACACTGGTGACGAAGAACACAGCGATGAGCAAGGCGAGCTTCGCGGTGGGCACCCGGGTATGATAACAAGCGAATGCAGTAAACTCGATTTTGCTTGACCCTGGAACCGTTCGAGGGTTGAGGCTATTGGTGTGAGAGCAAGCGCAGCGACAAACCGGCCGCTGAATTCCGGAGAGCTAGCACGATTGGCGGGAGTGAGTTCGGACACGCTTCGCTATTACGAGCGCCGCCGACTTATACCACCCGTGCCGCGTTCGGCGAGCGGATATAGATTGTTCCCGCCTCAGACCCTGAATCGCGTGCGATTAATTCGCGCAGCATTGTCGATTGGGTTTTCGGTTCGCGAGCTACGCGAGATTTTTCGCGAACGCGATAGGGGGGCTGCGCCCTGCCGACGCGTGCGAGAGCTGGCCGCCGAGAAGCTGGGGGCTGTCGAGGTGCGACTTCGCGAGTTGCGGGCCTGCCGAAGCGAGTTACGCAAGACACTCGCTCAATGGGACCGCCTTCTAGCCAAGACTCCGCGTGGTGAGCAAGCTCGATTGTTGGAAGCGTTTGCGGCAACTTACCCGCAGAGCAGCCCTCGAAGATCATCTCCTCTGGGAGTGCTGACTCGCGGCAAATCGAAAAAGGAGAAACAAGTATGAGAATGATTTTCGCTGTCGCGCTATGTTGGGTTGCGAGCGTGAGCAATGCAAGCGCCCAGCAAGCTTCCAGCGATCAAAAGCCACCGACGCAAGATTCGCACACCTCGTGTCCGATGCACGATGCCCACGCCAAGATGAACGAACGCGGCGAGAAGGGCATGGGCTTTTCGCAAACGGATACCACGCACCACTTTTTTGTGAATTCCAGCGGCGGAGTGATTCAGGTAGAAGTGAAGGATTCCGCGGACGCTTCTGACAGAGCCAATATTCGCATGCATCTAGCGCATATCGCGCAAGCATTTGAGAATGGCGATTTCGATATTCCCATGTTCGTCCACGATACCGTGCCACCCGGGGTACGGGAGATGAAGAAGCTGCGCAAACAGATTCACTATTCTTTTGAGGAGACCCCGAACGGCGGGCGCGTGGTTATCTCGACCAGGGATAAAGAAGCCCTCGCTGCTATCCACAGATTTTTGTTCTTCCAAATCGACGAACATAAGACTGGCGACCCGACAGAAATTCGCTAATGCGTTCGCCCAATGCTGTGTAAAGAAATAGAGACTACATTCCCAAGTGGAACTGGCCGATGTAAGCTTGTCGGCGGCAAGCAATATCCGGCGGCCCGACAAGTGGGCGTTTATAATTGCCACGGATTCAGAGGAGGTATTTATGGCGACAACAAAAGTTGGAATAGCAGCGATGAAGGCGGCGCAGGTTTTCGAGCCGGGAGGCGATTTCGAGATCGTCTCGCAGCAACGTTGAAGAATGAATGAGACAAGAAAGGAGGCAGTCATGAGCACCAATGCAGTCCGCGGTATGGAGACCAGCGCCGCGCCAGTGGATATGAAGTTCGAGATCGTGGTGATTCCGGTCTCGAATGTGGACCGCGCGAAAGAGTTTTACGCGAAGCTCGGCTGGCGGCTCGACGCCGACTTCGATAATGGGAAAGACTTCCGCATAATCCAGTTCACGCCGACCGGCTCGGGGTGTTCGATCATCTTCGGCAAGAACGTTACCGCAGCGGCACCCGGCGCGGCGCAGGGCCTGTACCTGATCGTTTCCGATCTAGAGGCCGCGCGCAAGACTTTGCTCGATCGCGGCGTCGCCATCAGCGAAGTGTTCCACAACGACGGGGTGTACGCGGGAACGGACGAGGCCTACCTGTTTGGACGAGTCCGCGTCAGTGGTCTTGATCCCGAACATCGCAGCTACCGTTCGTTCGCCTCGTTCAAGGATCCGGACGGCAACGGCTGGCTGTTGCAGGAAATCACGACGCGACTGCCGGGCCGCGTGGATTCCGCGGCGACGAGGTTTGCGTCGGCGAGCGATTTGGCGAACGCGATGCGGCGCGCCGAAGCCGCACACGGCGAGCACGAGAAGCGCATCGGCGCCCGCGATGAGAACTGGCCCGACTGGTATGCGAGTTACATGGTGGCGGAGCAGGCCGGGACGGAACTGCCGAAGTGAAGCGAACGCGGGGCTGCGGAGGGCAATCGTAGATAGTCACAAGGTACGCGGAGATCTAATGAACGCTTTGTCCTATGTCGGAGCTCTTGCAGCCCTTTGTACAACGACCGCTTTTATTCCACAGATCGTCAAGATCAAGAAGCAAGGCGGCGACGACCTTTCTTACTTCATGCTGTTTCTGTACCTCGCGGGCGTCCTTCTTTGGTTGCTGTACGGTTTGCTGCTACATGCTGCCGCGATAATCTGGGCCAACGCTATAACCTCACTTCTTGTGGCATTGGCTCTCGCGCTAAAGGCAACATCCCGTCCGGACAGCGAAATAGCGGGCTCGAATGATGATTCGCTCACATAAGCTGAGTAAAGATGACCTCGACGTTCGAAAAAACGTTAACGGTTGCAAGGGCTGGGTGTATCGGCGGAGGCGTGAGTGGGCGAGCAACTGCTGCGCGCAACGACCTGCCACTTTCCATTCGCGCGGCGCCAGGTGTCTACCATAATCGATTTGTAATCGAAGGAACTATTCTCGGAAACACCAGTCCAAGTACCGGCCCAAGTGCAAACGGAAGTTACAATGGCAAATTCGCCGTAAGGTTTCGCGCTGACATCGCGCACGGTGTACTCGTTTATTTTAATGCGGTCCAAATTATCCAGCCATTGCGCCCGGTGTGACAACACTTCGCCGTTCCAACGGTAGAGGGCGAATTCCGGCGCCATAAGGGTTTCCAGCTTGGCGTGATCCTTGGCGTTGATGGCGTCGGTCCAAGTATTTGTTAATGTCACCAGCTCGACGGACGCCGCGTCCGGAGATGCCTGTGCAGCCGTTTGGGCTGCGGACTTTTGGGGCTGAAGTGGCGAGACGCAGAAAATGAGACCGACGAATACCGCGACAACCTGCTTCATGGGCGCTCCTAGCTTTTAGGTCCAGTAAATCTATCACATGGTCTAGACTGGGGTGTCGAGCGAACAGATGACGATTGACACTCCACCTCTTGCCAACGAATCGGCGCCCCGCGAAGCAGGGCGGAATTCGCGGCGCGCGTATCGCTGGATTCCCAGCGCCATGGTCGGGGCATTTTTTGCCGTTCTTTTGCTCGGCGCGGTGGTGTGGTTATCCACCGGGCTGGGGCTACTCCACCTGATGGGGCTTTTGGGCAGGGGACGCACTTTGTTCAACGTGGATCAGCCGACGGTGGTGCACCAGATTCAGCAACTGCAGCGGCTGGAAACGGTGAACTATACGATGGACAAGATTATTTCGGGCGAACACGCGAATGCTTATCTGCCGAAATTCCTGGCGGGCGATCGCTTGCTGCTGGTGGTGCATGGAGAAGTGGTCGCGGGCATCAATCTCGCGAATTTGCAGCCGAGCGAGGTGGTAATACAAGGGCAGAAAGTGTCGATTCGCTTGCCTGCCGCGGAAGTGTTGAGCACGCGTATCGATAATGCGAAAACGAGAGTATATTCGCGCGACACCGGCCTTTTCTCTTCGCCGGACCCCAATCTTGAGAGCGAAGTCCGCGAAGAAGCTGAGCGGGAACTTCAGCAAGCCGCGGTGCAAGATGGCGTCCTCAAAATTGCCACGGATAACGCGCGAAGCACAATCTCGGGCATGTTAAAAGGCCTGGGGTTCCGCGAAGTGGATATTCACTAGTTTACTTCGCGCGTACGAGGCCAATGTGCGCTTGGGCGGGCTTATCGTCGGGTGACCTGTACGTGCAGTCTTCGGTGTGATGATTGGCGCGATATCTGTAAGGCTAAGGCCGGAGAGCAAGCGGCGGCGCGTCGGATGGGAAAGTTGATAGCGTCTTGGAGTGAAAAAGCGGATTCAGGTTTACAATGCGGTCCGGTGATTAAAGGAGACTTCGCATGAACATGAAAAGGGCAGCGGGACTACTCGGATTTCTGCTTTTGCTGGCTGGGGTTCGTGTTGCGCAGGCACAGAACGCAACGGTGGCTCAAGTGCTGGACCGGGGCGTTTCGGGGGTGGAGGGCGAATTTGTTCCCGCAGCCGAAGCTATGCCGGAGGACAAATACTCGTTTGCGCCCACGAGCGGCGAATTCAAAGGCGTGCGCACGTTCGCGCAACAGGTGAAACACGTTGCCGCAGTGAACTACATGATCGGCGCGGCCATACTGGAAGAAAAACCGCCGGTGGAATTGGGCGGCGAGAACGGCCCGGATTCAGTGAAAACCAAAGCGGACGCTGTGAAGTTTCTAAAAGAGTCATTCGCGTACGCGCACAAAGCAGTCGGGACCATCAACGATGCCAATTTTCTGAAGCCGATCAAGAGCCCCTTCGGCGAAGGCATGACCACGCGACTGGGAATGGCCACTCTGATCGTCGGGCATTGCTTCGACCATTACGGCCAGATGGTGGAGTACCTGCGCATGAACAGCATCGTGCCGCCTGCCAGTCGCTAACGACGGCTGCAGATTCGCAGGGCAGCGTTCGTCGGGATGTATCTCGCAACCTTTTCGGGTCTAAGATCTTTGAGAAATAGTTCGAGATTTCAGTTGTAGTTGAGACTGCGAAAACTTTTGTGGGGCTTCGCGTGAAAGATGCGCTTCGCTTCGGCTGCGTGACATGTCTGTTGCTCGTCAGCACCACAGGCTTGCGCCTGGTTCCGCGCGGCCATCCGGTGCCGCTCCGCAGCGACTTTGAATCGTTCCCGTACGAGGTAGGGAACTGGTCGGGAACAGATCTCCCCGATCTTGATTCGAAGACGAAGGATGCGCTCCGCGCTGACAATTATCTCCTGCGACGCTACTCCAACCAGGTCGTTCAAACAGATCTGCTTGCGGCTTATTACAAGTCCCAAGAAAGTGGAGATACCATCCACGACCCGCGGAACTGTTACCCAGGTGCGGGCTGGGAGCAAGTTTCGTTAAGTGTCGTGCAGATTCCGAATCCCGAAATTCCCGAAGGATCTTTCCCGGTCAATCATTTTGTCGTAGAGAAGGACGGAGTCAAGCAAGACGTTCTGTACTGGTATCAAGGCCATGGCCGGGCCTACGCCAGCCCATACCTGGGGAAAATATACCTTGTTTGGGACGGAATCAGGAAAGGCCGTACGGACGGCGCGCTGATTCGACTTTCAGCAGTCCGAGCTTCCGAAAACGATCAGCCGTTTCCGGCCATGGCGGGGTTCGCGCAAGATCTATCTTCCGTTTTGCCGCAGTTCCTGCCGAACTGAGCAAACGACGGAGCTCGTTCGGTCCATAGCTCGAAAACCTAAATTAATCAGGAGTCGATCGGAAAAACTTCTTCTTTACCGAGACTCGTGGTTGAATTTGGCCTCGACGGCGTCGGTTCAGAAGAGTGGAGCGCAGACGGTTTCACAAAACTCTGAACCGGGCGTCGATGCAATATTGTCGGGCCAGTGCTCTCCGCCACGCTCTGATTAGCGAAAGTAACAGAATGCGACGAGGAAATTCACATGGGCGTTGAAGCGTGCATACCGGTAATTCCCAGCGCTGACCTGGAGAAGAGTCTGCGGCTGTGGGTGGATGGCCTTGAATTCAAGATGGACACGGAGATGCACGAAGACGGTAAGCTGATCCTGTGCATGTTGCACAGAGGCGGCTTGACGTTCATGCTCCACAGGCGAGCCGGCACACCGATCAAACCGGAAGATTATAACGGTATTCGGCTTTACTGGGCGCCGTCGGATATTCGAGTGACAAGAGAACGACTGCTGCGGCTGGGTTACAAAGTGTCCGAGATCGAAGATAGGGACTACGGGCAAACCGAATTCTTCCTGACCGACGACGATGGCTTTTCGCACTGCTTCGGAGTCGCGACGCAAAAGTAGAACACGGGGTTCTTGGAGTCAGGACAAACGACAGGAAGAGTTACGAAGAGATTTTGTAGGCTCAGGTTTAAAACGCGAACATCAAAACAGGAACGTCAAAACACGAACCTTTTCCGTACGAACCACGGAAAAGATTCGGCACCCTCGCGAGGTCGATGGGTGACTGGATTGAATGCTGGTACCGCGCGCAACGGTTCGGCACCCGCCACGAACGTCAGAACGCGGCCGCCGCGAAGGTCCGCCAACCGCCAAAATCGTTGCGTCGAAGGCGTGAGAGGCGTAGGATGCCGGAGTCCGACGGTCCGAATCGGGAATTCCGGATGAATCCAAATTTTCGAGCCCAAGACCTCACTCTCCCGATAACCCACACTTTCGATCGGTGATTCACCTGGCGTACGTATAATCCACTGGCTGCGAGGAACAGTGCCGAAACCGACGAGCTTTCAAGCAGATATTCGCCCGCTTTTCACGGAGCGAGACATTGAAGGAATGAAAAAGGGGTTCAACCTGGCAAGTTATGATGAGGTCAAGGCGCATGCGGCCGCCATCTACGACCGGATACGGGGAATCGGTGGTGCGCTGATGCCTCCGGCACCGCCAAGAGGAGAAGGTCCCTGGCCTCAGGATCGCATCGAACTATTCGCAAAATGGATGGCGGACGGATACCAACGGTAGGCGAAGTCATTTCATAAATGCGAGTTGACACATGTGGCGCCGTTGCCAGTTGCGGATGAGCTGCCGCGACGGCGAGTTCGCCGCCTTGGTCCGAAGATCAAAATGATCTGAAGGAAAGCAGCCGCAGCGAGTTGCCATCCATTGTCGATCGAGCGAGCTGTGCTGCGATTGTTTCGGGAGGACGTATGTCAAATGAGAAAACAGGAAGCGCCGCCGGTGCGAGCCCAGCGCTGCAGCCCACGGAAACATATGCTCTCGATTTTGTGCCGGACAAAATGCCTTTCGACACTCCGTATGGGCCACCGATATCACTGGACCGAGCCCAGGCGCTTATTGAGGCGGCGGTGGCAGAGGCGAAGAAGCGGGGTTGGAAGATGAACGTAGCGGTGGTCGATTCGGGAGGCAACCTGGTCGCCTTTCAACGAATGGACGGCGCGATGCTTGCATCCATTCAGATTGCCGAGCACAAGGCAAAGGCAGCCGCGACCTTCCGGCGGCCGACGAAAGAGTTCGAGGTCGGCGTCAATGTTATGCACCTGAACTATCTGCTCGCGTTCGATGGAGTGATTGCGTCGCGAGGCGGCATCCCGCTGATCGAAAAGGGCGCGATTATCGGCGCAATCGGTTGTTCGGGAGGAGCGGATTCCCAGGACGAGATCGTCAGCAAGGCAGGCGCGGCACTGATCAACCAGCCGCCGACAACAAGAGGATAGTCCAACAATTAACCCAAAACTAATAAAGCGTTGAGGACAATCAAGCGGTTCCGAGACAAATAATATAGACAGGAGAATGCCATGACAACTGCAAGCGCAGCTACGAAGTCCACGCAGATTCGCGTGACAAGGCGGTCTGTGGTTATGTTCAGCATATTCTGAGGACCATATCGAAAGGAGCGATCAATGAGCGCCGTACAAGTGGAACAGAAGGCCTATGAGATGCCCCCGAAAGAGGGGATCAGCATCGCGTATTTTCTCACCGTCGCCGACAAGGAGCGCTCTGCTCGCTACTACGAAAAGGTTTTCGGCGCTCGCATTCTGACCATGGGTGACGGCAACGCGCCTCCGTACCTTCAGCTCGCGAATATCTGGATGATTCTGAACGTGGGAGGCGGGCCGACCCCGGATAAGCCGACGGTAACGCTCAGCACCCCCGACCCCAATCACATCAACAGCTTCATGAATTTCCGCGTTGCGGATATTCAAGCTTGCTATGAACTTTGGAAAAGCCGAGGAGCCGAGTTCCTTACTCCGCCGATACCAAAGTACGGCGAAATTCGCTGCTACATACGCGATCCTGACGGCTACATTATCGAGGTCGGACAAAGCACTTCGCTCAAGTACGGTTAACGCTCGGCGCGGATGGGATGCCGGCCGATTAGCCAATTCATATTCGGGAGAACAGAAGCCGATTTCAAAAAGGAGAAGAACAATGGCAACTAAAGGAAAAGTCTTGGTGTTAGTCTCGAGCGGTCGCGGTTTGCCCTTGAAGGATGGCAAGGTTTATACCGGCGCCGGCTACTACCTCAACGAGCTGACGGTTCCGGTTCGCGCCCTGATGCAGGAGGGCTACGAAATCACTTTCGCCAACCCCAAAGGCAACGCGCCCCAAGTGGATGTGCATTCAGAGGTCGCCGATTTCTTCGGCGGGGACGCGGCCAAGCTTCAGGACTACATGCTATTCCGCGACGGCCTGGCTGGGCTCAGAGATCCAAGCCGCATCGCGGATGTCATCGCATCGGGCCTGGATCAATATGACGCTGTGTTCGTCCCCGGCGGCCATGGTCCGATGATCGATCTTCTCGATGATCCCAATGCCGGGATAGTGATGAGGCACTTTCACGAAAAATCCAAGCCTACGGCTGTGCTCTGCCATGGCCCGATTTCACTTCTTTCGGCGCTTCCGAATTCGAAAGAGTTCGTCGCCGCGCTTAGTGCGGGCGATGCCGCCGGAGCGCACGCCAAGGCGCAAGGCTGGATCTATGCTGGATATAAGATGACTATCTTTTCGACGGCAGAAGAGCAGCAACGGGAACCGCTTGAGATTGGTGGCAAGGTTCTCTTCTACCCGGACTTTGCCTTGCGTACGGCGGGCGGCGACGTGAGCGTAGTCGCTCCATGGCAGAGCTACGTCCTTCAAGATCGCGAGTTGATCTCAGGCCAGAACCCGTTTTCGGATCAAGCGCTGCTGAAGCTTCTTCTGCCGGCACTCGAAGGGAAGAAGAAGTCGATTTCAGCGCACTAGCCGCAAGGTATCCGGGCACAACGGAGGGTAGTCCGCGCGAGCTAGCGTGTTTGATCGAAGTAAAGGTTAGTTTTTAGCTTTAGGAAGATTATCGGTGCCGCCATAAGAGCAGCGCCGATAGCGAAGGCGATAACGATAGTCAATTCGTCCGGGCGCGCTGCACGGAATGTAAAAATTCCAAGAGGAAAGAACAGAAGTGTTGCAGTGATGAGTCCGGGCGAAAACCGTCCGCGTGTCCAGGCGAAGGGCGCTACATGAAAAAAGGCCGCATTAATCAGCATCAGCGCCGGAAATCCCAGCGCGATTGCTGGCCATACCGACGCCAGCTGTGTCGCTACGACGCCGAGGACAACTACCAAGCTATTGGTCACATAGAAATCGGTCCATTCTGCAGGCAGATGGAGAACGTTGCGAGCCCAATCTCGCCAATCGAAAATGAACTCCTCAAGTATGTGGATTCCATATGCGGCGAGACAGAGCCACAACAGTGCCTGAAATTTTGGCATAGCGCATTTTAAACGAACCTATAAACCACAACTATCGCAAACTACGAGCCGGAATTGCCGGACAGGATGTATTCAACGACGCAGGATTTTCGGCGCCTAGCGGGTCGGCGCCTCGGCTCGGCACGGATGGGCTGCGGTCGCGGTTGTTGTTCGGATTCCCGCAGCCACAGCCCACACCAACTGCTGTGCGAATGTTTCCTCGCGCATGGCTGTGGTGATGTTTTACATTTCCAACACGAAGTACAGGTTAAGTATTGGGTGAACTTGTCCGGTAATCCGACTAATCAGGAGTCGACCGACTCGCCGGGCATGGAGTTGTCATGAGTAACAAGAAGGTCTGGTTTATCACTGGTGCCGGCCGTGGCATGGGCGTTGACTTCGCCAAGGCCGCCCTTGCGACTGGTCACGCAGTTGTGGCTTCCGGCCGGGATAGGGATCGCGTGTCCGATGCCTTGGGGCAGTCGGACGACTTACTGGCCGTCAAGCTGGACGTCACTAGCCGCCCCGATGCCGAGGCGGCGGTGCGGGCCGCGGTCGACCGATTCGGCCGGATCGACGTGCTGGTGAACAATGCTGCTAGCTTCTACGCGGGCTACTTTGAGGAGCTGACGCCGGAGCAGATGGAGCGACAGTTGGCGACGAGCCTCATTGGCCCAATGAACGTCACTCGCGCCATCCTGCCGGTCATGCGCAAACAGCGCTCGGGGCACATCATCTCAATTTCGTCGTCAGCAGGCCTCGTCGGCTTCGAGTTCTGTACCGCGTATGCCGCGTCGAAGTTTGGGCTGGAAGGTTGGGCGGAGTCGCTGCAGTTCGAGGTCGCGCCGTTCGGCATCGCCACAACGATCGTCAACCCAGGGTTCTTCCGCACGGAACTTCTCACGGAGCAGTCAACGAACTACGCCCGGCCGTCCATCAAGGATTACGACGAGCGCAGAGCGAAGCAGCTCCAATTTTGGAAATCCCAGAATGGCCGGCAAACCGGCGACCCGGCGAAACTCGCGCGAGCGCTGATCATCGTTGCGAGTCAGGAACCGCCGCCGCGCCGCTTTATCGCCGGCGCCGATGCCATTGCCACCGCGGAACAGAAAGTCGCCGATCTGAAGGCGCAGATCGGCGCAAACCGGGACCTCTCTACGTCCCTCGCCTTCGACTGATTAATGTGTTAACCCGAGCGAGTGGGAGCTTGATGATTCGAAACCGAGGAATCGGCACTGCGAAACTTCTTTAGCCGTTACGAGACTCCTGTCGTGTTTGTAGCTGCTTGCGCACGGCTGTGGTGATGTTTTACATTTTCTGAACAAAGGAGGATTACATGTCTCAGGAAACCGGGGGCGCACAACGCGCTCCGCAAAGCGAAGTCCGGCCTCACCAACTCGGGGAGGATGTTTTCAAAACCATTTTGCCCGACGACGTCGATTGGAAGCCGTTCCCGGAGTTTCCGCGTGGCGTCCTGCTGGCCGTCGTCGTGGGCCAGCCCTCGCAGCCGGGCCCTTACACCATCAGGGTCAAAGCGCCGCACGGCGCAAAGCTGATGCCGCACAAGCACCCGGAAGATCGCGTCTATACCGTGATTTCCGGCGTGTTTTATATCGGGCTGGGTGACGAATTCGACGCGAGCAAGCTCGAAGCCTATCCGCCCGGCGCCGTGATCGTTCTTCCCGGCAACACGCACCATTTCCACTGGGCGAAATCCGGCGAATACGTCACGCAAATAACCGCGATCGGCCCGCTCGGACTGGAATACCTCAACCCCAAAGACGATCCGCGAAACGAAAAATCGTAGGAGGCGTCTGCACGGCGATTTTGTAGGCCCGAAAGATCGATTTTTTAATCTTGAGTTTGGAGCACGGGATGAATGGTCAAGTACAGAAAAAGCAGGATCCAGAAGCGCGAGATAACCCTGCAGCGCGAGACCAAGCGATCCGTGCGGCGCTGGATCAGCATTGGGCGGCGTCCGATGCCAACGATTTTGTGACGGAGCACCTCATCTACCGCGAGGACGCGGTGCTGGAATACCCGCAGTCGGGCGAGCTAACCCGCGGCCGAGCCAACATACAGGGGCAGCGCGAGAGCCAGCCGAGCAAAAAGCGTTTTAAGATCCGGCGAATCGTCGGCAGCGGCGATCTTTGGGTGACCGAATACATCCTGACCTATGACGGCAAGCCGTCCTACACCGTGAGCATCATGGAGTTCACGGGCGACAAGGTTGCGCGGGAGACACAGTACTTTGCGGATCCATTTCCGGCTCCCGCATTCCGGGCGAAATGGGTCGAACGGATGCCCAAATAATCTCGAGGCGCGAGAGATGAGCGCCTTAGGGCTTTGCAGCCGCAGGCTGCGCCGGCGCAGGAGGCACTGGTTTCGGAATACGCAAGGTCCACGAAAAACCGAAGACGAAAGTGCGGCCCTGGGGACGCGCGAGTGCGCGGTACTCATCATAATATTTGAAGAAGGTTGACAGATTCTTGGCTGGAAGAATGAAGTTGGCTTGAACACCGATGGCATGCACCGAGTAGAACGGGATTGAGCTCTCAGGGATCGGCGGCAAAGGAGGAGGGAGAGTTAATGTTCCGCTGCTGTGCGAAACTTGCCATTGGTCATACCCAACGACGCCGAGCTGAGCCAGCATGCTCATGTCTTTCTTTATGGGAAGAACCTGGCCGATTCCCCATTCCATGGTGAACGCCTGACCGGGCGTAATATTTGTACCGCTCTTTTGCCCGTGGATCTCCCAGGCAGTGGCCAAGTTTGCAGTGGTCCCATGATTCTTGGTGATGTAGAGAGTAGTGCCACTGGTAATATCGTTACCCCAATATCCGGAACCCACGTTGTTGCTGGCTCCCTGAGTGAATCGGCCCGTAGGAGCGGTGAAAGCGTATCCGGCGTTGAAGTCCACTCGCGTCCCAAAGTGCCATCCGATGTTCAATGGTTCGACGAACATGTCGGCAAAACCAGAACCGCCTCCGGCAGCATTTAAGTTAGTTCCGGTGAAGCTAGCTACCAGCTCACCGCTCGCCCAGTTGAGTGCGACATAGGGCATGAAGTAGCCGCCGAGGAATTTGTGATCCGGGACGTAATAGAAAATATTTTCGTCCACCCAGAACGAATAGGTTCCTGTAATACCCGGAACGGCGTTTCCGTTGGGACCATTCAATTGACTGGCGGAGTAATTGAGCGCCAGATTGGCGTAGGTGATACCCGGAGCGGGGATCACTCCGGCGTTCAGGCCAAATTGTCCGGGAACCCATTGGCCTTTCTGTTGCGCCCGTACTGACGAAGCGCACGCCAGAATAAGCGTGGCGAGGACCACGAGTACAAACTTGGTTCGAAGAGTCATTTCGTTCTCCTTTTTTTCGGAACGGAACTCGTCTGCGTTCCATCAAGCCTATTTCGGCGGAAATGGGCCGAACGGATGCCGACGTAGTCTCGAGCCGGGAGAATCCGCGAGCGCCACCGCCATTTGCGGCTCGCAGCGCAATTGTCGAAAACAACGTTTACGCGAAGTGAGAGGAGGCTCGAAGCGGAGTGCGTGCTACTCGACGACCTCCCAATCGGCGGTTGGGTTGTATTCGCGTATCGAAGCCGCGACTTTGCTCGTCTCGTCGCCCAGGTCCTGCTGATACACATCACCTTCCTGGTTGATGATGAAGGTCATGATTCCGGACTCCCCATACTTGACCGGGGAGGCGATGATCGCGAACCCTCCACTCAATTTGCCGTCGATGATGTAACTCTTCGCTCCGCCTTGCGCCGCCTGCCCTCGCGCGGTCAAGATGCGGAAGGTGTAGCCGTCGATCACCGGCGCTCCGTTCGCTAGTGCATCCGCGGCAAACTCATTCACTCTGCCGAGCGGACTGAGTTCCTTGTCCTCCGGAACCTCCCAGTACAAACCGTCCTGTTTCCCCGGGGTACTGAAGATCTTCGTGGTGTAGAGGCCTGCCGGATTTCCGTCGTGGGAACGACGAGCGTAGATATCCTCGGCGTACGCAATGGCGCAAATAGCATCGATGGCCAACAGTTCATTGCGGCCGATCCGCCGCGCCAGGATTTCATCGGAACCGCCGCGGGTGTCGAAAAACCATTTGGACGAACTGTTCTGCCGCAGAGGGATCGGAAACGGATAATTGTCCGCGCCGATTTTGAGGATTTCCGTCCCGTCGGTCATCAACACCCAGCGATTCATTTCATCGTACTTGCTGACGAATTCCTGCAAGGCAGCCGCATCTTCCTTGAGGTCACCGGAACTCATAATCGCCTTGGACTCGGGCCCCAGGATTGAGTTCAAGGCGCTTTCATCTCCCTTCTGCGCCGCGTTACGAAGCGCTGTGCCGGCTTCCGACGGCCCGGAAAAAGTGACTTGGTCGGTAGTGGGAGACGATGCCGCTTTTGCGGAATGAATGCCGACGCTTCCCAGAGCGAAGAGAGCCATCACCAGCCAGTGCAACCTTTTTTTGCCACCTGATACTTTCGTTTGCAGATTCATTTTCGCGCCTCTCGCTTCTTATATACGGTTCATTCTTCTTTTTACTTTTTGCAATCCCCGTCGTATTCAGGCTACGAGCTCCATCTTCCGGCATCTGTTATCGATGGTGCCCGGACGAGTGCGCATGCGACTCGTGCGGATGCGAAGCGTGGGTACTCTCGGAGCGATGCATACTGTCTCGCCCGCGAGCGCTTTCGGCGTGAGCGCGTCCGCCATCCCCACTCCAGGCGCTGTGGCCGCCCTCTGGCTTGCCGCCGCGCGTGTCGTTGTGGTAGCCGCCTGCCGGCGCGACGCCGGGTCCATTCTTCCCCGCATTAGGATTTTGGACGCCGCCCTTGCCGCCGATTAATCCGTGATCGCCGTTGTGCCCACCATTAGGCTCATCCTTTGTCGGAATCTGGGAGTTGGGGTGCCAGCCGCCGTCGGGGCCATAATACCCGTTCGCGTGATAGGCGCCGCCGGGGCCGTAGTGGGTGTCCTGGCCCGGATGCCAACCAGCTTCGGGATGATAGTAGCCGCTCGGGCCATAGTATCCGTGCGGGTTGTCGGGATGATCGCCATTCGGGACAGCGCCGCCTCCCCGGTTCGGTCCCCAGGGATGGTAATTGTTGTAATTCGCGCCGTGCCAATTGTGGATATTCGTTCTGTTGATGTAGGTGTTGTTGTTGAAAATGACGGTTCCTCCGCCGCCACCGCCGCCCCAGTTGCAGCCCCACGCGTGCCAGCCCCAACCAAAGCCCACGCCTCCGACAACGGCGCCTCCCCCACCGAAGAATCCAATTGAAACGCCGGCCCCGAATGAAAGGCCAGCGCCAATGGCGACTCCGGCGAAGACAGCCGGCGTGTAGTAGGGCACCACATACGGCGTGCCGTAAACGACCGCCGGGTTGTACTGCGGCACATAAACCACCTGTGGATCGGCCGGCTGAATCACGATGGTGCTGGGAGACTGCTGAACAACTTGGATCTGCGGAGTGGACGCCAATGTGCCCGCCGCTTGTGCTTTGGCGCGCATGGCCTGAATCGCCGCCATCACGTCGGGCTCCTGATTGTGGAAGGCCTCTCCGAGGTTGGAAGTCCATGTGAGGTTGGTAGCCATCGCGTGCAGCACTGTGGGAAATTGCGTGATTGCCTTCACACTGGAGTCCCAAGGTTGCTGGTCCGCTGCCTGAGCCAGAGCCGCGCCCGTTAAGGTCTTGTTCTGTGACTCCCAATAATCAGCGAACGCAATTTGCTCGGGGTAGCTGGCTGCGGCAAGCACTTGCGCAACCAGCGAATCCGGATAGAGCGCGATGGGGGCGACAAGGGCTTGCAGTTGTTCCGGAGTCTGGGGCGCTGGCGCCGGTGCCGGTGCTGAACTGCTTTGCTCAGGCGTCGAACTGGTTTCTGCCGTCGCGTCCGGCGGCGCTGCTTCTTGTTCTGCAGGTGCGGGCGCTGGCGCAGGCGGCGGAAGAGCGGGCGCCGGCGGTGGCGTAGGCGCAGGAGGTGGCACAGGCGCAAGAGGCGGCGTGGGAACCAACATCGGCATGCCGGAAAGTATTGTGCCGGTCGGATAATCCTGGCTCGACGCGGTGGTGCGAATGGCTTCCCACGAGGCGCGCCGGCCATGGATTCCGTAGGATCCAGTTATAGTGTCTCCAAAAATATCGCCGCCAAAATGGAGCACATTGCGAGTTACGGTGCTGAACCGTATGCGATGTCCGTGGACCTCGCCTTCAATGGCGCCTGACTGCATGGGCCCGTCGAAGTGACCCGTGATTTGGTTGCCGTACTGCACGATCTGAACGTGCTTAACCTCGATGCTGCCGTTCTCGGCATTCGTGGAATAAATAATCCAATCGCCTGCCACATTGTCGGGCGGCTTCTGTGCCGGTGTCGCACTGCAAACCAAGAGGGAAAATAGAGCAATACCAACAAGCCTGAGCGCCGCGCTGATTTTCTCCATCACATTCTCCTTCTTCTCGTTGCGAGGGCTCTTCGGGTTTGTCGGTTGCCTGGCTAACGCAGCGCATTATAACCACAAACGAATAACGCGGAACAGCCGGGGCCCGGAAAAACTATATGGAACGGAAGAATTGGATGGCGCCGACGAAAATGCAGACGATGGCCGACCACAGGAGAATGAATCGGACCCAGAGCAGGAAACGGAACCATCGGATGCTGTCGTCGCCGATTTCTTTGAGCGGGAGGATCACGGCGACGGTGGGGAAAATCGCGAAGACCCACCAATGCAAGGAGGATTGCAGCGCGAGCTTGTGAGGTGCGTCGAGCGAGGTGGCCAGATAGGTGACGCCGGCGACGATGGCGAAGCTGAGGAACAGTAACACTTGCGTGGCGGTGTTGTTGAGTTCCTGGAGACGGAAGGCGAGATGGGTGAGGTTCGAGCGTTCGGAATCGGTGGGAGCGGGATGCACGGGCGAATTCTACAGCATTCGAAGGCAATTCCATGCCGAGAAAGACATGGCTGGCACGAAAGGATGTGCGGGAAACACAGTACTTTGGGGATCCATTCGTGGCTCGCGCATTTCGCGCGAAATGGGCCGAACGGATGCCCACGTAGATTTCGGTTCCCGGTTAAAGCGAGAATTCGTGTCAGACTCGCGGATTGCCCAGACAACAATCGCAGCACTATACTTGCTTCGTGCCACCCATTTATCTCGGAACCTCCGCATTCACCGCAGCCGGGTGGAAAACAGCGTTCTATCCTTCCGGAATGAGGTCAGCAGATTACCTCACCTACTACGCGACGAAGTTTCAGACAGTCGAAATAGACTCCACTTTTTATGCGACACCGGCGGCAAGCACGGTGATTGGCTGGAGAAATAAAACCCCGGAGAGTTTCATTATTGCAGCAAAAGTTCCTCAAGAAATCACGCACGAAAAGTGCTTGCTGGAATGCGACAAAGAGTTCGAAATCTTCGTTGAAACGATGAGCCTATTGGGAAACCGGCTCGGTCCCCTCCTGCTCCAGTTTCCCTACTTCAGCCCGGAAGTATTCCAGTCCGGGGTGCAATTCCTGTCCCGACTTAAGGCATTTTTCAAGAGGTTGCCCGCTGACAAGAAGTTTGCCATCGAGATTCGAAACAAATCGTGGATCAAACCTCAATTTCTGGATCTGCTCCGCGAATATAACGTTGCCTTTGTGCTGCAAGATCAATCGTGGATGCCCGGACCGGCCGAAGTCTTCGAGAAATACGATCCCATTACAGCGGACTTCACGTACATCCGCTGGCTGGGCGACCGAAAAGGAATCGAGAAGATCACGAAGGTTTGGGATAAGACGATCGTTGATCGCACGGCTGAGTTGCAGGAGTGGGTAAAGCATTGCCAGAAGATCCAGAAACGAGGAGTTACGATTTACGCTTACGCCAACAATCATTACGCGGGATTCGGGCCGGCGACTGTTGAACAGTTTCGGTCGCTTTGCAGAGAAAAAGGAATTGAAATTCCAAGCGCGGTACAACTGCCGATGAAGCTGGAAGCTGGAACACTCTTTGACAATTCCCAGTAGGTGGAAGGGAACTCCCTACCTGGAATAAACTTTATCAGCGGAAGAAGAAATCTCCCCAACTTGTCTGAGCCCTCTGTATCTGAGGTACTCGTAGTAATCGAACACAATTCATTTCTGCAACCAATTGTCCGCTTCTTGGACGGTGACGTACTTCCAAGGAAGGAATCGAACGATCCGATTAACGTGGTTGCCGGGAAGTCACGCTGCATGATATGGGATATCGTTGCAGTACACCCGATGGAGGGACGAGAGATGGATTGGAAACAGTTGGTCCAGTTTGCGCTGCAGGGTAGCAGCGGGTTGGAGCAATATGCCATTTTGCTGGTACGCGTTTCGATTGGGCTCTTCTTTGCCATCTCCGGGGCAAATAAATTATTTGTACCGGGCGGCACGAGACCTGTTTACGAAACGCTGGTTAAGGCCAAAGTCCCGTTTCCCCGGCAGACGGCTTATTTCGTGGCGAGTGTGGAGTTCGTTTGCGGGTCCTTGGCGGCTGTGGGGTTTCTTTCGAGCCCGGCCTGCGCGGCATTAATGATCGATATGATTGTCGCCACGCTGACCAACGCGATTTCCACCTTGCCGAAAGGGCTTTCACCCCTGAGCTGGCTCGACGATTTCCTCTACCTTCCGGAAGTCTTGTACGTGCTCTTCTTTATCTGGCTGATCTGCTCTGGCCCGGGAAAATTCAGTGTGGATTACTGGCTGGCCGGGAAGTTACTGGGGTGATCGATCGACGAAACAGTTTGTTCTACCGCTTTTCCGTGTTCATCCTGCTCTCGGAATGAAGCCTGGAACGCCGGTTGCCACCACTGTATTCAGCCGCCGCCTGGTCTGAATGCGGTTGATTTCGTCGAGCGCGTATTGCGGAAGAGCGGAAATGTCGAAATTCTCTTTCGCACGGGCCGCACTCGTGGGCGTGGTAAGCAAAGCCGTGCCGCGCTGCACCGCCCAAGCAAGCAGGACCTGCGCCGGCGTCTTTCGAACTCGCGTAGCGATAGCCGTAATGACCGGATCTTCGAGAAGCCCCGGCTTCATGCCGTGGCCTAACGGCGCAAAAGCCAGAAGCACAATGCCGTTCTGCTTACAGTATTCCAACAGCTCGGTTTCCGGCAGATACGGATGCGATTCTACCTGGACCACGGCGGGCTTCAGTTGCTTTAGATCGATGTCCGAAAGGCCGATGGCCCGGCACTTGCCGTGATCGACAAGAGTTTCCATCGCTTTCCAGGTGTCGAACAGAGTCACGCCGCGATCGTAAATCACGTTGCCATTTTGATCCCGCGGATCCTGATTGTCTCCGGGTTGAAATGCAAATGGAGTGTGAATGAGATAGAGATCCAGATAGTTTAGCCGGAGCCTTTGCAGGCTCGCTTCGAAAGCCGGTTCCACGCGCTCGGGCCGGTGATTGGAGTTCCACAACTTTGTGGTGACGAAAATATCTTCGCGCGCGATGTTTCCGGCGGCGGCAAGTCCTGCCTGCAACGCGCTGCCTACTTCGCGCTCGTTCCCGTACCGTTCCGCGCAATCGAAGTGTCGAAACCCAGCTTCCAGCGCGTCTCTGGTCGCACTTATCGTCACAACTGGATCGGGAATTAAGGTGCCGAAGCCGAGTGCAGGAATACGACCGGCTCCGTGGCTGAGTGGAATTCTCGTCATTCGGAGATCAGTAGGGTCGAGCATGGTTATACCTCCAAATCCAAGACGAAAATGGGCAGACTCTGCAGCGGGCCCCGTTCAGAAAACGAGCGAAGTGGGGAGTTTACAACGAAATCGGAGGGCCCAATCGCTATTAGTCAAATGGCCGGACATCTGAGCTACGGACCCGCTTTATCCGCGGAACGTTAGCGAAGAGGTGGACACGCCGGAGTTCCATCGGGAAGCTGGTGTAACTTATAATGCTCGGCGTGAAAGCACGACTACTGCTGGCCAATACGTTCCTTCTTTTTTATTTGTTTTCGGCAAATGCACAACAAGCGCCGTTGAAAGTTTTAATTTCGGCTGATATGGAAGGCGTCGCCGATGTCACCAACTGGAAGATCGATTCTCAACCCGCAGGGCGCGACTACGCGCAGATGCGCCGGCTGATGACCAACGAAGTGAACGCCGCGGTCAGCGCTGCGTTCGATGCCGGCGCTACGGAAGTCACAGTTGCCGACTCACATGGCGATTTCGCAAATCTTGATCCCGAGGCGCTGGACCCGCGATGCAATCTAGTTCGCGGATGGCCTCGACCGCTCGGCATGATGCAGGGGCTGAGGGCCGATACGGCAGCGGTGGTTTTCATCGGCTACCACGCGCCGGAGGGAAGCCCAAATGCGATACTCGCGCATACGTTTACCGGCAGCATGGATCTTCGGCTCAACGGCAAATCAGTGTCTGAGGGCGCTTTCAACGCGGCGGTAGCCGCGGAACTTCATGTGCCGGTCGTGTTTTTGTCAGGTGACGACCAAGCAGTGGCCGACGCGAAAGCCAATATCGGCCCGATCGAGACGGTCAGCACGAAAGAATCTTTGGGTTTTAATGCTGGGATCATGAAGGCGCCCGCAACGGTCACGCTGGCGATTCGTGAAGGAGTACTTCGCGGCATTCGCCGAAGGGCCGACTTTCACCCCGTCGCGCCCACTACACCGATAGTTCTGGAGTGGCGTTTTAATAATGTGACGCAAGCAGATCTGGTGAGCTACTTGCCCAGCGCAACGCGCATTGACGGCTACACCGTGCGGTTCACAGTGCGCAGCATGACGGAAGCATCCCGCCTGCTCACCGTCGTGAACGTAATCTCCGCCACTTCGCACGAATAGCAGTGAAATGTGGCCAGTCAGGGTAGCAACAGGGGAATCATGGGGCGGCCGAGGTCCAAGAAGTACTTCTCTGGGCTACTCTCCATTTGCACAAGGTGACAAGACCTTTCCGAGGATGTGCAAAACCCTTGCGCGGGAAGGCCACACACCAAGAATATGTCCTTTATTTACGGCGAATTGGATTTGGAATTTGGCTTGCTTGGGTACTGTCACCGTTTTCCGCAGAACTAAGGGGGAAATATGAACCGAAGGATTTTCTGGGCCCCGGCAATAGCTTTAGCCCTATTGATTTTCCTCTGCATACCCTCGGTTGCATCTGCCGACAGCAACAAGACCTGGACCATAACGGATGCTATTTCGAGCGACGGCTCGACGATCTCGGGGTCGTTTGCCTACAACGCAGGTACGGGCCTATTCAGCAGCATTGATATCGTCACCACGGTCGGCTCGGCTTTTGGTGGGTCCACCTACACGGTTGTGGACGATGGCTTCTACAATGCCAACGAACTTGTGGTTATGGCTAACAATTCGTATGCTGAGGGCACCCCGGTATTGGCCCTTGATTTTTCACCTGGTCTTACCAGTGCGGGCGGGGAAGATTTATTCCTGGCCTTTGAAGGTCTCTGCAACGCTGGATGCACTAATTTTGAAGGTGGAGACGGGGGAGAGGGAGGAGGGGCCCTCAGGGAATTCGAAGGCTATGTCGTCACATCCCCGGAGCCGAGCTTGATTTTGTTCCTGGGTACCGGGCTTCTGGGATTGGTCCCCTTACGGCGAAAGCTGGTCAGCCGCTAGGTCAAAAAAACTAAATCGCGACATTTCGCAAAGAACAGGCGACTCAGACAACTGGCTCGCCTGTTTCTTTTCTGCCCACCACCGTATGCATTTTTCCGAGCCGGGAAAAGTTTGCGCGTCTTCCCATGCGACAAACTGCGCCATAAATTTTAGATTTTAGGGTGCTTAAAATCTTTCTTGAGCCGGATTTTTACCCACCCTCCGAGTGCGGCGTAATCGCGCTGGCTTAGTATTCGTGCTGCTTCACGAGTTTCGCCGACTTTCAGCAGCAATTCCTGCCTCTGCTTACCATCCAAACCGTTGTAATTCTGTTCTGCGGGCATAAGTGTCCTGACCTCCTGGATGTTAATGGGAAGCTTTAGGTTCCGGGAAAACTTCGCCGCCAACAGCAGCGCGGACCTCAGCGTAATACTCAGGGTGTCTTACCAGAATCGACTTTATCTCCTGGGCCAGCGGACTTTCCGCAAGCCACAGCTTTTGCTGATCAGGAAACATCGGGAGCATGAGAGGTTTTGCCTGTTGGAGCAACAGCTCGAGCTGAGCGTGGTCGGGCTTTCCATTTTCAGTCATTTTTCGATCCTCCAAGGATGTGCTCTATATTTCGTGGAAGCAAGGGCAGCGTTGTTTGCGTTTCTGAAAAATCGGCGGAAGCCAGGTTAGACTTTATTATTCTCCGTCCAGTTCCGAAGAATGTCTGGCGCGCTCGTTCAAACGAATCTTCTTCCTTTGAACTTGTTGGTTTCGTTTCAGTCTGATTATTCACGTTTCCTCTTAACTTTAGGGAAGCACCGTTTTCCACTCTTTCAAGAATTGCTAAGTGGAAGTCTCCCAATTACTTGAATTCCCATCGAAGCCCTGATTTCTCTTTTGAGGATCGACAAGCCGTTCATAGCATCTTCGATGGCCTGCCATTCCAATTCTCCGTCAGGGGTTGTGCGCATCTCGGTAGTGCGCAATCTAATGGCTTTTTCTACATCGGCTATTCGGGCGGGAAGGTGCAGATGGTTCGTCTCCAGGAATGCTTTCAGATAAAGTTCTTCCCATTTCCATTGTGGATTGGACATGTTCTCCTCCCTATACCAGGTGAAAGGAGGGTAAAGGTTTCGAATTTTGATAGCTGTGCAATTTTGCACACTTTTTAAATCGGCTTTGGCACGAGCGTTCGTGCAGGGACATGCGTCAGAAGCGAATGCGGGAACGAATGCTTTCGAAACTTCTTGAATACTACAGCTCCCAGCCAGCATCTAGATATGGATAGGAGAGGCCATGCAAAAACGCAAACTTGGAAAAAGCAATCTGGAAGTGTCCGCCATAGGGCTTGGCTGCATGGGAATGAGCTTCAGTTACGGGCCACCCATGGACAAGAAGGAAGGCATCGCTCTAATTCGAGCGGCGGTCGAACGCGGCGTAACATTCTTCGATACTGCTGAAGTTTACGGCGCGTTCACTAACGAAGAACTCGTCGGTGAAGCCCTCGCTCCATTTCGCGAGCAAGTGGTAATCGCCACCAAGTTCGGATTCAAAATCGATCCGAACACCCGCAAACAAGCCGGTCTGGACAGCCGGCCGGAGCACATCAAGGAAGTCGCTGCGGCTTCGCTGAAGCGCCTGAAGACCGAGGTGATCGACCTGTTCTACCAGCACCGCGTTGATCCCAACGTCCCGATCGAAGATGTGGCTGGAGCCGTGAAGGAGCTGATTCAGCAAGGCAAAGTAAAGCACTTCGGACTTTCGGAAGCAGGCGTACAGACCATTCGCCGCGCAAATGCGGTCTTGCCCGTCACCGCACTGCAAAGTGAATATTCGCTGTGGTGGAGAGAGCCTGAAAAGGAAGTAATTCCCACGCTGGAAGAACTCGGAATCGGATTCGTTCCATTCAGTCCGCTGGGGAAAGGTTTTCTTACCGGAAAGATCAGCGAAGATACGCAATTCGACAAAAGCGACTTTCGGAATATCGTCCCGCGTTTTACCCCGGAGAATCGCAAAGCGAATCAGGCTTTTGTGGACCTGCTCGGCAGATTTGCGCAACAGAAGAAAGCAACGCCTGCCCAGATCGCGCTCGCGTGGCTGCTAGCGCAAAAACCCTGGATTGTTCCGATCCCCGGCACGACCAAGCTTCATCGACTGGAAGAAAACATCGCGTCCGTGAATGTCGAGCTATCGCCCGAGGATCTAAGCGAACTGGATAACGCAGCTTCGAAAATCGCGGCGCGCGGCGCGCGATACCCGGAAGAGCTGCAAAAAATGGTAGGCCGCTAACCTCCAAGAGAGAAGACACGCATAGCTCGGGCGTCTCATACCGGCGGATGATTGATTACCTTCCGTCCTGAAACTTTTCGGATGGGCGCGGTAATCGCGACAGGGCGCCGCTGGTATCACTGAAAACTGGCGCGGCGCAGGACTGCCGGCTACGAGTTAGAACCGCAGCAAAGCTTAGTTCACGAAATCGGGACGCGCTTCACGCCCGCAAAAATTTTGTCGAGGAGTTGCGTGTGCCCGCTCTCGTCGAGCACCAGAACCAGTTTGAGATTCTCCACGTAAACCGCTTCGAGCGTATAGTTTCCCGGCCCCTGTCCGTGCCTTACC
This sequence comes from Candidatus Acidiferrales bacterium, assembly GCA_050012395.1. Classification (GTDB taxonomy): domain Bacteria; phylum Acidobacteriota; class Terriglobia; order Acidiferrales; family UBA7541; genus Palsa-295. The sequence goes on from JBEKHG010000021.1 coordinate 28,363, forward strand.
AAAAGGGCGCTGTGTCCCTGGTCGCGAACCGGGGTTGGCGGGATAGGTTTAGACTCCACCACGACCTCACTCCCTTCCCGGCGGAACATCACCAATTTCATGCCGTCTTCGAGTGTCTTTACCACCACGGTGTAATCGCCGGGCTCCAATTTGTGCATGTGGCACTGTACTTTATACGGCAAGGAGAACTTTCCCTCGAACTCCGTCTTCGCGGATAGCGCCTCGATGCGCGCCATATTGTCGGCCTTGTATTGATCCGGGGCGGTTTCCACCTGCGCATGAGTGGTGATCGGGAAGAGAACTGCAAACGCCAGACCTAGTGTCGTCCACGTAATTTTCGTCATTCTCTTTTTCATCGGAACCTCCATTCCTCCGCCACTTCGTGGCCTCTTCCCCAAGCTCGACTAATTTGTCTCGCGGGCTCGACTAATCATCGTCCTGAGAGCCCTGCATGCGACTTGGGCGGCCGCGGGTCTCGCCGATTCGCCGGAGGGTCGATCCCGCGTTCGCCGAGGCGGCGGTCTCTCTGCCGCGAGTTTTCTTTTCCGCCGGCCGTGTCACTCTTGGCCGAAATATTACTCCCGATCGCAAGAATCAGCAACGAACAGCGGTTTCAGTTTGAGATGTTCTTCCCTCTGGCACGGAAGGATTTCTTTTACGAAGCTCCATTGATTTGGAAAATCTTTGCTCTAAATTTTCAGCAACCAGCGATATTCGCGCAGGAAGAGCACGGCTATACCGAGAAGCACCAGCGCTAAAGTGAGCACGGTCAGCCGGCGTGTCAATGCAGGGTTCTTCGCCCGGCGCTGAATGATCGGCAGATTGATCAGCGCGCTAGCAAGGGACGCAAGCACCACTCCCGTTCCCGCCAATCCTGGCTGCAATTGTCCGTTTACAACCATGTTGGCCGCTGCTGCAGTGGTGCTAGCGCTGCTTACCAACCCGCCCAAAATGCTAATGCCAAGAAAGCCAAATTTGCCCAGGTGGCGCTCGCCGAGCGTGGAGACGACCTGGATCAACAAGAACAGTCCAGCAAAATTCAGTACGTGTCCGAGCGAAACAGGCGACTCAAGATGTATTTCCGCCGGGGTGTCCGCGGCGCGCGCACGCGAGCGGCGAACGAGCATGAGCGCCCCGAGGGCCATGACCAGCAAAGGCGCGGCGGCAACACCAACCGCGGACGGCGAAAAAATCGCCAGAATTACAAGATTCCGCGCAAACATAGCCACAATCGTGAGCAACAGCGCCGCAACCGCCACGCCGGAGGGCGTGCTACCGGCACCCAGCGGCCGGGCCAATTCAGCAGCCGCAGCGGTGCTATTAACCAGCCCGCCCAGAAATCCGCTTACATAGATACCGCGGGTGCCATAAAGCTTCAGCAGGACGTAGTTGGCGAACCCGATCCCCGCGATCACAATCACGATTACCCAGGCGGCGCGAGGATTGATCAGTTGCCACGGATCCACGAAGCGATTCGGTATAATTGGATAGATTACAAAGCCGAGCAGGCCAAGCAATACCGCGCTGCGAATTTCCTCCAACGTGAGCCCACCAGCGAATTTCCGCAGTTCCAGCTTCCAAGCAAGCAACATGGTAATGATTATTGCCGAGGCCACCGGAGTGAAAACGTGGCCGCTTCCGACTAGATATCCGGCAGCGAATACCAATAACACGGCCATGGAGGTGGTCAATTCAAGGGGGCGAGCGGAAAGAAAATTTTTGACGTCGGAGGCAGCGATCAGCAGCAAGACGCCGACAAAAGCGATGCAAGCAAGCGGTACCGGAAGATGCGCGCTTAGCATTCCCAGGACCGAAACAAATGCAAAACTGCGCAGGCCGAAATCTTTGTTAGCCCACTCGCGCTCAATGCCGACGAGCATTCCAATGCACAACGACGCGGCGAGTTGCACTGCCACGATCGGAGTCGGAATCCTGAAAGCTGGCGTGTAGGGCTGCTGCCAAAGCATCGCCGTAGTATACGACTGGTGTGTGTGAAGGTTGCGGCAGAAATTCGCCAGCCCGCCCCAGTGCCTGATAATCGGAAAACCGGGCAGTGGAGGCAGCGCTTTATTTCTCCGGCAAGCGCACTTAATCAGGCGTGTACTGCCGGTTAATATTCCCAGGAATCCATTCGCGACCCAATTGTATTAATATGTGCGCGGATTTGCTGGGGCGACCGAGGTAAGGAGAAAGACTATGAAGCGCAAAATAACGCAAGCGGCGGGATTGGTTGCAGCGTTTGTTGCGGGCATGGTGGTGGCAACCGCGTTGGGTGGGGGAGTGACTGCGGGAGGAGCGAGGACGCCGACGGCAGCGATGCAACAGCAGCAACAGCAACTTACCGTGGAGAGGGTTATTAGCCCAACGGTGACGGACGAGGACATCGCATTGCTGCGCCGAGATATTCGGGCAACGAAAATGCAGGTCATCGGGCAGAATATGTCGCTTTCTGATGAGGAGGCGCAGAAGTTCTGGCCGGTCTACAACCATTACACCAAGGACCTGGTGGAGGTGAACAACCAGAAGTATGCACTGTTGAAGCAGTACGCCGAGATGTGGGCGACGATGACAGATCAGGATGCATTGATTTACGTGCGGCACTGGTTGGAGGCGGATGGAGATGCGCAGGCGCTGCGCTTAAGGTATGTGCCGGTCGTGAGCCAGGTGTTACCGGGAAGGAAGGCGGCGACGTTTTTTCAGTTGGACCGGCGGCTGAACATGATCATCGATCTGCAATTGTTTTCGCAGATCCCGCTGGCGCACGTGAAGCAGTAGGCGGAAAGAAATACCAACCGCTGGTCATTGCCGTGGCAGGCTAGGTCCCGGTAAGTCGCGCTACTGAACAAGTTCACGCAGGCTTTCTACTTGTCCGGTTTAAGGTTCAGCTAAACCAGTGCGAAGCCGGCGGACGGCATTATCCGGCGGGGCGCAACTTTTGCAGCCTCTTGATGATTTCTTTGGCCGTGGCATTCGCGGCGCCTTCATCGGTTTTACGTCCTTGGCGAGTGAATTCAAAAAGTTCAGTGCCTCTAGCGTCAAACACCTTCGTCACCGATGCACTGGCCGGCGCATAGCCATAGGGAGTGAAACCACCGGTCCCGTAAGCGATTCGATAGTCGAAATTCTGGTTCACAAATTCAATCTTGATATGGTGATCGGCAGCGTGTTCGTTGAGCTTTTGGATCAGCAGTCCGCGATCCGGATCCTGCGCGTCAACCCTCATCCTCCAGGTTTGCTGGCCCATTGCAAACGGGGCGAAACAGCAGCTAAAGATCATCAGCGCCAGTAAATATCGCAGAAACTTCATAGTTTCCCTCCGCGCTAAAACTTTATCACGCCTGAGCGTCCTTATGACCAGCACCGTCGCCAGAACAGCGCTTGAGTAATCAACACCGCGAGGCCCGCACCTGCGCGTAACTTTAGTTCCGCTTAGAATTGTCTTGCAGTATAGTCGCGTCCGTTGATTCTCTGTGCGGGGAGGTCTTTGTGCCGCACCCTCGAACTGCGCGAAGCAACGTTGCATTTATTTTTCTTGCTGCGGCGGCGCTTCTACTTTCAGTAATCGGCCCGGCTTTGCCGTCTGCAAGTGCGCAACAAAAGGACCAAGCTCCCAAGCCTGCAGTCGGCGTCGGTGTCAGTGTCACTGTTCTGAGTGACCTTAAGGGAGTAGATTTCGCTCCGTATATGCGTGCCATGCACGATTCAATCATGCGCAACCTCTCCGCGAAGTTGCCTGAATCGGTCAAGAATGGACAAAAAGGAATCGTGATCCTCCGGGCCCGCATAGAAAAAGACGGATCGCTGTCTGATGAAGGTGTGACAATCACACGCGGGTCGGGAAGGGATGACATGGACGCTGCGAGCATTAAAGCGATTCGTGCAGCCGCCCCATTCGGGCCTCTGCCCGAAGGATACAGTGGCTCTAATCTTGAACTGAAATTTGTCTTCTACTTCAACCTCCCTCCTCAGAAGCCGGACGAGACGCCCAGACCCGTTCCTGCGAGTTAATCGGCAGAATGTATGGCGACGATAGGTTCTTTCCCACTCTGGCGCAAATTCAGCTAGAGAATCCTCAACGGGTTGGTGAGAGATCAAACCAAGTTGAATGCCAATTCGGAAGGAGATTTAAGCTATGAGGCGGACGAAAATATGCTTGCAGGTCTCGCGCGCTACGATGCTGGTTTTTGTGATGCTCGCGTCTATACAATTGTCAGCGCGAGCGGAAGGAAAGGAGCGACCTATGGAACATCGAGGAGTACACAGCGGGGACCACGGAACGGCTTATCGCACGGTGCAAGTTGACGGACTGTCCATTTTTTACAGAGAGGCGGGGCCGAAAGATGCGCCCACGCTTTTGCTGCTGCACGGACTTCCGTCTTCATCGCGAATGTTCGAGCCGCTTTTCACGCGGCTTGGGGATCGGTATCACATGGTGGCGCCGGATTATCCCGGCTTTGGACACAGCGACTGGCCCGACGCGAAAAAGTTCGCGTACACGTTCGATCACATTGCCGAGGTGATGAATCATTTCACCGAAGCGCTTGGGCTTTCGCACTACGCGCTTTACATGCAGGATTACGGCGGCCCCGTGGGCTTCCGAATGATTCTGGCGCATCCCGAGCGCGTGGAATCGCTCATCGTTCAAGACGCGGTAGCGCATGATGCCGGCCTGGGAGCGAACTGGAAGACCCGGCGCGCTTATTGGGCCGACCGCGCGGCGAACGAGAGTGCGTTGCGCGAAAATCTACTTTCGCTGGCGACCACGCGCGCGCGCCACGTGGGCGACGACCCCAACGTGGAACGTCACGACCCTGATTTGTGGACCGATGAATTCTATTTTATCAACCAGCCCGGCCAGATTGACATTCAAAGCGACCTTTTCTACGACTACCGCACGAACGTCGAGAATTATCCGAAGTGGGATGCCTGGATGCGCGAGAAGCAGCCGCATCTGCTGGTGATATGGGGAAAGTACGAGTCGTCATTCGATCCGTCCGAGCCGGAATCCTATCGGCGGGACGTGCCCAAGGCCGAAATTCACGTGGTGGATGGCGGCCATTTCGCGCTGGATACCGCGTCGGATGAGATCGCCTTCATTGTCCGCGAATTCCTGAAGTAGCTGCGTCTAACGAAACAAAACCGGCCTGGTGCAGTCCGACTTTAGTACTGATAGTTTTGCGCCGGCGGTTGGTTTGCGAATACTATAAATCGATGAGCATGGATCGATGGACTTCAGGTGCGCAGTACGAGCGGTGGATGGGGCGCTGGAGCCGTCTGCTGGCGCAGGAATTTCTGAGCCGGCTGGCCGCGCCCGCGGGACTGCGCTGGCTTGATGTTTGCTGCGGAAGCGGCGTGGTCACCGAGACGATCTTTGAACGCGCCGCGCCGCAAAGCATCACGGGCGTGGATGCTTCCAGCGCGCAGATCGAGTACGCTCGCGAACATCGCGCGTATCCCAACGTCAGCTTCGAGACGGGCGATGCGATGGCGCTGCGTTTTCCGGACGCAACCTTCGACGTAGCCGTCTGCGGCTTGGGGTTGAATTTCATCCCGAGTCCCGCGCGGGCACTGGAGGAATTCCGGCGCGTCGTGCGTCCCGGCGGAACGATTGCTGTGTACGTCTGGGACTACGCCAGCGGCGCGATGTTTGTGCGTCATTTCTGGGATGCTGCGATCGCAGTCGATGGCGAAGCAGCCGCCTTCGACCAGGCCCACCGTTTTCCAATGTGCACGCAGGAAGGATTGCGCAGCCTGTTCAAAGAAGCGAAGTTGGAAGATTTACGCGAGCATGCGCTGGAAGTAGTAACGCGTTTCACCAGCTTCGACGATTATTGGGAGCCGTTGATGACCGGCCAAGGCTCCGCGCCAACCTACTTGGCTACGCGCGACTCGAGGATTCAAGCGGCCATTCGCGATCGGTTGCGCACGACGCTGCCGGCAAATCCGCAAGGCGCAATCGAATTGCCCGCGAGGGCCTGGGCCATCCGCGCGCGAAGGCCTGAGGCGTGAAAGCGGTTAGCCCAGCGGGTAACGGCTGGGAAAGCGAAACCTGCTTTCGTCGCAAGGCTGGAATTTCGTCCTCGGGTGGCGAGATGGCGGCGGTTAATGGGGCGGGCAGGTTTGTTGCAGGCGCATCGTGTCCACGACGAACCTTTGCCAGCGAGCTTTGTCGACTACCGCGCCGTTTTCGTGTGCCGCGATGCGAGCTTTGTATTCGGCGTCGATTTCGTTATAGCGCTGTTTTTCCTGCGGGTTCGCGGCGAGCACGGCGGCGTTGCGCCAGTCGGGGACGGATTTGTCGAGCTCGCGGGCTTCTTCCTGGCGGATGGCCTGGGTGCTTTGTTCCGCGTCGATTAGCGACTTCGTTTCGGGCTTCATCAGTTCGGTAAATTTACCGGCAACGGTGAGTAACTCGTGCCATTGCGCCGATAGCGCCGGATCCTTGGGCTCGCTGGAAGGGAGGCGGCCACCGTTTGCAGCGCACACGCTTTTGGCCAGCTCGACATAGCGTGCGAACACATCCTCATATTCAGGACCCATGTCGGTGGCGAGCGCCGAGCAGCTTTGTTCGGCATTGGGGTCTTTGCGTTGGCGCAATTCGTCGCAATAGGCTTGCTTGTCGGGCGAGAGTTTTCCGCCGCTTGCTGCGCCAGCTTTGGATTTGGGCATATTGTCGTCGTCCAGCACGACGGCTGATTTTGGGGTGGAAGATTTGGCGGCGCGCGCTTGACGCGCTACGTCACCGAGCGATTGTGGTTGTGACTGGCCGTCCTGCGCGTGCGCGATGCTCGCGAAGCTAACGATCAGCAGAAAATTCAGGGCCGCGACTCGCATCATTAGTTAGCCTCCAGAACCTACATGTAGCTAGTTTCGGTGGCACAGTTCTTGCAGGCGGGCCATGTCGTACACGTACCGCAGGCCACGCGAGCGTTGCTGATTCGCTGCGTCATCTTTTTCCTGTTCACGCGATTTATATTTCGCTTCGATCTCAAAGAAGCGCTGCTTTTCTTCCGGATTCGCCATGAAATCTGCGTTGGTACGCATATCCGGGATTTCGGCGTATTCTTCGCGGTATTTCTCCATGCGGATGGCGTTGAGGGCCGCTTCTGAGTTTTTGAGGGTCTTCAGTTCCGCGTCCATCATGACTTCGAATTTGCCGCTTATTTCGCTTAGCTCTTTGTATTTTGCGGCAAGCGAAGGATCTTTTGGATCGCTCTTGGGAAAGTGGCCGCCGTTTCCGCCGCAGGCGTTTTTTGCGACCTCAACGTAGCGCGCGGTCATGTTTTCGTATTCGGAACCCATATCGATGGCCAGGACGGCGCAAATTTGCTCTGCCGCGGGGTCTTTGCGCTGGCGGGCCTGGTCGCAGAAGGCTTGTTTGTCGGGAGAGAGTTTCCCGCCAGCTGCAGCGCCACTTTTGGATTTGGGAAGATTGTCGTCATCCAGCACGACGGCCGATTTTGGCGCGGAAGATTTCGCGGCGCGCGCTTCTCGAGCAACGTCACCAAGCGATTGCGGTTGAGATTGGCTGTCCTGCCCGCGCGCGATACTAGCGAAGGCGGCGAAGGAGAGAAGAACGAGCCAAAGTTTCAGAGGCGCGAGTGGCATTCAGATGTAGCCTCCCTAGAAAGCATGCCGGCTAGTGGCGTCCGCAAATTTCCTGCACGCGCTCCAAATCGTAGAAATACTTCTGCACGCGAGGTTTTTCCTGCGCCGCGATCTGTTCCACTCCCTGGATGCGCGGCTTGTATTTTTCCTGTATCTCGTGGAAGCGCTTCTTTTCGTCGGGATTGTGCGCCACCGCGTGCGCGTCAGGCCAATCCGGCAGTTTTTCTGACGCTTCGCGCAATTCTTCCTCGCTGATGGACTTGACGGCGGCCTCCGCGTCGCTGAGCGTTTTCATTTCCTCTTTCATCATTTCCGAAAACTTCGCATTGGCAGCGCTCAAATCGCGCCACTGAGCCGCAAGCGCAGGGTCCTGCGGCTGGGCGGAAGGCATCTGCCCGTTGTTCGCCGCGCATACCGCTTTTGCGAGCAGGGTGAAGCGCTCGGCCAGCGCCTCGTATTCCGGCCCCATGTCCACAGAGAGCGCCGCGCACGCTTGTTCGGCCGACGGGTCTTTCCGTTTGCGCAATTCATCGCAGAAGGCTTGGCGGTCCGCGGAAAGTTTACCGGCAGGGGGTGTATCTTGTTTTGTAGAAGCGGCCGGTTGAGTTTGGGATGGCGGCTGGGATGGATGGTCCTGCGCGCATGTGACGCTCGCGAGCGATGCGACGGCTAAGATCAGGACAAGATTCGGGGTTGCAGCGCGCAACACGATTACCTCCCAAGGGCAGCGTGCTGATTGTGACAGTAACATCCGCAAGCTGTAGAACGAATTTGAAGCAGTCGTTTTGTGCTGAGATGAGTACGTGCGCGGCTGCCGCGGCGCGCTTGACGGCAAAATCAAAAGTGGGTCCTTCGAACTGCTTCCCGCGCTCCGATACTTCCGGGGCAAGAAAGAAGCGTGGGACTTCGCTCGGGATGGCAGGGGAGCGGAGTTGCGGCTGAGGCGAAAAGCCGGCCTGATGGGCGGCACTAGAAAATTAGAGCGAGACGGGAGGGCGCATACGATAGATTAAAGTTCCACTAGGCTTTTTGTCGGCCACGCCGGCGGCCAGCAGTTTAGCGAACTCCGCGGGAGGAAGCGGTTTGCTGAAGTAGTAGCCTTGCGCTTCGTCACATTTGTGATTTTGCAGGAAAAGCATTTCCTGTTGAGTCTCCACGCCTTCGGCTACTACGCGAAGCTTCATGTTGCGAGCCATGTTGATAATTGCGGTGACAATCGACGATTCGTCCGGAGAAATGGTGATCTGACGGACGAAGGACTGGTCGATTTTCAAGGCGTCAATGGGAAACTTTCGCAGGTAGCTTAAGCTGGAATATCCGGTACCGAAATCGTCGATGGCTACCTGCACACCTCGGGCTTTCAGCGTTTTCAGCACGGATTCGATGGATTCGGCGTGCTTCATCAAAACTCTCTCGGTGAGTTCCAGTTCAAGACATCTGGGATTAAATCCCGTTTCCTCGAGAATGGCGAACACGCCCTCCAGGAAATGTTCGCTGCGAAATTCCATGGCGGAGACATTCACCGCCATGGTAGTGAGCGGCAACCCCGCTTCCACCCAGGCGCGCGCCTGTTTGCAAGCTTCGCGAAGAACCCAACTGCCGATGGGAACGATCAGTCCGCAATCTTCCGCTACAGGAATGAACTCGGCTGGAGAAATCAGGCCGCGAGTGGGGTGGGTCCAACGCAGCAAGGCCTCGCAACCGGTAATTTCGCCGATGGCCAGGTTGACCTTGGGCTGATAGAGCAATGTGAATTCCTTGCGCTCCAGGGCGCGACGCAACCCTTCTTCGATGGATTGTCGCGCGACGGCGCGCTCGTTCATGGCCGGCTCGAAAAATCGAAAGCCGTGATGGCCATTCTCTTTGGCTTGATACATGGCGAGGTCGGCGTTTTTGATCAAAGTTTCCGCATCCAGGCCATCCTGCGGATAGACGCTGATGCCGATGCTGGCGGTGACGTGGAGATCGTGCTCATCGATCCAATGAGGTTTACCAACGGCATCGAGGATTCTCCGCGCCGATATGGCCGGGTCTTCAACGTGTTCGATTTCGGAGAGTAAAACGACGAATTCGTCTCCGCCTTGGCGGCTCACCGTGTCAGACGCGCGCACGCAGCCCAGCAGGCCTCTGGCTACCGCCTGAAGAAGTTTGTCTCCGATTGGATGACCGAGCGAATCGTTGATGTGTTTGAAGCCGTCCAAATCCAGAAATAAAACGGCAATTTTTTTATTGTGGCGCGGTGCGAGTGCTATGGCCTGGCGGACGCGGTCATTCAGCAGCATGCGATTAGGCAATCCGGTCAGAAAATCGTGCTGCGCGGTGCGCGCCATCTCCAGTGACATGGCGCGAGAAGCGCTCACATCGCGGAAAACGATTACGGCTCCGGTGGGCTTGCCGTCACGCCCGTGAATGGGAGCCACGGAATCTTCGATAGGAATTTCAAATCCGTCACGGCGTAGCAGGATGCAGTCATCCGGCAAATGCACCGTTCTATTTTGTCCAACGGCTGCTTCCATCGGATTTGGGAGAAGCGCGCGAGTACCACCTTCGAGAATTTTAAAAACTTCGGGCATCGGCCGCCCGGCCGCTTCCTGCTGCGACCAACCGGTCATTCGCACCGCGACAGAATTGAGGAAGGAAATGTTTCCTGACTTGTCAGTGCAAATCACGGCGTCGCCGATGGAGTTCAGCGTCACCTGAGCGCGCTCTTTCTCCGCGAACAACGCATCTGCGGCAAATTTGCGCTCGGTGATGTCGTGAATGATGCTGAGAACTCGCGCCGGCGCGCCGTCTTTATCGCGCTGCAAAGCCCAGCGGCAGGAGACATTTAAGCGGGTGCCGTCGCGCGTGTAATGAACGGCTTCGCCTTCCCAGTGATTTTCGCGGAAGAGTTGCGCGTCGATTTCTGCGAGAGGTTGAGAGAACTCGGTTTTCAAGAGGTCAAGGCTGTTTCTACCCAGCGCAACCTGGGCGGGCCAGCCGTACATTATCTCGGCAGCACGATTCCAGAAGAGAATACGATTTTGCATGTCGCGCATTACGATGGGATCGCGGGCCAGATCCAGCAGCGCGGCCTGCTCGGCGAGAACCGCCGTCTGCCGCTCGAGCGTTTCCGTGCGGTTGGCAACGCGGATTTCCAGATCCGCATTGAGTCGGCGGACGGCAACTTCCCCTTTCTTGCGCAGTTCATATTCCCGATTCATGCGGCGCGCGCTTAACCAGACCAAGACCGCGAAGGTGACGATTGTCGCCGTGACATATAGCGAGAGGCCCAATTCCGTCCCATAAAAGCCCTCATACTGTCCTTGCAGTCGAATCCAGCCCAGAACCACTGGAATTAAGAAGACCGCGGGAAGGAATTGGCGAGCCATAACACTGCCCGACCCTTCGCCGGTCAGGTCACCGGAGATTCCATTGCGAGGCCGTGCGAAGAAAACGGCGATGCTCAGGAGAGAAAAAGCGATAGAGGTGTGCAACGCCATCTGCGTGTAAAACAAAATTCGGGTCAGCGCCATCGCGTGATAGATGTAAGCGCTAAGGACCAGCATCGCGATCAGGCCGGAACACAGACTGACGACCTGGGAGGGCCGACGCCCGCGCTTTGTTTTCCAATTCACCAACATCAGAGCCAATCCCGTTGTCAGTAAAACCGTCGCGGTCATGGGCGACATGCGTCCGGGCGATGACGCTCCGTGGGATCCTTTTAGGTCGGGGAAAATCAACTGATCAATGCCTAAATTCACATGGAATATGTACTCACTCAAGGTGAGCGAGCCGATCAACATCGGCACCAGTGGAAGCAGCCGCCCGAAGTGTCTCTTAAGCGGGGGAGACTTTTCGGGAAGCAGCAACCATAAAGCCGCGCCGGAAAACACGAGTCCCGTGGCGGTATTCACCTTCATCGAAGCGAAGCCGGGAAGGATCGTCTTTAACGCTTCAATATTAAACACCCAGCCGTAAAGAACGGCACATCCCAGTACCATGGCGCCGATGGCCGTGACCTGGCAATAGAGGAGGAGATTTTTGAATAGGCGAGCGTTGGGTTCAGACATGGGAGTTCAAGGCTTCAGACCGATAAAAACTGAAACCGTAAGTTATGAGTACTAAGTGTGGAAGGGAGCACAAGTATGACTCATTGGGCCGCATAAACAAGCAGGTCGCGAGTGGGTGGCGCTTAACAGCCATCAAAACTATGCGGCCGAGCGGCGATGGCTGACACAGTATCCGGGCTAGGTCGCGTTGACTTGCGCTGGCGCGCAACTTACCATATGCGGCACATGGCGGACGCGTCTTCGCTGATCGGTCAGACCATCTCGCATTACCGCATCGTGGAAAAGCTGGGCGGCGGCGGGATGGGCGTGGTTTATAAAGCTGAGGACATCAAGCTGCGTCGTTTTGTAGCGCTGAAATTCCTGCCCGACGATTTGTCGAAGGACGAGTTCGCGCTAGAACGTTTTCAACGCGAAGCGCAGGCCGCGTCGGCGCTAAACCATCCCAACATTTGCACCATTTACGAAATTGACGAGTTCGACGGCCGCCGCTTTATCGCCATGGAATTTCTCGACGGGCAGACGCTGAAGCACAAGATCGATGGCCGCCCGCTGGGCATTGAGAATCTCCTGGATTGGAGCACGCAAATCGCGGAAGGCCTGGACGCGGCGCACTCCGCCGGAATCATTCATCGCGACATCAAGCCTGCCAATCTTTTCATCACCGCGCGCGGGCATGCAAAGATTTTGGATTTTGGATTGGCGAAGCTCGCGCCCGTGGGGCAGAAGGTGGCAGAGGGCGTTACGGTCACCGCGCAAACGGCGCCCGCTGATGCGTTGTTGACCAGCCCGGGCACGTCGCTCGGCACCGTGACCTATATGTCGCCGGAGCAAGTCCGGGGAATCGATCTGGACAAGCGCACGGATCTTTTTTCCTTGGGCGCGGTGCTTTACGAAATGGGCACGGGCGCGATGGCGTTTACCGGCGCGACCAGCGGAGTGATTTTCGACGGTATTCTGAATCGCGCTCCCATCGCGGCACTGCGTCTGAATCCGGCGCTGCCTTCGGGCTTCGAGCACGTAGTGAACAAGGCGCTGGAGAAGGATCGCAAGATGCGTTACCAATCGGCCGCAGACTTGGGCGCGGATTTGCGAAGGCTGCGGCGGGAGACAGATTCGTCGCGCGTGGTGACAACGCGGGAAGTCGGCGAGGAAGACGAGCAACCTTCGAACGCATCGGCGTCGCAACCATCGACAGGATCGTCCGGAAGGATCTCATCGCGGGCAACTTCGCCGGGTTCAGAGCGCGTGGCATCTCGAGTAGGTTCGGAGCCCACCGCTCCTATGGAAACAAAATCGAATCGTTGGGGAGTGTACGCGGGGGCAGCCGCGCTGGTGGTGCTGCTGGCCATCGGCGCGTTCTGGTATCAGAAGCGATCCACTCCGTCCGCTGCCGTAGTGGCTACGAAACCATCGGTAGCCGTTCTGCCGCTGCAAAATCTGAGCACCGATCCCGACAGCGTTTATTTCAGCGACGGCATGACGGACGAAATCACGACCAAGCTTTCGAAGATTCAGGGAATTGATGTTGCTCCGCGCGCCAGCGCCGCCGCGGTGAAAAGCGCGGACCAGAACGCCGGGGCCTTGGGGCGTCAACTCGGCGTGCGCTATTTGCTGGAAGGCACCGTGCGAAAATCCGGCGATCAGGTGCGCATTAACGTGCATTTGATTGATTCGACCACGGGATTTCAGGTCTGGGCCGACGATTTCACCGGGCAAATGAAGGATGTTTTCTCGCTGCAGGAGCAAACCGCGCTGAAAATTGCGCAAGCGTTGAATTTGAACCTGAGCCCGCAGGAAACCAAGGCCATTCAGCAGCGCTACACTCAAAATCCTCAGGCTTACGAAGCCTTTTTGTTGGGACGCGGGCTCCTCGAAGTGGAAACGGCGGAAAGGTTTGAAGCCGCGCGGAAAAACTTTGAAGATGCTCTGAAATTCGATCCCAACTACGCTCTCGCGCTAGCCGGACTTTCTCACGTGGAGAGCTTGTACTACCGCGACCTCGACAGCAATCCGGTGCACCTGCAGCGAGCGGAGGAATACGCGCAGCGGGCAGTCACTATCGATCCGAACCTCGCCGAGGCTCACGTCGCGCTGGGCCAGACCTACGGCCTGAAATATAACTATGCCGCCTCGGTCGCCGAACTTCGCGAAGCCACTCGGTTGGAGCCGGACAACTATCTCGCCTGGGACTTGCTGTCCTGGTCGCTCGGATACGAGCAGCCTCCTGAGGCGGTGGAGGCGGAGAAAGCAGCGCGCGAAGCGATCCGCCTTCAGCCCACTTCGGCGGCGGCGCAGTATCACCTGGCGCGCGCGTTTATTTTTCAGAAGCGTTACCAGGAAGCGGAAGTGGCTATTCATCGCGCGGGAGAAATAGGAGACAAGACTTACGAAGTCATGGGTATGGCTCAGCTTTCTCTGGCTCAAGGCAGGTGGGATGACGCTGTCGGCTACATGTCAAAATTAGCGCATCAAAAGACGGCGTTGAATTATTACTGGCTGAGCGCGGCCTACGCCGGTAAAGGAGACAAAAATAAAGCGCTCGAATCGTTACAAGAATCCCTCAAATTAGGTTACGGCGATTTTGTGTCATTGGAATCCAGCCCCTATTTTGCATCATTGCGCGACGACCCGCGCTACAAGCAGCTCATCCAGCAATACCGCAAGAAAGCCTAACGTTGAGCGTTAGTTTTTGTCGCCCCAGCGGCCGTTACATTCCGAGGATCGAAAGATTGTGGAACTTTTGCGCTCCCCGGCGGAAATAGGGGTAGACGAAGGCTAGATATTTTCGTGTAGAATATTTTCCGTCGAGCAAGGGTTGGTTCCATGGTTTGTGGTTTGCGGTGGAAATTATGGAAACCCTCGTTACTGGCTCTTCTGATTGCTGGTTTTACTGCTCCCCATCCCGCTAAGGCACAGGGTTTTGTGAACGCCATACCGGCGCGCGCACGGGTGTTCCCGGAGATCAGTTCCGGCGTCACCGCGATGAAGCGCGATACGGCACGGCATTACTATGTATTGGCGAATCCTCCGAACGTCATATGGATATTCGATTCCGACGGCAAGCGCATGGGCCAGATTCCACACGCCGGGAGTGAAACCGCAAAAATTCAGTACGCCGCCGATTTCGACATCGATAGCGACGGCCGCGTTCTGGTAGCCGACCGCGCCGCAAACGCGGTCGAGATTTTCTCGGCTGACGGAATGCTCGTGGCAAAGATTCCAGTCTTTGCGCCGACCGGCATTGTCGGGCTCCCGGACCACCAGTTCGCCGTTTCCACGCTACGTTCGAAGCGGCTGGTGGAAATTCTCAGTGACGACGGCAGCCTGGTGCGCAGCTTCGGCGAGCTGTCGGAAGCGGGCGCGGAGCCGCAGTCGGCAAAACAACTTCAAAACCTGGGAAAAGTTTTCGGCGACAGCAGCGGAAACATATATTTTGCATTCATCGCGCTGCCGGATCCCACTGTCCGCAAATATGACCGCTATGGCTATGCCGCCAACGACGTTACTTTCGATTTGAAACTTTACGGCACGGAATTGCCACCGGATCCCACCGATCGCGTGCAGTTTGGCGTGAATTACAGCCAGTCGAACTTTTCTGATTCCTACAACACCTTCGCAGCCATCGGAAACAAAGGCGGCATATTTTTCGGCGGAGGAGTGTCGCCCGGCCTGGGCGCGCATAACGGTGAAGGCCCGCAGACGGCACAGACGGCCACCGCCAACATTCTTTCAACCGGAGGAGCGAATGGTTTTGGCGGCGGCGGACCCGGCGGCTCGGCGGGCGGAGGAATGTTGTCAGCGCAAGGAGCGATCACGCCGGATTCCAAGCAATTTCATTTGGGAGGCAAGCGCGCGAACCAGAACTCCACGGGCGCGACTGACGAGAAATCCGTATCCAGCTCGATCGGCTCCTCCGATTTGCAATTCAGCGCGCAATCTTCCGGTTCGAGCGATTCTTCCGCGAGTAATGCTTCTGAGGCGAACAATTCTGACATCAGCCTCCCCGAACTTTTTTCCACGGCACCGGTGAGCGGACTGGGCGTGCAATCCGCAGCGGTCGCCGGACGCGGTATGGGCGGGATGGGAGGCATGGGCGGGTTTGGCGGTGGAATGGCCGCCGGCCAAGGATTCTTTCCAGGCCTGGGAAGCTTTGGACAATTCGGAGACACTTCGCAGCGAGCTCAGGCAATTTATTCTCCGACGATTTCCAGCGCGCCAGGCTCGAGCGGAACCACGACCGGCCATTCATTCGAACGCGGAGCCGGAGAAGGGCATTTCGGCGGCCCTCACGGACGCTTCGGCGAGGGCATCTACAATTTGACGGGCACGGTGAAAGTGAATCTGGATCATTTCGTGGATACCTCAAAAGAAAATCCGAAAATTACCGCGCTGGGCGTCGATCCTGTTTCGCAAGACATGTGGGCGGGAATCGGCCGAACCCTCGCGCACTTTGACAAGAACGGGGATTATCTGGGCGACTATTTTATTGCCACCCCGGAAGGGGCGCTGGTGCGGGCAAGCGCGATCATCGTGGAACCAGACCGTTTGATCGTAGCCACGGACGCGCGCGGCATTTACGAATTCGCTCGGGCCAGCACGTCTAGTCGCCAGTCGTTGCCCGCAGCGATCATTAGCCAGCCCAAACAGCAGCCCGCCTCCAGCCACTAAATGACAAATCGCGGGGAACGCCGCTGCATCACCAGCGCTCCCCGCGATTGATTGTTTTTTTCGCCGACGAAGCGTAGCGGTAAAGCTACCCGGCGCGTTTGGCGGTAAAGTCACGGCTGCCTTGTCCGCCCGCTATGGTCCCGCTCATGGAGTCGCCGCTGAGCGTGGCTTTGAATTGAGCCGTGTGGCTGTTGCCATCTCGGCCTTTGCGCTCTTCAGTCCATGAAATCGTGTTGCCCGAGACGGTGGCATTCGATACCACGTCGCCGCGTGGAGTTTTGTGGTCCACTTTGAAATTGTCGCCATCCCTGGTGATTGTGATGGTTTGCGCTCCGCCTCCGCCACCGCGATGACCGCCGCCTCCACCTTGCGCTTCGCCCTGGTCACCGCCCTGGCCGCCTCCGTGACCCTGGCCTCCGCCGCCGGTGACAGTCAAATTCCACGTGCCCACAAAATTCGCTTCTTGAGGCGCAGCGTGAATAGCCGCCGCTGCGAAGATCAACAGGATTCCGAAAACGCAAAACGCCAATTCGATTCTCGACTTCCGCATCTCTGACTCTCCTTTGTATCAAACGTCGCTTCTTCGCCTTCGTCTAGCGCGTCGCGGGCGGCGAATGACCTTACAAAATTGCCGGGCTAATATTAATTGCGTGGGAGCGCGCCGAAAGGTTCCATAAACTTGGAAGCGCTCCGGCGAGGGGACCTGTATCGATATTTGCCGATTGGAAGCCCAGGAAAACGCGGTCATTTTCGATACCTAGAAAGGCACATCTAAGGTCCCAGACGCTTGTAGGGCCTGTAAAGTATTGTTAAGTTTGGGTGTGACGTTCATCGCCCCCATCCCGGAAATGCGTCCGCAGAACCGCCGGCGCAGCAAGCGCGTGCTGAAACGCGTTCCTGTCGTGGTCAGGCTGCGTGATGCGGGCAAGCAGTCGCTCGCGGAGCGCACGGAAGCCATCATCGTGAACGACCACGGCGCGCTAATTCTGCTAGCCGCTTCGGTGAAGGTGAATCAAATCATCCGCGTGGAAAATCCGCTCATTCGGGAGGAATTGCTGTGCCGCGTCACAAGCGTTGGCGACAGCTTCATGGGAAAAACGCAGGTGGGCATCGAGTTCATCGTGCCCACGCCTGGTTTTTGGCAAGCGCCGCCGAAGCCCAAGCACGCAGAATCCAAACCCGCCGAGAAGCTAGAAACCACCGGCGCAAAGAAGTGACCAGCCTACCTGACGTCAAATAAATTTCTTGTGTTATTTATCAGCGCAGAGTAAATACACCCAGCATGGCAACCGACGCTTCGATAGGTGCGCGCACACTAACGCTGGAAACGTACGCCTGGGAGGACGCCACCGTCGTCGGCTGCACCGGCCGCCTCACCACGGAAACCGCGGTCCAGCTGAAAACGGAAGTGAAAGCGCTAATCCTGTGCAAGCGAAAAGTAATTCTGGACTTGACCGACCTCGCGCACATGGATAGCTCCGGCCTGGGCGCGCTGGTGGCGCTTTATATTTCAGCGAAAGGCGCGAAGTGCCAGTTGCAATTGGTGAATTTGAGTCCACGCATCCGCGATCTCCTCAGTTTGACGAACGTCCTCTCCGTTTTCGAAGAGTGCGGCCGCTGCGGCACCCGTATGCCGTAAAATTCTGCTCGCCCGCCCCGACCCTCCCAAGGGCAGTGGGTCAGTTTCCGGTTATCCGTGCGGGTTCAAAGGGTCGGTGCAACACTTGCGCGCAGTTTACTCGCTGGAGTCTGAAAGCCGAGAGTTTATCGCGGGCGTTGATTTAGGCGCAGCGCGATGTTGTCCACCTTCGATCTCAGCGTTCGCCATTCGGAAAACAACTGTTTTCGGAGAACCCGACAGCAAGAATTGCGCAAACCGGCAAGCTAGAATGTGTAGAAATTCACTTTTCCGGTAATCCGGCTAATCAGGACTTAGCCGAGACCGGCTCTTTTTCGCGCTAGTCGTTCGGAACCAAGTAGCCCTGGACGGTGCTAGCTCCGGTAGAGCTACTGGCAAGTGAGTCTGCAAGCGTCACTCCCGAGCCAACCCGGAAACCCGTTACGTAGTGCTCGTGCGCATAAGCCTCACCGATTTGGTTAGCTTGGGCGAGACTGCCGTTAAATAACCCTCCTTTGGGATTGGAAAGGACATCGCCGATAAGGCCTGTGTTCCCGGAAGGGGGGGCTTGCCATTCATAGTCAGTCACAATCAGCGTGAAGCCTTTGGGGACTACATAGGGGGTAGACTCTTCGATATTCCCTTCGGCGTCGATCTCAGAGCAGTAAGCTTTGCCCTCTAAACAATGCAATGAGACCAGTTGGCTCTCGTGCTGGCCTACGTGCGTGGTGTTGCCGGGGACAATCTGCACCAGCGTCGCCGCCACGGCGCGTGCCCTGTTGGGTGCGACGAACGCTACGATTACCGCAAGGACAACCATAGCTCCCAAAATTCCCAATGTCTCTTTCAATAGCCGCATGTGCTTTCTCCTTTTCGTCAGTGACTTCTTGTGGCTGCGTCGGTTCATGCATGAGCACTATCCCGACGCTTGTATCGCTGCCCTATCTATGTAAACGGAAACGGCGGGCAAAAGACGACAGGCTGGCGAAAAAATTTATTGGGGCCAGATATGTCGGACCTAAGTCCTGATAAACGCAATAACCGGACAAGCAAAGTTCTAGTGCGTGACTTTTCCGGTTATCCGACTAATCGGGAGTTAAACCGGAATATTCGTTTGTCCTCGGAGGCGACAGTAGTAAGCTTCATCCGAAAGGGAGGACCATAATCATGATGCGATTAGCGAAAAACCTATTGATGGCCGTAGGCGCCGTGGTGCTGGCAGCGATACTGCTTAGCGTGATGGCTCCGAAAGCCGTGCATGCCGTTGCGGCAACGATGGTGCAAGTGGTCAACACCATCTCGAGCCCGGTGCCCTCCGAAGACATTTACCGCCTGCCTGCCAGAAACATTCAATTGGTTTGCAACGCTTCTGTCAACAATTGCGCCATAGCGGAGCAGAATGGCACCTTCGACGCGTCCACTCCCTGGAAAGTGCCGAGCGGAATGGATTTCATCGTCACGGATATAGAGATCACTACCGACGGCACAGGGTCCACAATTCAGACCGCCTTCAACCTGGAATGGACGCCCACCGGCGGAAAATTGACAGGGTTCGGCTGGCAGGTGCTCAACAACGGTGTGACCGCGGAGTATCAGTTCACCAACGGAATTGTAATTCTAACTGGATCCACGCCAACTCCAGTTTTCGGAGCAAGCGTCAACTTCACAACCATTCGTGGCTATCTGACGCCAAACTGAACTTGGTAACTGAGCTATCTAATACTGTTCGAAGATGTCCGGTAATCGGACTAATCAGGCAAGTGACGCGGCCTTTTGCGTTTTCCCGCCCTTGCCCGAAGCATTCGTGTTTTAAGGCAGTGCCGAGAATAACAGGGTTAGCAGCATAGGCGGGTGGCGCAAGACTCACTCTGCCAAAATCGACAGTGCCTCAGTTTCTGAGAATCCGCAGCAATATTTGGTATAGTCTCCTCCCGGGGGAACGCGAGTTTGCCGGGTTCGAGCGTTGGGATCGGGGAAACCTCGACCTTAGCGCGGACAAGAAACCGGAAATGCTCCAGTACGAATACACTCGCTCGGCGTTGAAGCTCGGTCTCAAACTCGAAAACGAACTCGGCGTCAACCCCTACAAGTTTGGGCTGATCGGCAGTACTGACTCGCACACCTCACTGTCCACGGCAGATTCGGATAACTTTTTTGGCAAGCTCCCCGCCTACGAGCCATCAGCGGATCGCTGGCATCATGCGTCAGCTTTTCCCAATGGGAAATCCTATGTTGGATGGGAGTTCGTTGCTTCCGGCTACGCCGGCGTGTGGGCCACAGGAAATACACGCGAAGCTTTGTGGGACGCGATGAAGCGCAAAGAAACCTATGCCACCACCGGACCACGGATGGTCGTGCGCTTCTTTGGAGGTTGGGACTTTGTCAGCAGGGATGCGCAAACCCCGAATCTTGCTGCTGTCGGCTATGGAAAAGGTGTGCCGATGGGCGGCGACCTTCGACAAGCTCCGTCCGGGAAATGCCCGACATTTCTTGTGGCCGCGCTCAAGGACCCTATTGGCGCTAACCTGGACCGCGTTCAGATCGTCAAGGGCTGGCTGGACGCAAAGGGTGAGGTACAGGAGAAAATCTACGATGTGGCCTGGTCAGGAAATCGCAAACCCGGAGCAACCGGTAACGTGCCAGCCGTTGGTAATACCGTTGATATGAAAACGGCCACATACTCCAATTCGATAGGCGCGCCCGAGTTGACCGCGACATGGAAAGACCCAGACTTCGATCCATCGCTCAAGGCATTCTACTACGTGCGCGTTTTGGAAATACCAACTCCACGCTGGACGCTCTACGATGCTGTAAAATTCGGTGTCACGATGGACCCAAAGGTCCCGATGGTCGAACAGCAGCGCGCCTACACCTCGCCCATCTGGTACACGCCGCAGAAATAAACGCAGCGGAGCCGGGCCATGCCCGATTAACGCGCTGGTTGTTCGTGTAAGAAAGTTCAGCTTCCGGCAACGCGAGCGAGTAGAACCTTTAGCGAAACGGTGGCGATAGCTCGCAAGGCGGAGGTCTGCTGGGGTCGCATAACGCGACCAACCGCAATTGCGTGAGCCACCGCCGGGAAGCCGGTTAGTCGGGTGTGATCCCGAGAAATTCGTCGTGGCCCTCGAGCATTGGCGCCAGATTGGACATCAGGAACAGGTCGACAATTCGCTGATGGGCGTTGACGATCTTCAACTTGGATTTTGCTTTCTTCGCGCTTACCCAAAAGCCTACAAGCGTCCCCAGCCCCGAACTGTCCAGGAAACCTACGTTGGTAAGATCAATCACGACAGTCTTGGCCTCGGTAATCAGGGGACGGACGGTGCTCTTGAGCATTTCGGCTGTGCCGGAAGTGATTCGGCCCGAACAATGAACGATTGCTTCCGTTGGGGTCGTTTCGACTTCGATCTTCATATCAGGCGAAGGAACAGCGCCGGTGAGAGACATAAAGTGCCTCCAGTTAGATGGGGTTCCCGGGGAAACTGCGATGGCCGTGAGTCTAACATAATGGACGAAGTGTGTGGAGATAGATGAGCGCACTTCAGAGCTACGGAGCGGCTATCGCGTATTCACGCGCGTATTCTCCAGTCCTGAATAACGCACTTATCGGAGACTGAGCCATCCACCCGAAAGCGATGACTCGCCATCGTACCTTTTAGATTACCGGCTTCACGAAACAGTTCTCGCTGCCGACGGATGGAAGTATTGTTGAAGCAATGAAGAAGCTGAAATTTCTAGTGTCCCTTCCCACCGACGACAACGATTTCCAGTTGGAGCAGGCCCTTTCCGCGCAGCGGGCGGGCACGAAACTGGGCGTTGACGTAAGCGTACTTTATTCCGAAAACGACACGGTAAATCAAAGCACGCATATTTTGAAAGCGATCCAATCTCCGGCGGAGTCGCGCCCGGCCGGAATTATTCTGGAACCAGTGCGGGGAAGCGCGCTTCCTCAGGTGGCCCAAGTTGCTTGCGACGCGGGAATCGCCTGGGCAGTAATGAATCGCGCTCCGGATTATATTTCGGAATTGCGGCGCAAAACGAGAGCGCCGGTCTTCGCGGTCACTTCCAGCCACGCGGAAATCGGACGCATTCAGGGAAAGCAATTCGCCGCGCTTTTGCCGCAAGGCGGATCGATTCTGTACATCGAGGGCCCCTCATACAGCACTTCGGCGCAGGAACGCACGGCCGGCATGATGGAATCCAAGCCAAAAAACATTCAGGTGACGACGCTGAAAGGGCAGTGGACAACCGAAAGCGCCGAACGCGCGGTAAGCTCCTGGCTGAAGTTGAGCACGTCGCACAAAATCCCCGTGGATTTAATAGGAGCGCAGGATGATTCCATGGCCATGGGCGCGCGCGCCGCGTTCGACAAAATACAAGAAGACGACGATCGCAAACGCTGGCTGAGTTTGCCCTTTACCGGATGCGACGGCGTCCCGAAGACCGGCCAGAAATGGCTCCGCGACGGTTTGCTTGCCGCAACAATTCTGATTCCCCCGATCGCCGGCAAAGCCGTCGAAATGTTGGCGAACGCGATGAGCACTGGGAAACAACCTATCGAGCATACGGTGACCGCCTCTGCATCGCTCCCACCGTTGAACGAGCTGAAGCCCCGAAAATCGTAAACCGCGCTTTGACCGCTGCCGATCGTACGAAAGGGTCGCATGGTTCAGAGGGGCGCAGCGGGCCCGCGTCCGATTGGCGCGTGTTGCGTTTCCCGGCGGCAGGTTAAACCTAAGACAACTGCAACACATTCTCTAAGCTTCCGGGTAGGAATTGCCAGCCGCGCCAACTAGTATTAGTTGAAGAACGTAATCTCGGCGGCACCCCTCGATGGAGCGTATGGGCATAAGCATGGATATAAAAACCGCGTTCGCCGCGATTTCGAACCTGGAGTTAAAAGCGAAGATCGCGATTGCCGCCGTCATCGTAGCGCTCTGCCTTACGATTTCCTCATTCATCGAAACGCGCTATATCGCGGACGGCAGCGGCGTCACGCTTTATTGGAAGGGAAACGAAGCATACATTTTCATCGAGCAATCGCACACCGGCTACCACATCAATTATTTGGAGCTTCCGGTTATTGTGCTCATGCAGTTTTATTGGACGCCCGATCCGGCCAACCAACGTGATTGCCCGGTGGTAATTCACGTCACCGCCACAGACGTGGAGCGCCATCGCGGCCCCTGCGGCGGCCCGGAAGTGCAAGCCACGTTGATCACTCCATACGACAACAAATTCTTCGCGCTCTGCCAAAGTGGACGTCTTTGCAAGTGGACGATTGACGGCTACGTGATGGCTAGTCCCGCCGAGGTGCGAAACTTAGACCCCACAACTTTGCCGACCTTAGCGCGCCAAGACGGCCAAGTGATCAGCGGATGGACCTTGCATTATTCTCCCGGCCCCGGCGCGCAATATGACGTTCCACTCAGCGACGGTTCGATAATTTCCGTCATCAATCGCCAAAAAAAAGCGCACTCGTTTCCATGGATTGAAGTAGTGCTGCAGCGCCCCGGCCAAAAACCTCAAAGTCTTTATAATGTGGACGCCACCCCGCACAAGGCCACGGTGCAGGAATATATCGCCACATTCCCACCCCAGTAACCTATTTGCTCGGAGCAACAGAAGCGCCCTGGTTGCAGCCTTTGCATTGCGTGCGCTTTGTGCCGGGCATGGTTAAGCAAAGAAGTTAATTGCTAACGCAGCTCGTTCTGCCATCGCGGTCGGTGAAAAGATGTTGGCCGTCTGGACATCCTGTCTGATGGTCGCGGTCAGCGTCTCTATCTTTGTCCTTATCGCGATCTCTGTCGCGATCATCTCTGTGCGGGTCGGGTTGCGCCTGAACAGCAGAGGCCGGAGCGACGGGTTGGGTACCTGAACATCCTGACGTCATTATTGCTATCAGGAAAGCGCTAACGATTAACGATCTCTTCATTCGGAATCTCCTTGTGTTATCGCAAGACAAACTCGTGGAGTGTGCGCGTGCATGTTGAACGATATCCGGGGTTCGCAAGGCAGCGCTGTCCCAATTAGCACACATTCCAATAATGATGATGATGGCTTGGGCGAAGGTGGGTCGCCAAGGCGGAAGCGATATGTCCCGAAGGCCGGATTCAGCGTCGCCCGTTCCTGATGGAGCTTGGCAATTCCGCCGAATCCGCATCATTGCCAGCGGACTGAAGCTGTTGCGCCAACTTCGCCGCCTGTGATAATATTGGGGTGCGTTTGTTGCTTCAGGGCAAGTCCTCGGGGTCGCCGACGCGGTGGCTAACATCCACACAGTCAGTACTTTAGGAGTAGGTCAGTGGCAAAAGAGCAAGGAACAGTGAAGTGGTTTAACGCGGCGAAAGGATATGGTTTTATCCAACGCCAGTCCGGCGAGGACGTCTTCGTGCACTTCTCGGCGATCCAGTCCGAGGGTTACAAGAGCCTCAATGAAGGGCAAGCAGTCGAGTTCGAGGTCAAGCAAGGCCCCAAGGGCCTGCAGGCCGAGAACGTTGTCGGACTCTGACCCTTTCCAGGTTACGTTTTAAAATTCAGCGTATCGATACGAGGGGCGGAGCTAAGTCTTAGCCCTTGTTGAACGCCGTACGCGAAGCTTGGCTCGGAAAATTGGGATACGTCTGCTACCGTACGCAGGCGAGAATCACAAGTCCTGCGGACTGTTATCAAGAACGAGCGAAGATTTTGGGATATGCGGTACGGGCAAGTACAGGCGGCCGCATTTGCAGTTGAATCGAGCGGACAGCGGTTGCAATTTATAAGAAACAAATTTAGTAATCATTCAAGGAGGCAGCGGTGCAGATCCTATCGGAAGGGCAGTCGATTCGTCACGAGCAATACGGAATGGGAACAGTCACGGAATCCAATACCGAACGTACCACCATCGATTTCGACGATCACGGCGTCAAACGTTTCGTGACATCGATTTGGTCCGCGGAACTCATCGGCGAAGCCCCCGCTCAACCTCCCGCACGCCGCCGCGGCCGCCGCAGGTCCGTAAAGAAGGCGTAATCCGCATCTGCGATCAGGTCGTTTGTATCGCGGTTAAATTAGATTCGGTCTTTAATAGGTTGCGTGGCTGAAGAGCCCGCAACCTATTTTTGTTTTATCCCGACGTTGTTGTTTCGACAGAGGCTTGCCTTTTGGCCGACGAGGGACCTGCGGTTTCTTTCTTGCTGGTATCACTTGCGGGGTTGACCTTGAATCAAGAATTGAAGAAAACGGCCGAACAATAGCCAGCTTGCCGCGCAGCCAAGAAGCGCGACGCATTTATCTACAAAGTGTTAAGCGCGGTTCTTGAATCGCTGTCGCGAGATGTCAACAAACATCTGACGCGAGGGGTCCCACACGCGGTAATCGCCAGGCTTGGTCGAAGCCAGGCTGATAAGACGTTTCTTGGCTGAGGATAAATCCTCCACCGCTTCTATCCACATGAAATCGTCTTCGGCGGTCAATTGGAAAATATCGTAACGCGTAGTCATAAAAACCTCCCACACCAGGAATGCGAAAGAGGTCCGTAAGGGGGGTATGCGCTCTTGCACAAATATTGTCAAGGTTCAAATGAACTGACACATGTTGAATCGCGCGAGACCGTGTGGTAGTGTGCGCGCAAGATTCAAGCGCGACGGCGCGAGTTCCACTACAAAGCTAAAAGCGCGGCTGCGTTTGACTAGACAGCGATCCGGGAGACCGTTATGGGGCGTGTCGGTCTGCGCACGGTATTGCAACTGCATTGGTGTATGCTTTTCTGCGCCGCGCTTGCAACGGCAAATATTTCCGCCGCGTTCGGTCAGACGCACCCTCCGAAAATTGTTCCGCCAGCGCCAAACTCGGCACTGAACTCCTCGAAGGATTCCGCGCCTGCGAAGGTTTCTTCGCCGGATGAAGCCGCTGCGCGGAATTCTGATTCAGCTTCAGCACCCGTTGGAACGAACGAAGTCGATGCGAGTCCGCCTGAATGGCGCGCGGACGACGCTGCGTCCAGTACCTTTGATTCGCCTTCCACACGCACTTCCTCGGACGCGACTCCCGCGCGCACTTCCGACGTGGCGGGTGATTTCTCGGCGCCCGACGGTCTGCCGCTAGCCGGCGCGCGAGGCGTTACACATCCCGTGTGTCTGCGCTGTCCACCCGCGCAATATTCCTACTCCGAGCTACTCCACAAAATTCAGGGCAACGTAACACTGGACGCCATCGTCGGAAAGGACGGCTGGGTAAGCAGCGTGAGAATTTTAGGATCGCTAGGAACAGGGTTGGACGAGCAAGCCATGAAAGCCGTCCGCACATGGCAATGGGAGCCTGCACGCGACGCCGAAGGAAAAACTGTCGCTGCACATCAAACCGTGGTGGTGACTTTTCGCATTTCCCGGTAATTCGAAGCCATACCTGAAGGAATTCAAAACGTAAATAAGTGTAGCGCGTGCGCGGGACGCACGCGCTACAAAGTCGCCGGCCTTCCTGCCCCCCTTCCGATCATTTTCGCGAGCAGAGGCCATGCGCGGACAGATGAAGGAGCTTTTCGTTAGCGCTATATGGCGAGCGCCATTTCACGCGCCGCTAATTGTGATCCGGATGGTCGTGGCGCCAATTCCAATAAGCCTGTTGCTGCGCGCGATTGTTTCTGTCGAACTCGACATACTGCCTGTGGTGCTCGCTTAGATAGATCCGGTAGGAACGATCTTCGCCTTCATTCCAATTGTGATAATCCTTGTGCTGGTGATCGTAGTAACGATGCTCCTGCTCCTGTTCGTGATGCTCTTCCTGGCCGTTTTGCGCGGGTGGATTTGAAGCTGCGACGATGCCAGGCGTCGCAAGCAACGCGGCTGCGAGAAAAACCGAGCTAACCAATCGATGGCGAGTGTGCATGAAATCTCCTTGGAATGGATATGACGTGCGTTGCTGCAGGGTGTAGTGTCGGCGCTAACCGGGTGCAAAGAATGTGCAATACAGCACACTCGGTTGGCGAGTTGAGCATTCGCCTGAATGACTCCCGGCGCGATGAAAGAGGAGCAAGCAGCCGCACTCCATGATAGTCACGTTGGAACGCCAGGAAGGTTTGTTGTTGCTGGTGCCCTCAACATTCCGTGAAAGCATCGGTATTGTGGGTAATTGCCAACCGGCCCTGCCGGCAAAGCAACCCGGACGAATCGTTTTGTATCTGAAGAAGAAATTTCTGTAGCTCGGGGGAGGCCTATGAAGCGAAGGATTCTCAGGACAATCACAATTGTGTTGGCGGTAGCAAGCTTCTCGGTTTTTGTTGCGCTCCTCGCGTCGCCACAAGTGTCAGCCCAAACCAAGGACGCGAATTCCGCCTACGCAAACATGGCCTCGCTTGACCAATACTTGATGGATCGCGACGCCGAGATAGCTCTTGCGCGCAGCGCGGCCCCAAAAGACCTCTCGGACGACGCCGAAGTCATGGTCCTCGGACGCCACGGTTACGAAACTGCTGTCAAAGGCAAAAACAATTTCGTGTGCGTCGTGGAACGCGGATGGACGGCCGCAATCGACGATCCCGGCTTTTGGAATCCGAAGCTGCGCGGTCCGATCTGCTTTAACCCCGCAGCCGCACGCACCTACCTTCCGATCACAATTAAGAAGACCGAGTTCGTTCTCGCGGGCCAATCCAAAGCTCAAATGGTTGAAAGTCTCAAAGCGGCTTTCGACAAGAAAGAATTGCCGCCACTTGAGATCGGCGCAATGTGCTACATGTTGTCCAAGCAACAGTATTTAAACGATAAGGGTGACAACTGGCACCCGCACCTGATGTTCTTCATTCCGCAGGCCGCCCCGGAAACCTGGGGCGCAAATCTGGCGGACACACCGGTTGCGGCGACCGAAATGCCTCAGGATCGACTGACGATATTTTTCGTCCCGGTGGCCACCTGGTCGGACGGCACGCCCGATCCCAAGGCCGGTCACTAGCGACTAGGCGCGAAGTGTGTTCTCGACCATTTCTCGCGCTACGCAATGAAGGGCACGTGACGCCGTGTCCCCTGCATTAGAACTGCATATACCTTTGGTTGATGGTGACGGCCTGGTTCTTTACTAGACCCGTGAAGGTAATTTGATTCACCACCGAGCCCACCCCATCGACTATGTCCGCAACGTAATTCGCCTCGCTGTTGCAAGGAGCCGGACCGTCGAGCGTATTAATTGCAAACGCCGTACGGTTCCAGGCGAAAACTGAAGCGGGAAGTCCAACATCCTGGAGTATCAAACCGTACCCAGCCCCCCAACCCCACGCGCTTTCGTAGGTTCCGCCGTAGTTTTCCGCGAAAGGGGGAGCCGTGTTGGGGACGGCGTTGGCATAGCGTAGCAGGAGAACCTTCCGCGTCTCGCCGGAAGTGTTCTTGAGCTCTGTCGTAATCTTGGCGTAAGGTATGGCGCCCGGTACCATGGTAAACGTCATGGTCAGCGTCCAGGCTCCGTCGCTTGTACTCCGCTCGATTTTTACAGACGTCGCGGACTGTGAAAGCGTGGCCGGCGGGTTCCAGTTTCCGCTATCGCCATTTCCGGCGTAGTCCCAATAAGCGGTGTTTCCGTTAGTAATGTCACAAATGCCGTAGCCTTCAAAGGCGTTGCTGCCGCCGGGACTGAGCTGTTCGACGTCCACCGGGCTTTGAAATTCTGTAACGTTGCCGTTCACCGTTACACAGAACTGTAAGTACGTATAGCCGCTGCCGGTAGTGAAAGTGTAGCTGCAAGCATCGGTTGCGTCGGAAGTGATGTTGCTTTGCGTTTTTGGCTTCGATTTGTCGATGGCTGAGGCGTCAGATGCGGCTGCTTTTGCCGTTGCCGGTTCGCCGGGAGAATAGTGTTGCGTGGGAGGACCCGGAGCTAGCGCGTCCCGCTGAGCGAGAGCGGAATTTGGGGACGATGCAAAAACTATGAAAAACGCGAAGGGAAGGGCCCAAGTTTTAAGTTTCACGTTTTCCTCCTTTTTGTTTCGGGGCGGCGGTCTTAAGAGCATGAAGGCGAAAGAGTGCTCAGCTCATAACGCGAGCAAGCTATGGGCATTCTTGTTCGTCGTGGGCGCGCGGCACTTCCAGTTGGACAGGTCTGTAAAGCTGCCCCCTACCCTAAATAGCGGATTCCGCGGTTCGAAACTGTCATCCAGATTAGGGACCAAGCATTGAAGGAGACGATGATGGTGTGGTCGGACGGCACTGCCGACCCCAACGCCGGCCACTGACGCTCGTTTTAACAGGAGTCGGCGGACTAATTTCGAGCGTTTGCCGATCGCGACACTCGTATCATAACTTCTGTTCGCGTCTCGTTTGTAAATTCTATTTTCCGATTGAGTAGCCCACGGCGAGGCGCCCCAAGCCCGCGCCATAGAATTGCGCAACCGCTCGCCGCTCATCTTCATGCATCTCGCTTGCAATCGTACGCATCGGCAGGTCGATATCGTTCATGCGATTCTTGTCGGCGAAGTCTTCGAGCTGGCTCAACACGTAATCTGAGTTTTGCGACTCAAGACCGGGCGCTGCGCGAACGTAACCTATCGGTCCATGGCACGCCTGGCATGGAGGAATACCGCGGTTCGGATCACCCACGGAAAGCATTCGCCGTGCCACGTCGGATAACGATGTGTCCTGCATGCTCTGGGGAAAGCTTTCGCTGAACTGTCCATCAGGAGTATTGGGCAGCAATGAGAAATACGCGGCCACGTCCGCTGAGTCGCGCGAAGAGAGCGCGAAAGCCATTCGATGCATGACCTCGGATTTTCGCTTGCCGTCGCGGAAATCGTCGAGTTGCTTCCATAGGTACTCGCGGTCGAGGCCCGCGAGATTCGGCGTGGACGGCCTCGAGCTAAAACCTTCAATGCCGTGGCAAGTTTCGCATCGTCGCGCAATAAACTGCCCGCGAACCGGATTGCCGTCCGAAGCTGCCGCGATCGTGCTCTTGTCCCACGCAACCAGCGATGGCGCGCCCTGAAAAAGTGGACTCTCCACGGGAAAAGTTCTGTGCGTCTTCGCCCAGTGAAACAAACTTAGCCCGGTAATCTCAGAGACCACCACAATGGCAATGGAAATTACAATTACTTCGCGCGCTCCGAAAGACCATTTAGCGGGATCCACGTGTCACCTCGTCTTGTGATGCAGTACCGGAGCCCAAGTGATTTTGTGCCGCGAAATCTTTTTGTGGCACCGCCACGAACCGCTCCATCATTGCGTGATGGCCTGGCCCGCAGAATTCTTCGCAGTAAACTTCGTAATCTCCCGTTGAAGACAACTGGAAATGCACTTCCGTAACAATCCCCGGAATAACTTTCACCCTTACTCCAACGACGCGGAACGCGTGCGGCGCATCCGCGCTAGTGATACGAAGACGAACCGGAACGCCCACCGGCACAGTAATTCGAGAAGGCACAAAAAGGTACCTCTCCCCGATCATCCTGACGGTGACGGATCCATCCGCATTGAGCGACGAGCCCAGGTTTGACTCGACAAATTCCCCGCGAAGGTGTAGCGAGGCGGGATCCACGTGATTCGGATTTCCAATCGAGCGGGAAGCCTCTATCGTGAGCGAAAAACGGGCGGCCGCGTAGAGCAGCGATATCACCAAAACAATCATGTAGGGGCGAATATTCGTCAGGCGAATCATTGAGACGCACGAACTGTTTTCGAGGTGGCCGACGCAAAGCTCAAGGCATCAGGCGCCCACCGCCAACAAGAAGTTACCGTTTTTCCGGGGGGTTCGGCCAATCTTTTTATTCAAACCAGTTAGGATTGACCGACAACGTCTCGTCTCCTGCCGCCGAGATTGCAGCCTGTCGGGCACGGACCGAGCAACTCGACGAGACCTCCCACACCGTGCTTAAAATCGGCAAAGGACTAAGCGTCGCCTGGGGCGACATCAGAGCGCACGCAGCGCCGCGCCGCGTGTCACTTATTGAATAAATACAGGAGCAGCCGCGTCAAAAACAAGTCGGCTATGAGCACGGCCAGCGCCGCATCCACGAATGCCATAATCGTAGCGCGCCCCACGCCCGCCGTCCCGCCCTCCACGCGAAACCCTCGATAACAACCGACGGTCGCCACAATAAATCCGAAAACAACCGGCTTCCAGAAACCGATCACGAGGTCGCCAAAGGCGAGAGCCTTCACCGCGCGGGTCCAGAATTGCTGCGCATCGATGTGCAAAGTGAAACTCGCCACCAAAAATCCGCCAAGCAGGCCCGCGCAATCCCCGACCGCCACAATCAGCGGCATGATTAGCACCGTCGCAAGCACGCGAGGCGTCATCAGTTTGCGAATCGGGTCGATGCCCATGGCCCGCATAGCGTCCACCTGTTCGGTAACCACCATGGATCCCAATTGCGAAGCCATGCCCGTCGCGTTTCGTCCGGCGACCAATAGCGCGGTAAACACGGGCCCAAGCTCGCGGACCAGCGAAAGTGAAAGCGCGTCGCCCGTCAACACTGTTTCGCCGAAGCGGCTGAATTGTGACGCTGCGTTCAAAACAATCACGCCGCCCACGCAAAATAGCGCCACGACGATAATCAAGACGGAGCCTACTCCGATCTGGTCCATCTGTTCCAGGGTGTCTTCCACGTAAAGGTGCTTGCTGAAGAGGACCAGCACGGACTCAATAGAGAGCAGCGAGTAGTCCTGCGCATAGAAAACCGGCACCTTCAAAACTCTCGTGATGGCTGAGGAAATCGAACCTGATTTCACTATTCAAACCCCCATCAAAATTTTCAGTTCCAGTTTTTGTTGAAGCTTGCCGTAGAAATGAAACTACTAGGCCAGGACTCGTCCGCCAATCTGACTAGCCCGGAGTTGTCGTCGATTTACAAATTTGTTCCAGTCTGGCTGTCGAGGATTATGCTAGGGAATTGTCAAAAGTGACAGTGTCCGATTCGCGCGCGTACCGGACAAGTAAGACCCTTCTTCGCGAATGTCCGCGCATTTGCCGGGAGTGGGACCAGAGAGTGGAGAATTTCTGGCCGATAGCGGCTCCAGCGACGGGATGGATGGGCGCCGCTACGCAAGAAACTTCCACGTCGAGCGCGTAGCCCGTTTTCTCGCGCGAGCTAGATCGGATACGCAACGCGTGTTTTTGCTAAGGCTGGATCAGGTTGGCGCGTATCGCGAAGCGGATCAGGTCGCTGAAGCTTTGAAATTCCATTTTGCGCATGATGTGGTTGCGATGGCTTTCCACCGTTCGCGTGGAGACGCCGATCATGGCGGCGGCTTCTTTGTTGCTTTTCCCGCTGGCGAGGAGTTGCACTACCTCCAACTCGCGCGCGGACAAGGGCACTTCGGCGGCGCCGGTCTCGCGGGTACCGGGGTCGCGCACGAAACTTTCCGCCATGCTCATGGCCAGTTTGCTGGTGAAAAAAGGTTTGTGCTGCTGGATGTGACGGACGGCGGTGAGCAGTTCGTGATCCGCGTCGGATTTCAAGAGATAGCCTCGGGCGCCGCAGCGCAACACTTCTTTAGCGATCTCTTCTGAAAAATGCATGGTGAGAATCAGCACATCGGTCTGGGGAGATTGCTGGCGTGCAACGCGAGTAACTTCCAGGCCGTTTTTTTCGGGCATGGTGAGGTCGAGCACGATCAGATCCGGATGGTCGGTGTTGACCTTGTGTAGCGCTTCCGCGCCGGTAGCGGCCTCTCCACAAACTTCCACGCCGGGCTGTGACTCCAGCAGCGAGCGAATGCCGCGGCGCACGACGGAATGGTCGTCAACGATGAGAACGCGGTACATTTTCGAGACGGCTGGCCTGGGGGCTGTCGCGGGCGCTTCTCTGGGCGCAACTGGTCTGGGCGGCACCGGCGCTTCTCTGACCGCTGCTGCTGTGGCTTCTCTTGACATAGTGTGGCCTCGTTTGCTCGCAAAGTGTTCTGCTCGATCAACCGCGATTCGCCGCCGGCTTTGAAACGTGCACGGCTTTTGTGCCACGAATCCCTTCGTTTTGCTTTTCGCAAGCGGTTTTGGAGCTCCGTGAAATCGGGAGCTCCACGCTGATGGCAGTTCCGCGCCCCGGTTCGCTCCGGACATCGAAGATACCGCCGAGCTGTTTCACGCGCTCACGCATTCCCGCAATGCCTACGCCCACGGGCGGATTCCAACCGGTCGCAGAGGAGGCGGGCGGCATGCCAACTCCACGATCTTCTATCGTGACGCGCACTTTACCGCGCACCTGTTCCAACGTGATTTTTGCGACACGGCTTTTGGAATGGCGGTGAACGTTGGTCAGCGATTCCTGCACCACGCGGAACAGCGCGATTTCCATGTCCTGGGACAAAGGTCCGAAACCGCGTTTGATTTTAACTTTCACCGAAATGCCGCTACGTTCCGCGAATCCGGTTGCAAAACTACGCAGCGCTGCTCCCAAACCGGCTTCGTCAAGCAATAATGGATGAAGCAAATAGGAAACCGTTCGAATCTGCTGAATTACTTCTTCGGCGAAATCGCGCGCCGAGTGCAGGAACTTTGTGCCGATTGTGTTGCTTTTCGGTAATGTATCTTCCACGCGCGCGAGTGCCATTTTCAACGCAGCCATTTCCTGCGAAACAGTTTCGTGGAGTTCACGCGCCACGCGGCGCTGCTCTTCGTCGCGCAGGGTGATGAGCTGGTCGGAGACGCGGCGCAAGCCATCCTCCACTTTCAGCCGTTCGGTGACATCTTCGGTGACGCCAACAAAGCGGGTCACGCGCCCTTCTGCATCGCGAAACGGAAACCCACGGGCATGAAGGTTGCGTTGCCCGCGGCCACCCGGCAAGTCGTACCGGAAATCGTGCTCGAAAGGTTTGCCCTGCGCGATAGACAGTGCGAGAAGGCGATTCCCCTCGATAAAATCATCAGGGTGCACGTTTCGGCCCAGCTCTCGCATTTCGACTTCGCGTCCGTGGGAATCAAAACCGAACATTCGAAACAGATTATCGGAGCAGAGAACGGTTCGGAGTTTCGGATCCACTTCCCAGCTTCCCATGCTGACAAGCTGTTCGGCTTGCGCCAGCAAAGCTTCGCTTTTGCGCAGCTTTTCTTCGATTTTTTTTTGTTCGGTAATGTCGCGGGTGAGCAAGGAAACGGTAGGAGGTTGCCCTGGGCGGCGGGCTACCGGTAATACGCGAGCGTAAAACCAGCGTTCGCCGTCATTCGAGTCAATGCGGAATTCTATGCCGTCACTCTGCCGGGTATCGATGACGCGATGAAACACGGCGCTAAACGGGCGAAAGACTTCTTCTCCCAACACTTCCATAGCGCGCCGTCCCAGAAATTCCTCGCGTCGCGCGTTGGTGAGAGCCGGGCTAGAGCTCCACACGCCCAAGAATGTGCCGTCGGCATCAAGTTCAAACAAAAACTCGTCGAAGGTCTGCGCCAAGGTGGCCAACGGGCGCGAAGCGCCTTGGAGCGGATGCTTGGATCGGAAACTGGAAATTCCCGCGGGAATGGAGTTACGGTCGGCGCTCTGCGGGCGCCGTTTCGAGGAATAACTGACAGGTTCTCGTTGTTTTCGTGACACGATTAATCGCTTCTGCTCAGGTTGCAGTTGAACTTATAGGTGCGTCGCATGAGCGCAAAACCAGACCGTAGCAGCAGAAGTGTTCAGGCAAAAAGGAAGGCGAGCCCAGGACCACCATTCCGAGGGCCACGTTACTCGCACGTTAATAACCTGTCAAGATATTTGTGCATAACCGGCTCGCTTTACCGGCAAAGAGGCCCTTTTGGTGGCGCTTTCCCTGAATATCGGCCATTTCTATGGATTAGTTTATTAAGTGATTAACCCCCTACTAAAACAAGGGGAATCGAATTTTTGTTTAAAGGCCGCCCGAGTTTCTTTAGATTCGATTTTCTGCCTGAGATAGATTCGTGCGGAATGCAGCCGTTACGGAACAAGCTTTTTCCTCTTTTGAATCTGGCACTTAAGTAAGGGCCGCAAAGAGGATGCCGTACTGTTGCGAATTGAAACATTTTTTTTGCGCTCCTATATTGGGTCTGTCGAGCTGGAAGGGAAAGAGCACCAGGGAATCTCGCTAATGTTTCATCGCGAATTTCCGATAAGGAATGTGGGAATGGACGGAAGGTTTGGTGCATCTGATCCAGTGCCGCTTGCGATTCCGACGAAACACTGTGCGAGTGAAACTGCGCGCGCAGACGGCACTGGAAAGATGCGGATGTTTACGAACTACATATCTCGTAAAACGAGGCATGCGCTTGCAACGCCACCTGACGCGCGCTGCACACGTTCCGATTCGTCAGCTTTTTGGGAAGGGCTTGCAGACAGGAGACTTTCAGAATAGCGGGCGTGTCGGCATCGATTGTCCGTTCCCGGTCAGAAGGGGAAATCATGCCATGCACGACAGCCGCGCGCATTCTTGTAGCCGGTCGCACCTCACCGTCAACCTCGTTCATCCTTAACCAATTCGAGCGCGAAGGTTGCGCAGTTCAATCCGTCGATACGATCGCGGAAGCAGAGTCATCGCTGCGGGCAGCGCGGTTCGACGTTGTCCTCGCGGGGGAGTTTTTGCGGGACGGCTGCGGATACGAACTCACAGACTCGGTGGTAAACCACTCAGCCACTTTGCTGGTGGCTATCGCCCTGTCGGAAACCTGCCTGTGGCTGCCGGTAGTTCAACACGGAGTACGTACGCTCGGGGACCGTGCGTTGAATTCGCATTCGTTGCATTCTGAAATGATGGAGCTACTGAACAAAAAGTTGGTCCCGGCGGAACATCCGGTGGCATCCGCACGCCACGATTTTGTACCGGCGTCGCATCGTTCCATGGCCGGGATCGATCAACGCACAGGTCCGGAAGAAAGAAGGGGACTAGTTTTCAAAACCGCGCTGGAGGAGGAACACTTGCTGCCATTGCGGGCGGACAATCACGCGAGAAGCCGAGCGGCGGATGGTTCGAGTCCGGTAAAGCGGGTTACCAGGAAGTCCCTGGCGGCACCGCGCGATGCGATGCCGCAGAGAAACGTTCGATAACAAAATTCGGAACGCAGGGCAAAGACTCCGGCCCGAAAGGTGCCACTACAAGTTCACAACCCGCTGCGAGATTCGGACGGGGCGGAACCGGATGTATCGGTGCATGAGGAGGAATGAGCATGAAGCCGGCGACAATGGGGCGTGCGGTTCCGGCGCCCAAGCATATAAAAACAGCGCCGCTCGGCGAACCTCTGAGAGAGCAGGTAGCTTTGTGCGACCTCACGGACTGCCTGCTTTCGGCTTACGACGGCGTGGCGCGTCTAGCGTATGAAAAATTCCGGGTACGCGGGAAGGATTCCGCGGGGAACGAACTCGAAGACTGGTTGGACGCAGAGAGTGAGCTGCTGGGACAGATGGAGGTAAACGTGTCGGAGTCCGGCGATTTCGTAAATGCGCTGGCGTCGGTGCCCGGCTATCGAAGCGCCGATATTTCGCTGGGTGTGGAACCTAACTGGATGTTGATATTTGCGTGCAACGGTCGCGACGAGCACGTGAACATGCCTCGTATTGTGCATGCGCTCGATCCATTGCGCGGGCCTCGGCCCGTCGATGCAGAGTCACTGGCTGCGATGTGCGTGCACGCGGCTCGAGATCAGTCTCTTCTGCGTGGCGAGAACAGTGACTGCGTCGCTGCGGCGCATCTTTTTTATATTTGTGAGCTCCCGGCGGAGGTGGATCCGGCGTCGTGCAGGGCGATTGTTTCCAACGGTTTGCTCGGAATCCGCCTGGCTAAAGTTCGAATTGTCCCGTCCAAGCCTGCGCAATTGATGCTGAAGCCGTAGAAAACTCATTCCAGCGGGCTGCTACCTGAAAGCAGTTGCGGGATGGACATTCTGCGCGGAGGTTGGTAATTCAGCGAGAGAGAACAGGCGGGCGCCATAAAATCCATGAAGGCCCACGTGGCGGGAGTGGCTCAGGGCTACGCTTCGGCGCGGCGTTCGCGCTTCGATAGCCACAGCCACAAGACCACTCCGGCGATGACACAGCCAAGCCCGGCGGCCTGCGCGTTGGACATTCCTAAAAACGAGCGCGGGTTGATGCGGATGAATTCAACCAGAAAACGCGCCAAGCCGGTCCAAATCAGATAGCTTGCGAATACGGATCCATCCGGCGGACGCCGTCCGCCTTCAGCGCTCTTTGCACGCTGTGCAGCGGAATTCCCGTGAAGCGCTACAATCTGGCGGGCGCCGACTCTCCATAGCCACCAGGCGATGAGGCACGCGACGATCAATTCGTAAATCGGCGTGGGATGGACGCGCTGAGTGGTGGGGACCAGGCCGTTGGGAAAACTCATGCCCCAGGGAAGCGAAGTGGGGATTCCGTAATCGCCGTCGCCGGAAAGAAAGCAGCCGATGCGTCCGATTCCGTAGCCGAGCGCGGCGGCGGGCGAGCCTGCGTCGAGCAATGTAAGGAGCGGGATTTTTTGGCGGCGGCCGACCAGGACGAAGGCCGCGAATCCGGCGAGCAAACCTCCGAACCACGCGAAGCCGTAAGGGCTGATGAGCTGGTCGAGTGGATGCGCAAAAAAATCCGCGGGCGATTCGAGGACGTGATAGAGCTTCGCGCCAACGATTCCAGCCAGACAAGGAATCGCGATCAACATTTCGGCTTCGGCGTTGGCGGCCGCGCGAATACCGGCGGCGGGCTTGCCGGAGCGTTTTACCGGGAGATTGTCGGCCGGCGCAACGAGGCCGCGGCGTATCAAGTCGGCACGCAACATGAAAAACGCGGCAAGCATCGCGCAAGCCACCATCAGGCCAAACGTCGGGATGGTTACCGGTCCGAGATGGAGAAAGGGAATCACGCCGCAGAATTGTTGGATCAATAGTTTACAGGCTTGCGCGGGTAAAACGCATGCTAATCCGCGGCGGCGAAATTCTGATATTCTTTCGCGGCCGGTCCGGCGCGCGAGCAGCGGCCGCAGAGGAGCTCATCATGAAGCCCACTACAACTCGCCACAGTAATATAGGCGGTAGCGCTCTGCGCGCGATTTCAGTTGGTGTGCTGCTCATTTGCGTCGCCGCGTCGGCCTCCTCCGATTCGCCGCGCGAGCCCGTGATTCACCCTTTGCAGAACGCAAATTTTGCTTCGCATTCAGACATACCGTGCCTTCAGACGGCGCTCGAAGCGGGAGATCCCGACACTGGCCCTTCGGCCGTGTTGGTGAAGATGGAGAAGGGCTGTGTCTACGCGTGGCATTTTCACACGGCGGTTGAAGAGATAATCGTGATAAAAGGCGAATTCAAAGTCGAGATGTTCAGCATGCCGGCGGCCGTTCTCGGGCCCGGCGGTTACGCTCAGGTTCCCAGCAATGAGAAGCATCAATACTCATGCAGCGCGAAGGGCGAGTGTCTTTGGTTCGTCAGGATCGATCGCGTGTTCGACAGCAAGGAAGTGAAACGCCCCAATTAGCTCGATACAGAACTGCGTATCGCAAAGCCAAAGTGAAATCCGGTGTTGCCGTGTAGCCCTGGATAAGTACGGACTCGTTTTCAAATAGGGGCGTTTTTGTCTTCGGGCCGGAAATGGGGCAAAGTTTGAAAGAGCAAGCCGACAGGCAGGTGCGGTGCGGTGCTCCTCCCAATATTAATCCCTGGCTTGAGCTGCTCCGGACAGGAATGGGCAGGCATAGCTGCCCATTCCCGGGAAGCAGACTGGCCGACCAGCGCCGTGGTCAGAACGTCAGATTGTCGAAGTCTCCCGCCAACTGATTTGCGCCCGAGTTGATAGCATCGTAAGGAACTGAAAATTCGACGTAGGCGATATTAGAGTCGCTTACAGTCAATTTCTGAAAGGTGGCGGTGTTGGTCGGATCAGCTTCCGCTGTCTGCAATAGCGTTCCGGAAGAGTTAAACGCACTCAGGAACGCAGCTTCCGAAGCGGGGACGCTGCCAAGGCAAGCTGCATCTTGACCGATGCACGTCTGCAGGACCTCGATGCTCACGCTGCTTTGTACGGACGAAAAGTTGGCGCGAACGGTGCCCCACTGTTGCTCCAGCGTTGGTGTATTACCGATCGTACTCACGACGTTCGGCGCGGAGAAGGCAAAGCCGGTGCCGGCCGCGACGGCGAAAACCCCGGAACCACCGAGACAAAGCGTGGTGCCCAGAGTGCAAGAGAC
The DNA here is from genome assembly GCA_050012395.1 of Candidatus Acidiferrales bacterium. Lineage (GTDB taxonomy): Bacteria > Acidobacteriota > Terriglobia > Acidiferrales > UBA7541 > Palsa-295. The sequence continues at coordinate 67,380 of JBEKHG010000021.1, forward strand.
AAACTGGAAGGTGACGCCGTCCGAGCTATACGTGTTGACGACGGAGGTGCCGCTGGCGATCGCGCTGCCGCCGGGAGTGGTGTCGAAATTGATGGTGGTGGGCGTGATAGCGCCGCCATCGAGCGTCCTGAGCAGCACTCCAACGGGACTGTACACTGTAATTGATGGGGTGCCGGCGTTCGAAACGTAGATGTTCCCCGTTTTATCCAGTGCAACGCCCTCGGGCAGATTCATTCCGGTGGTGATAGTCAGCAGGGTCTTGCCTGGGGGACTGTACTTTACGACATCGTTGGAGAACCGGTACGAAACGTAAATGTTTCCGCGGACGAGTATTCCAGTCGGTCCCGTGCTTACGGAATCGGTGTACTTGGTAATCTCAATTGGAAAATCCGTGAGGAAATTTCCGATGTTGTAACTGATGACATCGCCCCCAATGACCGCAGCATAAATGTCCGGTCCCGAAATTGCGAGCGCGCCGGGCGCGGTGAAGGGAACTCCGCTCTTGTCTTGAGTTAGAGTTTCCACCAGGTCTCCCGCGGCGTTGTAGGCCACGAGATTGTTGGAGAGATTGTTTGCGGCGTAAATGTCTCCATAAGCGTCCACGGCCACGCCCAAAGGATGGCTCAAGCCGCTAATGGTGCGAGTGAGGGCGAGCGACTTGTTGTAAACCGTGATCGTGCCGGTGGTGAAATTCGTGACGTAAAGATTGCCCGCACCGTCAAAAGCAAGCCGGGTGGGTCCGCTAATTCCGGTGGTTATTGTGTTCAGCACCGCTCCGGTGGTGGGATTCAATTCGAGCACGTTGTTCGCGCCCTGGTTTGCCACCCAGAGATTGCCGGCAGAGTCAAAAGCAAGGCCGTTTGGGTCATTGAGCTGAGCGTGGGCCGGCACAGCAAAACAAACGGCCAGTAGCCCGAACAGAAGCAATTTATGTTTCATTGAATCATCTCCCTATTACACGGGTTTGACTTTCTATAGAAATGCCCGCCAATGCGGGTTATCACCCCTCAGGCACAACAAAAAGGTTGCGTTTGTGACTCGAAGTCTGCCCTTACTCTCTATAGCGGAGAGGGGGAGCGAAAACTGTCATGCGCATGCCTTTTTTCCTGGAGCAAGGGGGCAACGCCGGAACGTGCCAAGGTTGACGCGGGCTTTTAACGAGTGACTTTATTTCTTGGCGGAGGCGTTCGATTCCGCGAGATTGGCGTCGCAGTTCGCAATTCTGGCAAGGAGGTCTTTTTGGGCGGGAGCAACCAGGGAATCGGACGCGCCGAGGCGTTTGGCTTCCAGCAAAGTATCCAAACTGCTTTGATAGGCTGAACGCGCCTGGTTCCAGCGAGCGATTTTCTCCGTATGCGATATGCCGGGCTGCCCGGCGTCGCGCGAGTAGGCGAAGGCGATGGCGGTGTAAGCGTCAACAATATCCGGCAGCGTGACGTAGGTGCCGGAATTGTCTCCGCGCCGCATTTGTTGGGCCACATCCAGTCCTTTGCGTAGATTTATCATCCCTTCGGTGGAGTGTCCCAAAGCGCTTTGTACTGCACCGATGTGCATGTAGCTGTAGCCGATATACCTCTGGGCGCGGACTTCGGCGGGATCCGCCGTCGAAATGCGCTGAAAAATTGCGAGACCCTGCTGAAGGCTGGCGAGCGCCTGGGGAAGTTCATTTTTTTTCTGTTCGTAATATCCCGTCCAGTAATAGCTTTCGCCGATGTAATGCGTGTAGGTTGCATTTCCCGGATCGGCTTGCGACAAGCTCTTCAAGATGGCCATGGCTTTCACTTGCATGGCGATCGCCTGGTCAAAATCTCCTTGCCTGTTAAACGCACCGGCCATAAAACCATAGGTGCCGGCAAGCCTGGTTTGCATGTTGGCTTGCAGTTCCGGCGAGGCGAAGACAGTTGTTTCGCGAATCGTCGCGGCCTTGCGATAACTTTCCAGAGCTCCTTGCAGATCGCCGGTATAAGCCTGGCATTGGCCCATCGAGAAATACTCGCCTGCAAGGGACTCCTGGGATTCCGGCCTAGAGTTCAGAACGCGTCCCTCGATGGTAAAAGCCTTTTGGAAATATTGCATAGCGCCGGGGCAATCACCGCGCGAGCTGGAAACCAGTCCGAGGCGATGATAATCGGCGGCGAGGAATTGCTCGGCATCTTCCGAATGGTCACCGCTTCGCTCGATGGATTCTCGAATCGCGAGAGCTTTTTTGTAACTTGCCAGCGCGCCGGTTGTGTCGCCCAAATTTGCGGAGTGGGGATCACCCTGCACGTCGCCAACTTTTTCGTACGCGGTGGCCAGTTCTTTCTGCAAAGACGGGTCGTTGCCTTCATCACTGGCGAGGCCGTCGAGATAGTGGAGGGCCCGATCGACCAGAAGCTTGCGAGCTTTGGTGGCACCCGGAAGATCTTTGATGGCGTCGTGTACATCGAACATCAGCGCATTCGCCAGCGCGCGGACATCTTGAAAGCGCCGCTCGGCACGTTGCTGTTGAAAACGGGCGATCTGCGCTTCGCGCACGATGGCCGCGGCTCCGGCGGTTAATCCAATGGCTATCAGGATGGCGGCGGCCACGGCGGCTTGATGCCTTCTGATAAATTTGCGGGCGCGATATTGCAGCGTCCCGCTGGCGGCGTTGACTGGAAGACCTTGGAGATAGCGCCGTATGTCCTCGGATAATTGGTCGGCGGAAACGTAACGGCGGCCAGGTTCTTTGCGCAGCGCTTTCAAAATTATATTGTCGAGATCGCCGGATAACTCTCGCCGAAGCTTTTCCGCGTTCTCCTGAGAAAACTCAATCGATGTTGACGCGCCCGAATACGCGGTACGCACGGCAGGTTCTTGGTCGCGGTCGGGATGCATCACGGCGGCGCTGGGCTTCTCCGGTTCGCTGGAACAAATTGCGTTCACCATTTCGTTGAGCGAAGTGGTATTCACACGATACGGACGCCGGCCAACGAGCAGCACATACAGAATCGCGCCCAGCGAGTACACGTCCGTGGCAGTAGTAATGGCTTCGTTGCGAACCTGTTCAGGGCTGGCGTAGTCCGGCGTCATGATGGGCAGGAGCGTGGCCGTATGCTCCGCGCCAGGTTGGGGCTGCGAAGAGTTCAGGAGTTTTCCGATGCCGAAGTCCAGGAGCTTGGGAACGCCTTGCGGCGTGACCAAAATATTCTGCGGCTTCAAATCGCGATGAACGACGAGGTTTTGGTGGGCGTACTGCACCGCGTCGCAAACACTACGAAAGAGCATCAGGCGTTCGCGAATGTCCAATTTGTGAGTGGCGCAATATCGATCGATGGGCTGGCCTTCCACCAATTCCATGACGAAGAAGGGAAGGCCGTCATCGGTGGTGCCACCGTCGAGCAGGGAAGCGATATTGGGATGTTCCAGGCCGGCGAGAATTTGCCGCTCATTTCGAAAGCGGCGAACGATCAAAGCAGTGTCGTATCCCTGACGAATGAGCTTGATGGCGACTTCTTTATGGAACTGATCGTCGGCGCGCACGCCGCGATACACTTCGCCCATGCCGCCGCTGCCGAGTTTTGCGACCAATTCGTACTGGCCGATTCGTCTGCCGAGCATGGTGCGGCCATCGGCGTCCTGATTCGCGAAACTTTCGGCGGCCAGCTCAAGGGCGGGAGTTTCAATGAATTTATGGGTGTGCGCTCCGTAATAGAGGAGCGATTCCACTTCACGGCGCAACCCGTCTTCGCCGTTGCAGTTTTGTTGCAGGAATGCGGCGCGGGCACTCTCGTCCTGTTCCAGCGCGGCGTGGTACAAATCTTCGATGCGTTTCCAGCGCTCAGGCTCCATCGTGATTTCCCGGGCGACAAATCATGGCGAAGTATGGGGCTGTTGCTGGTCGTGGACCATTTCACGCAGCAGCCAACTTTTTGCGAAATTCCAGTCTCGATGCACCGTCTCGTTTGATATTTTCAAAATGTCCGCAGTTTCGTCCACGGTTAAACCGCCAAAGAAACGCAATTCCACTACTTGCGATTTGCGCACGTCTTTTTCGGCGAGCTTATTGAGGGCATCGTCCAGCGCCACCAGATAGGCCGGCAGATTGGGAGAAATGAAAAGCGCTTCGTCGAACGTGATGTGCTCGGCTTCGCCTCCACGTTTTTGCGAGTGGCTCGCGCGCGCAAAGTCGGTGAGGACGCGCCGCATCATGCGCGCGCAAATGGCGAAAAAATGCGCGCGATTCTGCCAATTCACGTTTTTCAGATCAACCAAGCGGACGTAGGTTTCGTTGATGAGGGCGGTAGTCTGGAGCGTGTGGCCGCGCGATTCGCGAGCCATGAAACGTTTTGCCAAGCGATGCAGCTCTTCGTAAACAAGAACGGTCAGGCGTTTCAACGCGTCTTCGTCGCCATTTTCCCAGGCGTGAAGGAGTAGCGTGACGTCGCGAGTTGGGCTGTCGGGCATTTACACCACCGCCGTGCTGCGGAGGAAACAAGATACGCCTGAGACATGGGCCCATGTTCCACTTCCGAAGCAACTGCCGGCGGGATGATGGCCAGGACCATCGTGACAGTTTTCGAATGTGATTCGCGCTTATGTAGGTAGAGCCAAAACCCGCGGTTGCTGTGACAGGAGCATAACAATCTCCCTGGAAAGAGGCAAGTTTGCAATTTGTTTAGTATTCATTCGGTTAGAAGGCCGGTAACTGGATCTGCAGCCTAGACCAAGTAATAGAGTTCGCGGAGTTCGGAGCCGGTGGCTTCATTCCGGCGGCAGTGCTCGCAGGTATTTTCGCCGATCAGCTCGTAAACGCGGTGCACCGCTTTGAGCGTGGCGGAGAACACTTGCTGTTCTTCGTGGAAAACGCGATCGGCGGGGAGCCAGTCCTGAAAGCGGAGCCGTTCCATGCCACCCGCAAATCCCAAGCGGACTCCACACAGGAGAACGGTGACCCCATTGCGCTCCATATCGCGCAGAAAATGTTCGAAACGCTCCATGCAAACGACGTCAGGACTGCGCGCGCGCTTTACACGCAGAATAATGAATCGAATTTTCTCTTGCTCTGCGCGCGATTTCAGTTTATCGAACAACTCATCCAACATCGGGGCTGCGCCAAAAAACAGCTCACCCTCCAGGTCATACAGCAGCAGCGAGGTACAGACCGGATCGTGGGGCAGGCGCTCGCGTACCACGCGATCGCTGCTGACGGTGAGTTCCGAGAAACGCAGAAGATCCGCGCGCGGGACGAACAAAAGGATGGAGAGCGCCACGCCGATCAATATCGAAAACTCGACGCTGATGAATATGGCGGAGAAAGCGGTGACGGCTACCAGCAGCGCGTCGTAACGCGAAGCGCGCACGGCGTATTTCAGGCGTTTCCAATCCACGAGTCGGGCGGCGGTGATGACGAGCAGCCCGGCCAATACCGCCTTGGGAATGTAACGCGCGTATGGCGCCAGCGCGACTACCACTAGCGCGACCGTGCCAGCCGCAAATATGCCGGACATGCGGCTCACCGCTCCGGCCTGGAAGTTGATCGCCGAGCGCGTCAACGACCCCGAACCGGGCAAGCACTGGAAAAATCCGCCCGTTAAGTTCGCCAAACCTTCCGCCATGCATTGGCGATTGTAATCGAGCTTTTGCCGCGTAGTGTTCGCGATGGATTTCGCGATGGCGAGCGCTTCGAGCAGTCCCAGGAATGCGATGGCCAGCGCGCTGCCGGACATTTGTTTGATCCACCAAAATTGTATGCGGGGAAGATGGGGCGCGGGCAAATTGCGGGGGATGCCGGCGACGGTCGTAATAATTGTTTTGCCGTCGATTCCCGGCCTCGACCAGCCAAACCACGCAGCCGCGCCCGCGACGATGAGCAGAGTCACGAGCATGTCGAATTGCGGCAAGCCATATTTGCGCACGAGGTATCGCAGGGCGACGGCCAGCACGATGGTGGATATTCCGAGGGAAAAAGCCCGCGGATTCAGGTGGCCGTCGCGCACCGTCATCCAAGTTCGGAAAAGAACGTGCTGCAATCCCGTGCCGCGGTCTTGCATTCCGGTCAGGTTGCCAATTTGCGTGACGGCGACCAGCGTGCCCGCGCCGGCCATAAATCCGATGACCACGGATTCGGAAATATAACGCGTCAAGTCGCCTAACTTGAACACGGCGATCAGAATCTGGATGCACCCAATCATGATTCCGAGCAGGAACATGGCTTGGTACGCCTGTAAGTGCGCATCGGCGGAGAAAAATGCCAGCGCGCTGAAAACGACGAGCGATATGGCGTTCGTGGGCCCGTTAATCAGGTGCGAAGAAGAGCCGAAGATGGAGGCGACCAGAGTAATGATGATCGCGGAGTAAAGCCCGAAGCGCGGGTCAACTCCCGCGATCAGGGCGTAGGCCATCGCCTGGGGAAGGGAAATGGCCGCTACGGTCACACCTGCGAGCAGGTCCTTGCGCGCGATATCGGGTGAGTAGTTGAGCTTCATTCGCGGTCAAATCCGGTAAAAATCGGGCGGCAAGCCGCCTCTAGGCCACTAAGTCTAGCGACTTACTCGACATTTGTCTTGCAAGAATCATGCCGTGGCTCGTTCTTAGGATGCGGCGGGAGGCAGGCTCGTATCACAATGAGAGAAGAGGGGTTACGGTCACGAAGGCGAATGGTGCCTGAGGACCAGGGCTTGAGGCGGGGGTCTTGGGTCAAATTAGTGCCCAACTTTTGCATGTAAATGCCCCTTACCTCATTTATCAGACTGCCGGACGGCCCGGTTAGACCGCTGTTGGAGCGCTATACTTTGCTCGCATGGACAAGGCAATGACTCAGGCTCAGTGGCACCGTTTTCGGCCGACGGCTTACGCGGCAATTATTGGATCTGTGATATTTGCCCTGATAGCGATGTGTCACCCCGATACGGTTTTTCTTCTTGATATCGTCATTGCTCCACTGCTCATCCTTATCAGCATTGGTTCGATTATCTGGCTGATTCAGGAAGCCGTTGCCAATCGCTACGAGCAGTTTTTGCCGACGATTGGAATGTTGGCGGTGTTCTGGGCTGCTTCAATGTCGCTATTCTTCTACGAACGTGGGCATCCATTCGAGCTCCACGAGACCGCCAAGTGGCTAGCGCGGTCGAAGTATTACAAGAGCGAAGTGCTCGCACGACCAGAGTCAACCACAGAGTTGAAGCATATCGGATGGGATATGTCTGGATTTGCTGGAATGTTTAATAACACGGTTTATCTTGTTTTTGACCCTGCAGATACGCTCTCAACGGCGGCCAAGAGCGGGCAGCCGGGCAAGTTTGAGGGTATCCCTTGCAAAGTTCGTGTCGTACGGCGCTTGGAGAGCCAATGGTACGCTGTTCTGTTTTACACGGACGAATATTGGGGCGCGTGTAAATGAGCAAGTTCAACGAAAGCCATTTGCTCAGTTATTCGTCGGGCTCGTCGGGCAGGACCGATGGCAAATACTTGATGAGCTCCGGCACGGTCATCCCGACGATGGCAGAGTTTTTGTTGGCGAGCCTTTCTAGCGCGATTCCGGTGTAGGGTTCGACTTTTCCTGAAGTAAGATCCCAATTCTGATTCGCGACAAAAAATTCGCCTTTGGGCTCGTACAACAATTGCAACAGATACCTATGCCCGGGCTGAAACTCGTACTCCTTGGGTTCCACGCGCGACGTTACGATGTCCCCTTTGGGTGTTTTCACCCGGCCGCCGGGAATTCCTGTATCGGCGAGCGCGCCATCCGATAGCGACAATCCTTCCGGCAGTTTCAAAACATTTTCGACGCGGAAGTTAATCTCGGTATAAAGCAATTCGTAATCGTGATCGACCGCGTACACGTGAAAGCTTTCGAACGTGGCGATCACCCAGGTGGCGCCCTTTACCGAAGAAAACTCCGGGGCATTACCGAGGTAGGATCCGGATACGCTAAAATTGCCCTTGGCCATATCGCGATAGTCCGTGAGCGGCTTCCGCCAGAAAGTGTCGCGGTCTTCACGCAAAGTGGGGTTTACAGTGTCAACTTGCGATCGCAGGTCGGCAGCCTCAAGCTGCCACTTATTCGGAGCGTTGGTGAAATCAGGCTCGCTGTGGAGCGCGGCGGGTTGCGATGTAGCGTGCGATTGAGATTCGTCCTGCGATGAAGGGCAAGGACAATCAAAGTGCTGTGCCCTTGTAGCGGAACCGCTCCCAACCACTAGTGCGAGAAAAAAGGCGAAGGTGGTGCAACGCAGGGATCGTGGGCTCATAGCAGCTCCCGTTCACGGCCAGCAGATAGGATATTAGACTTTGGCGGCGATAATTTGGTTTTCTGGCTCCCGCGAATTCCCCTAGTATTTTTGACAATGGACGCAATCTCCTAATCCGGGTACTTTGTCTGATACCGGCGGAAACATGAGTCCTTCTGTAAACCTCGGTACGCAGTCTGAGGGACAAAGAAGCGCGCTGTTGATTGACGCTGACGCGGACGTCCGCGAGTTGCTTTGGCAACTGCTTGATCCCCTGGTTTGGAACATTCGGCATGCGCCCGACAACAAGACCGCGCTGGAGCTAGCCGGCGCTAAACATTTCGATCTGATCATCACGAGCGAAAAAACTTCGAGCAAGGAAGACATCGAACTTCTTCGCAAACTTCGAAATATCCGCCCTCACACGCGGCTGATTATTCTGGCGGAAGAAAGTTTGCCGGACGATGTCATCGCGTCCATGCGTGAACACGCTTTTGGCTACTTTTCAAAACCCTTTTCGCTGGCCACACTTGCTGACATGGTGTTAACCGCTGCAGAAGAACCTTGTTGGGATGACGGCATCGAGATCATCTCGGCAACGCCCGACTGGATCCACCTCGCGGCGCGTTGCGATCTAAAGACGGCTGAAAGGCTGATTCAGTTTATGCGCGAAATTGCCGACTTGCCCGAACGCGAGAGCGACGCGGTAGCTTTTGCATTTCGCGAAATTCTGATGAATGCAATTGAGTACGGCGGCCATTTCCGCGACGACCAGTACGTGGAAATTTCCTATGTTCGAGCCAAACACATGGTCATGTGCCGCGTAAAAGATCCGGGCGAAGGCTTTACGCTGGATGAAATCGAGCACGCCGCCATCGCGAACCCGGAGGACGACCCGCTTCGCCACATGGACATACGAGAGGCAAAAGGAATGCGCGCCGGCGGATATGGCGTCTTGCTAAGTCAAAAACTGGTGGATGAGCTGATTTACAGTGAAAAAGGGAACGATGTTCTGCTTGTTAAGTACATCGGCGTGACACCGGTAGCGAGCTAGATTGTGGGGTACCAATTAACGCGTTATTGGAAGGTGGGTTCCGCTAAGCAGTCTGCAATCTTTCAGGCCGTGCGAGATTCACTCGCCAGTTTGCTTTCATGGCAGTATGATCCGGTCAACAAATCGAATCTACGATGGAGGAAAACCTATGCCCCCAGTCGAATGTGTGCCCACCCGGCGCAATTTCTTTAAGGCCGGGATCGGGATGGCAGTTGGGTTCTCCGCTCTTGCCGCTGTTCCCGCGTCAACCAGCGCTGCGGAAAACGCGTGGATTATCGGGCCGCAACCTGGCTACACGCCCGAGATCGGAACGCTGATATCCATGCTGGCCTTCACTCGCGAGCAGGTTGTACATAACGTGCAGGGCTTGTCGCAGGCGGATCTTGACTTTCTGCTGGATGCCAAGGCGAACACCATAGGCGCGCTTCTCTTACATCTGGCGGCCACAGAAACTTACTATCAGATGAACACCTTTGGCGGGATGAGCTGGGACTCGTGGCCCGACGAAGTGAAGAAAAAGTGGGACATTCCGATGAATCTCGGAGAGCCGGCACGCAAGGCCATCAAAGGAAACAGCCTTGACTATTACCTGGATGCCCTGCATCAAGCCCGAGAGAAGAGCCTTGCCGAATTTCGCACTCGCGACGATAAGTGGTTAGCGACGGTCGTTACCCAGGGCGACTTCTCAGCGAACAACTACGCCAAATGGTTTCACGTCGCTGAACACGAATCCAACCACGATGGCCAGATCAAATTTCTGAAAAGCCGTGTTCCGGGCGCGAAGCCGGCGTCCGAATAGTCTAGTTGTTCATTTTTGCGAGGCCCGCACGGCTTATGAGAGATTGAAACCGCTACCGCACGTTTTCTACTATGAAGAGGTCGGAGAGTTCGAGGTCGTAGCAATAGGCATAGGTTTTGCCGTCGGGAGTCATGCGGACGTTCAAGACGGCGGTTACGCCGGCTGGGTCGCTGGGTGCGAGCGTCATTACCAGCTCTCGTTTTCCAGTTGCTAAATCCAGCTTATACACGGGGGCGGAAGTTTTGTCGTCGTGGTAGACATACGCGGAGTGCCCATCGGCGGCAAAGGTAATCCAGAAATCCTGCGGCAACCAACCCGGAACGATTTTCGGTTGGCCTCCATCGATCGGATAAAGGTTGCCTTTTCCGTTTACGTCGGGGGCGAAGATAAATTTGCCGTCGGGTGAGGCCAGTTGCGTTTCAAAGTGCGAAGGCCTGCCGGAAATCACGGGCGTGATGGCACGCGGCATCCCGCCGACCAGGTCCTGAATGTACATTCGCCAGCCATGACCGTCATCGGCGGAGAAATAGACAGACTTTCCATCGGGCATAAATCCCTTAGGGCCCACTTGCTGAATTCCAACGGACCTCAATTTCTGTGTTTCCCCCACTCCCGTGGGAACCAGAGCAACATGTACCCCCTGGCCTACCGAGCTGGCTTCCGTTGCGAAGACCCGCGTACCGTCGGGAGAAAAAACAGTGGCGGACCATTCACCGAGCTTCACGGCCGGAGATCCGTCAGTTTTTCGCACGTAGGACAGTCCCACAGCGCCCGCCGCTGAACCCCAATCGTCGAATGCGATCTGCGAGCCGTCCGCTGAGAGATCTCTTAGCTGTGCGTAATCGAGCCAGGAAAAATCGCGTTCTTTGGAATCGGCCGCTCCCCGAAATTGCAAGCCGCTGCGCCAGGATTCTCGGGAAAGCAAAATGCGGCCGTCATGTGAAACATCGTGTAGCCGCAACATGCCGGGTAGCCGAAGAACAGTTCGCTCTTTGCCCTTAAGGGAGGTGGCATGGATGGCGTCGGCCCAGCCTTCGGTCAGAGTGGACGCGTACCAAACCTCTTCGCCCGATGGCGGCCACGCCACGCCTTCGACGCTGATGAACGGCGCAGTCTGGATCAGTTTCTTTCCGTTCTTATCCAGGGCGACCACCGATCCTGCATCGCCATCAACGCTGACGAATTCTGCAAATGCGACCGCGTTGCCGCGCGGGGAGATGCGCAAGTATCCCAGAGAGTTCACGCTCTCGTAGATCACTTTGCCGCGAGGGAATTCAACGCGATATTTTCCGCCCACTACGCGGATTACTGCCATTTCGCCGCCGTCGGCGGTCCAGTCCGCGGAGAGAACACCTTCCGCGATTTGCCTCGGCGCGCCTCCGGAAATGGGCACGGTGGCCAAAGTGCCTTCGCAATTGCCGATATAGCGATCTTTGCAGCCGAGCGAAATGGCTAACTCGGTAGAGGACGTGGCAAACAACGTGGAGTTGATCAGATTCAAGGGCCTGGATTCGGGACTGTCGGGGACCGTCGAATATATCTGGACGGGCTGGCCTTTCCAGGCGGCGCTGTAATAGATAGAGCGTCCATCGGGAGCGAAGCGCGCCGCGTAAACCAGACCGCGTTCGAATGTGAGCTGATGATAGAGAGGCGGCGTGGTAGTCGCGTTGCGCGCACCGAAAAACCATCCCGCGATTCCGGCGGCGAGCGCGAGGACCAAACCAGCGACCAGCGGGATCAGCCAATCGCTTGGAGTTTTTTCGGGAGGCGCTGACACTGCGTGAGAACCGCTAGTGCCGGTATTTCCAGAAAGGCCTTCCAGGTCGAATGCCAAGTCGCGCGCGGATTGGAAACGCTGCTGCGGTTTTTTCTCCAGACAGCGCCGGACAGTTCTTTCGATCGCGGGAGCGATGGGCTTGTTCGTGGTGCTGATCTCCGGCGGGTCTTCTTTCAGGATAGCGGTCATTGTTTCGGCGGAAGTGTCGCGCCGAAATGCGCGCTGGCCCGAAAGCATTTCGTACAAAATTGTTCCGAGGGCGAAAATATCGGAGCGCGCATCGGCAGGTTCACCGCGCACTTGCTCGGGAGACATATAGCCCACAGTGCCGAGCACCATGCCGGGAGTCGTTTCCTGTTGTGCGTCATCCAAGGTTAGTGTGGCGTTGTCGTCCGTCGCGGCGTGCAGCTTGGCTAATTTGGCGAGGCCGAAATCGAGAATCTTCAAGCGGCCGTCGTGAGTAACAAAAACATTTTCGGGTTTTAGATCGCGATGGACGATGCCTTTATCGTGCGCGGCAGCCAGACCCTGCGCGATTTGCGCGGCGTACTCCACAGCGCGACGTGTGGGGAGCGCGCCATTATTCATTTCAGCGCGCAGCGAATGTCCTTCGAGAAGCTCGGAGACGAGGTAAGGCGAGCCGTTGTATTCGCCGATGTCGTGAATCGCGAGAATGTTGGGATGATTCAGGGCAGCGACGGCCCGAGCTTCCTGTTCGAAGCGCCGCAAGCGGTCGGAGTCCTTCGCAAATGTTTCAGGCAGGACTTTGATGGCGACGTCGCGGCCCAGGCGCGTGTCTTTGGCGCGAAACACTTCGCCCATTCCGCCTGCGCCAATCGGCGCGACGATTTCGTAAGGCCCTATTTTTGTGCCGCTGGTAAGCGCCATGGTCTAGTGGGGTGAAATTGTTCCGTCGCATTATACAGACTCGCAAATGAAAAGCAGCAATCATAGGAGGTCCAGATGAGCGGGGAATTGGTTCTCGTTACGGGCGGGTCGGGATTCATCGGCGCGCACTGCATCTTGCAGCTTTTGGACGCGGGCTATCGTGTGCGAACTACTGTGCGTTCGCTGAAGCGCGAACCCGATGTGCGCGCGATGCTAAAGGTGGGAGGCGTTGAACCCGGCAACGCGCTTTCGTTTTTCGCCGCTGATCTAACCTCCGACGCGGGGTGGCCGGAAGCTGTGGCTAGTTGCGACTTTGTTCTGCATGTTGCTTCGCCTCTCCCCGCGAGGGAGCCGAAGCACGAGGACGACGTGATCATCCCGGCGCGCGAAGGCGCGTTGCGCGTGCTGCGAGCTTCACGCGACGCGGGAGTGAAGCGCGTTGTGCTCACTTCATCCTTCGCCGCAATCGGTTATGGCCAGAAGCCAAGAACCGAGCCTTACTCTGAGAAAGACTGGACTGATCCGAACACCGCTGACCTAAGCGCCTACGCGAAATCCAAAACTTTGGCAGAACGTGCCGCGTGGGATTTCATGTCGCGCGAAGGCGGCGCTTTAGAACTCGCGGTGGTGAACCCGGTGGGCGTGTTCGGACCGGTCCTCGGGCCGGATTACTCAACTTCTATCACGATCGTGCAGCGTTTGATGGACGGAGCCCTTCCGGGCGCGCCGCGCATTTCCTTCGGCATAGTGGACGTACGCGACGTGGCGGACCTGCACTTGCGTGCAATGACCAATCCCGCCGCGAAAGGCGAACGATTCCTGGCTGTGGCCGGCGAATTCATGACCTTTGAGGAAATCGCCCGATTGCTGAAGGCGCGTATGGGCGCGGCAGCCGCTCGCGTTCCCACACGGGTGCTGCCGGATTGGGTAATTCGCATTGCCGCGATTTTCGACAAATCGATCGGGCTGGTCCTGCCGGAACTAGGAAAAACTAAAAGCGGTACCAACGAAAAGGCTAAGCGCGTGCTCGGATGGGCTCCCCGCTCGAACGAAGAAGCCATTATCGCTACGGCCGAAAGCCTGCTACGCCTCGGCCTGCTCAAAAACCAAAAGAAAGCAGCGTAAACCACGACGTCTCCAACACGTAGTGGTTGCCACTTCGGTTACGGCTGCTCCCGAGGCCAGTAGACTTTTCGTCGCGGACTTCTCTAGAGTGATGACTGGCAGGAATTTCTCTTCAGGCACGCGGGTACATTCTGATGACTGAAAAAACTACGATCTCGCCGTCCGATGCCATCGCCGATTTCAAGGAAGGCGTCGCGCTGATGAAAAATGGCTATCCGCAGCGGGCGCTGCCGCGTCTGCGAAACGCGTTTGATTTTGAGCAGCGCAACCCCTATTACCTCTCGTTCCTGGGACTATGCATTGCGCGTGCGGAAAAAAAGTGGGACCGCGCCGCGGAACTTTGCGAAATTGCGGTGCAATTGAAGCGCTCGGAAGTGCAGTTCCACCTGAATTTGGCGGAAGTGTACCAACTGGCCGGAAGGCGTTCGCGAGCAATCGATGCGTTGGACGCAGCGCTGGAACTTTTCAACGATGACCAGCGTCTGAAACGCGCGCGCGGGCGGATCGAAAAGCGCAGCGCGCCGGTGCTATCTTTCCTGGATCGCAACAACGTGTTGAACAAGCACCTGGGCAAGTGGCGGCATCGCGCGATGAACCGCGTCAGGAAGTAGGATCAGCAACCGTCCTTATTTGCATTTGGATCGCGGGTGCTGCTTCATTTCCATTAAACGAAGCTTTCGTATCCGTGATTCATACCCGCGTAAAAAAGGCCCACCCGGTCACGGTAAACATTATCCGATTCGCGAACATTATTTTGCGGTGGCGGGTTGGGCGTAGTAGAGCTGGCGGGTGCGCGCGGTCAGGCCGGGCTTTCTCGTTTGAACATCCACTACGTGGAGTTCGTCGCGCTGGTCCACTGGCGCTGGAGTGAAGGAAATTTCGTAATAAGGTGCGGCGTCGGCGACGCATTGTTGCAGCATGGAGCTGATATCGTTGTTGAAAGTGAGCGCGAGGCCGCCGCTCTGAATCGCGAGTATCTGGAGTCCTAAATTGCCAACGACCACCTGGCTGGGTTTGCTCACACCCTTCAGAAAATCCTTATAGTAATTGGCGCGACCGACAGATTCGGTGTTGCCCAGAGGATTTACGCTGTATAGGGTTACGCGGGCCTGTAACATCGTATTGGAGAGAGCGACGATGTTATCGAAAATGCTCCGCTGGTCCTTGGAGGAAAGCTGCGTGCGCGGACCCGAAAGCAGAGGCCAGCCGGGAGAAACCCACAACATAATTTTGCGTCCCGGGCGCGGAGCTTCTTTGGCGACGAGCTGGCCCAATGTTTTCACGGAAAGCTGCATGCGATCGACTGCACCGTAAAAGCCGCTTGAGCGCGTGCTGGTGCGGAGACCAGGTTCGGCCTGAGCCAGCGCGGCGCTGAGGGTGGCGCCGTCAGTCGAAAAATCTCCCAACATTTGCGTGCCTTTATCGGTGAAAAGAACGAGCGCGACGGGGTAGGCCAGGTGCCCGCCTTCGGCTTGCAGGAATTTGTCGATGCCCGTGCGTTCCATGGCAATTGTGGTGTAAAGGGTGTTGACCGCGTCAATCACCACGACGACTTCGATGGGACCTTCGCGGCCGGTGACGGGCTTGAAGGACGTGATGGTTTGCGGGGACTTGTTGTCGAGCACGGTGAAGTCTTGCTGCTGAAGCCCGCCAGCGGGCGGCCCGGATTTCTCGGTGACGACTACGTCGAGCTTGATTGTGCCATTTGTCGTGGCGCTGCCAGGTTGCGCTTGGGGCGGTTTCAGGTTCGCCTGCTGCGATAGCGCGCCCGCCGGGTACAGTAGAGCCGCGCAAAACGCGGCTGCAGATAACAAAGATCCGAAGCGTTTATCGACCAACATGGTTCCTCCCCATCGAAGCACTAATTTAGACCAATAAATCATTTTCATGTGCGACCGTCCGTAGGGAGGTTTGCGTCCCAGCCGCGAAGGATGGTTATTTCTCGCGCCAAGATTTTGGTTTTTTCTCCCATATATCTCCAGGCTGCGGCGATGAACGCTTTGTCGGATGCGAGAGGCTCCAGGATGGATTTCCAGAGAAGATTTTTAACTTCGTCGTCGTGGCTACGGGCCATTTCTTCGTAGAAAACGAAAATGTGTTTCAGCGTGTCATCGTCGCCTGCCTTTGCCGAGTCGCTGTCCGTGCCGGATTTTAGCAGTTCGATCACTCGAGGCTTGAGAATCTCTTCGAAGAGCGGGTAAGTTCCGGGGATTTGAGTTTTCAAGTTATAGTGCGCGGCATACTTCTTCTCGATCCGCTCCCATAGCTCGGGGAATCTTTCCAAGAAAACGTTTCGAATGCTCCGATAGACGAGAGCGTTTCCGTCAAGCGGGATTTCGTCGCTAGGGCCGCTTCGGTCCGCCGAAGTTTCCGATCCACCCGTGTTCATCATCAGTGTGGGGTGTTGATGCTGTCTGCGGTTTCAAAGATGGGCTCGATGTCGGTAGGGATGGACTTCAGGCGCGCCAGGGCTTTTTGTACTTCGGGCTTGATGCTGCCGTTCGTGTCCATCCACGTTTTTGCGAAATTGTAATCGCCTTTGGCTTCGGCGGTCAGCAGACCCTTATCGAGTTCGACGACTGCGTCTTTCATCTTGGCGAGGTCGAGGCTGAAAGTCCCGTCGGCGTTGGGTATGTAGGCGCCTTTCATTAGAAAAAAGTTGAACTGCATGGCTTGACCGCGGGCGTGCGCGTCTTGCAAGCCGAAACGCATGGTGCGGAAAGAGGACGCGAGATAGGTGGTGTAAAGTTTGCGCTCGGCTTCGGCGCCGTGGGGAAGTGGCATGGTGATTTTCCCGTGGTCGGCTTGCGTCATTAGATATTGCAGGGCGAAAAGGCCGGTGACGTCAGCCTTGGTTTCTTCCCAGGCGGCGTACTGCTCTTTCAACTCGAGGCGCGGATTGGTGTCGCGACCGTCAACTGTGATTTGGTGCGGGCCGAGGCCGTGGCAAAGCTCGTGCGCCACGATGTGGGTGAAGAAAAGCTCGAAGCTGAGATATTTCTGGTCGGCAGGGGAGAGCACCACGCGCGAAATCGGAATCAGCGTGGCGTGGAATTTTGCCTCCTGAATATTTTTCAGCATCACACGCTTGCTGCCTTTTTGCTGGACCACTTTGTCGTCGTTGGGAAGATTGTAGGCTGCGGTGGCCACGCCGTGGTTGCCGTCACCAGCGGAGAAGATTTCGTTTACGACGCGTATGGGAGCGAGAGCGCCTAGCTTGGGATTTCTATATTGCGGATCTTCGGGGAGATTGTCTTCGATTTCCTGCAAATGCTTGCCGAGGAAGGCGAGGCGCGCGGTTTCTTTGTCGTCGCGAACATTTATATAGGCTTCGAAGGCGGCTTTGTAGCCGAAGATTTCGTCGAGATAAGTTTCATAGGGGCCGAAGGTGACGTCCACGGGCGCGTCCAGGTCCATCCAGGCCATGTCGCTATCGTAATAATTGTTGGAAGAAAAGGCGTCGGCGCGCGTAGTGAGAAACTTCTTCAGGCTGTCGTTGTCGGTAAGCGCTGCGGCATCGCGCAGAAGTTTGCCGGCGAGGTCGAGATCGCCTCGATATTCCTCGTTGTACGGGACGATTTTCAGTTGATGGTCGGACCCGCGGCGGATCACGGTGAAAAATCCTTCGGCTTGTTCTTTTCGTTCAGGCGAGAGAGTTTTCGCCCAGGATTCGAATTCGTCCTTGGTCATGTCCTCGGGGTAAAAATTAGCGCCGGGAAGTTTTCGCGCGGGTACGCCGGGAAGGAAGGCGGTCCACTGGTCGATTTCAGACCAGGGGCCTTTGTTGATCGCGAAATAATGTTTTTGTTCGGCCCCTAGCGGAGTGCGGTCGTGGCGAAGCTGCTGATAGGTGGCCAGGTCGTGGCTCCAAAGTTGTTGCATGAAAATTATGTTCACGATGCGCGCGGCGGAGATCAGTTTGACGAGAGCCTTTTGGTCGCCAGCGGAAAGAGCGGAAGTGTCCACGCGAAGGGGAGTGGGCGCGAAGCGAGCGGACATCACTTTTAGTTGGGCGAGGTCGGGGATCGGCGGGGAAGTCTGTTGTGAGGCCGGTGGAGTTTGCGATGCGGGCGGCGTTTGCGACGAGGTTTGCTGCGCGTTTTGTGCGGAGGTAAAAGCTACGACGCAAAGCAAGAGCACGGTTGCTGGTATAAGTTTTCGCATGCGGAAAAGATAACATGTTCCGTCCACTTCGTGGACTCTTCCCCAGGCTCGACTAACCGTCGACCTGGGCGGCCCCCTGTTCCGTCCACTTCGTGGACTCTTCCCCAGGCTCGACTAACCGTCGACCTGGGCGGCCCCCTGTTCCGTCCACTTCGTGGACTCTTCCCCAGGTTCGACTGAGTGATTTTTCAGGGTCAACCCGTGAACCCTCTCTGCCGCCTCGTGGCCCGAGCATTCTGCGGGCGCAACCTTTCAACTACGACCTTTTAGTAGCCTCAGCATTCCGCGCAGGAAATGTTTTTGGGATCATCAGCTTTTCGTTTTTTCTGCGGAGTTCAAGCCGGAAACGGTGAACGAAAGTTGCCGTACGACCCAAAAGGATGATTTCAAGGGTATCAGTGAGCTGACAAGCGGGTCCCTCGTCGGCCGAAAGGCGGCCTCTGTCGGGATGACAACTCACAATTCGAAGACGAGTCAGATTTATGGATTTGAACCCAAAAAGTTGCGTGGCAACTTGAAATGAGTGTCGCTTTCACGAGCGTTGCTTTCACGCGCGGTATTGTCCGGCGCAGTACGATTCCGCGCAAAGTTATCTGCCACCCCGCTTTCTGGATTTCGTTCAGACAGCAGGACGGTGCGGTCCATTACTGTTCCAGTAACCATTAGCGGTTTTTTGGTTTGTGAGGTAGTTGATTGCCGTTCGCGAAGGTCTTGTTCGGCTGCCAACCAGTCTTCGATGTCGCCGCCATGTTTTCGTCCGCGGGAGACATAGATTTCATAGGCTCTTCGAGAAATGTCTTCCTGGGTAGGTGCAAAACTTCGGTCCGCCATTGTTCAAACTCCTTTCGTCACATTTTGGAGGCCGTCACCGCATTTTCCAGGCCTCCCATAAATTATTGGCCTCGGGCACAGCATAGCCCATAGGGTAAAGACTGCATTTCGGCCTCCAGGTAAAAATCATGTGAATTTACGGCCACAACAAGGCGATCATGGCCGATACGCTGCGGCTCCCAATTGGCTCTGCGGTACTTCTTGCGTGATAAGCTTCCGTTGATTGCCATGTCCGCGCCTTCAGAATTGAACCTGGGAAAAAAGTTTGGCGAGATTGCGGACATCTACGAACATTTTCGACCCGACTATCCTCGCGAGATTTTCGTTCGGATTTTGAGCGCCGTAGCGCCGCCGCACAATCGTCTCGTCGACCTCGGCGTCGGCACGGGCAAAATGGCCCGCGGCTTCCTCGGCGAGTTCAGCGAGATTATCGGGGTGGAACCGGACCCGGCCATGGCCGAAAAGTTGCAAAAGCTGGAGCCGCGCATTCGTGTGCGCATTGCCACCGCCGAAAGAGTTGTTTTTCCCGCTGCCGGCGTCGATGTGGTGACGATCGGACACGCCCTGCACTGGATGAATGCCGCGTCCGTATTGTCGCGCGTGACGAAATGGCTGCGTCCGGCCGGAATCTTCGCGATTTGCGGAGGTGGGTTTTGTTCGCCACAGGGACCGGTGGGCGAAGTGGTGAAAAGGGAATCCGAAGAGCGATGGAACGCATATCGCGACCCGCGCACGAAGAAACAATTTCCGGAAGAAGTTTTGCGAAGCGAGCCGCGGATGTCGGTGCTCGAATTGGCGACGGTCCACGATGTACGGATGCTTACGGCCGCGCAATACACGGGCTATTGTCGGACAACGTCGCATGGGAATGCGTACGCGCAATCGCTGCACGATGTCGATCAGTATTGGCGCCACCTGGAAATGCGCTTTGAAGACGCGCAGCCAGACAACAATATTGAAGTGGACTTCGAGCGTTTCTTGATGCTGCTGAAAAAACGGCGTGAGCGCCGCCGTCACGGGTCTAATGCGCGAAAATTTATTACGTAAATCCGGGTAGCCGTTCATCGCTTTTCGATTGACGTTGAAGACGGCAGTGGCTATGGTGTTTACCTCGACGCGCTGGGCATCGCCTTTGAGCGTCCGAATCATCTGCGCTGTTTTAACCCCAACCCACAGCGCAGTTCCAATTGGCTGTACCGTCAGCTTCGCGTTGCACGCGCGCACGAAACCTAGCGGATAAGCGGAGAAGTCAAAGTCCGTTTACGTGATGTAGAAGCGGGCAGGAATAGGATGGTCCGTGATTCAGATTCAGGGAACCACGGTGTTCCGAGGCATCCAAAAAAATTATTGGGCCACGCATAGATCCGAGGTGAAAAATGAAAGTTTCCTGGGCGACGAACGAACAATTTGAGGGTGCGCAACGAAAAATAGTCGCGCTGAACTGCAGCAGGGCTTTTCTCATGCTGCTGACCTTGCTGGCCTGCATGGGCCTGAGCGGTGTTGCACGCGCGACGACAAAGCCCACGATCAGTTCGTTTACAGCAAGCCCGTCGAGCATCACCAAGGGGCAGAGCAGCAAGCTGAGCTGGGTAACGAGCGGTGCAGCGAGCATCTCGATCGTTCCGGGGACATTCACGTCCACCGCTGCCAGCGGATCGACTAGCGTGAGCCCAACAGAGACAACCACCTATACCCTACAAGCAAAGAATAGCGCAGGGACGGTGACGAAAACGGTGAAGGTGACACTAACCGTGCCGCCGAAGCCGATGATCAGTTCGTTTAAAGCCAGTCCGCCGAGGATCTTGGATGGTTCAAACAGCACGCTAAGTTGGGTAACAACTAACACGACCAGCATTTCGATCAGCCCGGGCGGATTCAAGTCGAGTTCCGAAACGGGGACGGTTAGCGTAAGCCCGAGTGCCACGACTACGTACACGATCACGGCGACCAATGCGAATGGTTCCAAGACGGCGACGCTGACGGTCACGGTGGTCACTGCCTCGCAGTTGAAGATCAATTCGTTCGTCGCAAAACCGGCGATCATTGAGGGCGGAACGAGCACCAAGCTGACGTGGTCAACCAATGGAACAACGAGCGTGTCGATCACGCCGGGATCGTTCACGTCCACCATGGCAAGCGGGTCCACAAGCGTAAGCCCGAGCGCGACGACAACCTATACGTTGACGGCGACGAATAGCGTGGATTCCAAGACCGCGACGGCAACCGTTACCGTGACAACCAAGCCGGTGCTCTCCATTACGACGAGCACTTGCCCGTCGGGCGTGCAGTATAAGACTTATGCGGGCTGCACCATTGCAGTCACGGGAGGAACACCTCCGTATAATTTCTCTGTCACGAAATCTCCGTCCTACGCGAGCTTGCCCGAAGGGCTGTCTATTAACCCATCAACCGGAGTAATTTCCAGCGCTCTGATCGGAGGGCAGGGAACTTACGGAGTGCAGTTCAATGTCACCGATTCGAGTCCAACCCAGGAGTCGGCGAGTGTGCTGATCAGCTTTGCCATTCAAGGCAACAATGCATTTCTCTCCTCGATCTTTCCATCGAATTCCATTTTTCATCACCGCATGGATGCTGCTACGACCAGTCTTCCGGTAGATACCTCTCCCGCCGCGCCGATTTACAGCGGCTACCGCAGCGCGACAGTCAAAGCATTTTTCGGCGACGCGGACTACCTGAACATCCCGAACGGCATTCCCGCGATCGAGGTTCCATACAACCAGGCGAACGTTCCGGTGAAGACGCTGCTTTATCAGTCCTACTTCACGTCCGGGCCGATTCCGTCGTATGCGCCGATTGAGGACACAGCTAACTCAACGCCCGACGGACAAGGCGGCTGCTGCGATATGCACGTGCTTGTTTACGTGGAAGCCGGAGGAGGCAACAATCCCGCACTCTACGAAATGTGGAACGCGGTGCCGCAGTCCGGCGGCGCCTGGGACGACGGCTCGAATGCGCTGTGGTCCAACGCCAACTCGAATCAGCTTACTCCTCAAGGAATGGGAACGTCCGACGCAGCAGGATTGCCCGTTGCGCCGCTGCTTTTGAATGCGGATGAGGTGATCGGAACGGGCACGCCCACGTCGCCCAAGGGCGTTGTGATGCACCCCGTGCGGTTTACGTTGAATCACATGCTGAATTATTGGGTGTGGCCTGCCACCAGTACAGCGGGTGAGGGCGAATGCAAGACGAGCGACGGAAGCGTCATACCGACGGCCACAGAAATTTCACAGTCGTCGCCTCCTGCTTCCTGCGAAGGGCTGTCCGGGCCGGCCGGAGAAATTTACCGGCTGAAAGCTTCGGTGGCCACACCGACTTGCGCGAGCACCAGCCCGCAGTCCGCCGTCATCATCACCGGCTTCCGGAATTACGGAATCATCCTGGCCGATAACGGAGAAAGCGGCGGCTTGATCGGCACGCCGGATACGCGCTGGAACGACACCGACCTCGAATGTCTCACAAGCCTCACGCTGGAGGACTTTGAGCCGGTAAACGTCAGCTCCTTGATCGTAAGTCCGGACAGCGGCCAAACGCCTTGAGGCACGGGCCCAAACCCGCACGAATTTACCAGGCGTTAGTAATTCTTTGGCTGCTGGACCCGGGCTGTTGAGGGCGGAACATGGCCCCTCAGCCGAATGTAAACGGCCATGTTGCCGTAATGCTCGTTATTGTGGGCGATGTTGTACATCAGCAAGGCGCCGCGGAGGGTATTGGTGGACCCCGCGCCACCAATATTCAGAATCTGCATGGGCTGAATGAAGTTAGCGTCGGTGGTCGCTGCATACACCCGGTCGCAATAGACCAGCGAATCGTTCAAGGCCTTAACGAGTGCAGCCTTGTCGGCGATTTGCTCGTAGTCAGCGGTGGCCGGCGACTTTTCGCCCGCCGCTTGCGAACAGAAGAAGAAATTCGCATCGATCACGTGACCGATAATCTGGCCGAAGGTGCGGAGCTGCGGCGTCGGCCGAAAGGCGTATTCATCCGCAGGCATGTTCTCTGCCGCTTCCGCCAGATCTCGGCGAATCATCGCGTGCATCGCCTTGGCACTGCCCGCCAGCGAAGGCGACAACTCATCGGGATAGCCGGCATCGGTCGCTTGAGCGGAGGCCGCCGGCAAAGTCACGTACGTAAAGACAAATGCCAACATAAGCAGACGCAGCATCGGTCGTCTCCCTTTACCGTGCGAATCGTTTCAGCCGGCGCGGCCCACTTTTAAACCGCGACAAAGGAATAAAACCTCTTGCCGCCCGTTAGCCGCAAAGCCGCTCTGAACCGACCCACAGTTGAGCCAGTTCTCTGAGGTTGTGCTTGTATGTGCGCGTTACCAGGTATTCCTTACCACCTTTTACACGCAGCCGATACTCGCCCGTCGGTAAAGGTTGGATCTCCTCCACGGCCGAAACATTTACGACGACCGAGCGGTGGATGCGAATAAATCCATAGGGCTTGAGCTTCTCGGCCATGGACGAGAGGGACTCGTGCACCAAATGGGGATTCGTTCGGGATCGCAACGAAACGTAATTGCCTTCAGCTTGCACTGTCAAGATGTCGGCTAAATCCAAGAGCAGGATGCTACCCTTTGCCTTGAACGCGATTCGAGGCGCCTGTCGTTTTGCTATAACCTCCAACTGCCGCAAGGCTCGCATGATAATCGCAGCATCAAATCGGTTTATCGGAAGCGATGATGTATCGGCAGCTTCGCAGAACTCGTCGGCTGTGGATTTAAAAGTGTGATCCCGTCTGCTATTGGTGAAGCAAATGAGCAAACATCTCGCGTGCGACGGTTTTTTGGGCCTGAATTTCGCGGGCGCTCATGGTGGAACCTCTCGCTCTCTGGTTTCGATTTCCGCTACCCGAAGTGAGGTTACTTTTGCCCAGTGCTTACCGCTGACGGAAAGCTGGATTGCGCGCCGAAATAACATTCAATAGATTGCAACTTTCCGTCCTTGATTCGGAGGTACTCCACGTTCCGGAGCGACTTACCGTTCGTGGTGTAACAAAGATACTTCACGAAAGCATCATTCGGGCCAGTGGCGACTCGCTCCAGGTCAAAATGCCCAATGAAATTGATCTGTGTTTCCCAGCATTGCTTTTTAAAAGCGCTTTTGCTGATGTGGTC
>JBEKHG010000022.1:0-67560 GCA_050012395.1 Candidatus Acidiferrales bacterium
ATTAACACTTCAGCGGTTACCTACTCTTCAAGCTGGGGCGTGCAATTCCCAGCGTCGTTGGCAGCTATGGCTGGCGCACCGGGCGGCGTTGCAGTTTGCGGCGCGGCGATTTTGATTGACCCAGTCCTGGCCGCGGCAACAGCAGCAGCCACGGCGAAGAGCGGTTATTACTTCACCTATGTGGGAGCCACGGCAACTCCGGCAGTCGGCGGATGCACCGGTTTCCAGACCTACACGGTTGTAGGACGGCCTGCAACGGTAGGACAGAGCGGTCAGCGCGGGTTCTTCAGCGACCAGAGCGGCGTCATCCGTTACACCACGGACGGCAGCGCACCGACGATCGCCAGTCCTCCGCTGCAGTAGTCGAGATATACGAGGCAAGTTTATGCGAGTCGAGCGGAAAAACAATTCGGCCGGCCAACGCACTCAGAAATGTCGCGGTAACGGTTCGCGCGGGTTCAGCCTAATCGAACTGCTAATCGTTATCGCGATCATTCTGATTATCGCGGCAATCGCCATTCCGAACTTGATTCAGGCTCGCATATCGGCCAACGAAGCCGCGGCCGCGAGCAGCATCAGGACGATCACCACTGCGGCGGTTGTATATTCCACGACCTACTTAAACGGCTATCCGCCGGCGATAACGACTTTAGGACCACCCGCGGGCGGTCAAGCTACTTGTGACTTTGCGGACCTGATCGATCCCATTCTCACCACGGCTCCGTTTCAAAAGAGCGGCTACACGTACACTTATACCGGATCATCTCCTGTGACGGTCGCAGGCGGGTGCTCCGCTCCGGGCTTTAACGCGTACCTAGTGACCGCAGTTCCCATGATCGCCGGTTTCACGGGCAACCAGAGCTTTTGTAGCGATGAGCCCGGTGTAATTCACTACAACACCAACGGCACCGTAATCGCCAGCAGCGGTGCATGCGTCGCACTGCCCACTCTGCAGTAATCTTCTCACCGCGCAGACTTTCGTTTACACGGCTGAATCTTGCTAAGATGTAACGGTGATTTGCTTTCTCCTTTTCTTATTTCTGGGGCCGTTTCGTCCCGCCGACAAACTTCCGAAAGATGCGCGTCAAGTGGCTCGCGCGATGGAAGCGCATTATCATCGGGCCACGACTCTAAAAGCTCACTTTTTCGAGAAATATTCCGACGGCAGTGGGGGCGTTTCCGCGGAATCCGGCACGGTTTATTTTTCGAAACCTGGACGGATGCGTTGGGAGTACGAATCGCCGGAAGAAAAGCTATTCATTGTGGACGGCGCGAATGTTTGGTTCTACATTCCGGCCGACCGCACGGCCAGCCGCGCGAAGATTGGCGCGAGTTCGGACTGGCGAACTCCATTGGCGTTCCTTACGGGAAAAAGTGATTTCGACCGGCTGTGCCGCAGCATGCAAATCGTGGACACGGCGAACGCGGACAAGAATAGTTCCGAAGATCATCTGGTGAACTCGAGCGACACGCTGTTGCGCTGCGCGCCTCGTGTAACTTCGGACGCTCCCGACCAGCAGATTCGTGAAGTTTTGTTGGAGGCTGATAGCGAGGACCGACTCGTGCGAGTAGTGATCCGCCAGCCCGGCAAACTTGAAACCGAGTTTCGATTCGGAGGCTGGCAAGAAAATATTCCGATTCCGGAAGCGAACTTTCATTTTGTGGCCCCACCCGGAGTGGCAATTGTGGAGGAGTCCACTCTCGCAGGCGCTTTGCACTAGGGTTTGTCAAAAGTGCACGAACACCTGTCTTCGCAGTTCCCCAGCCACTTGCGACACTCAACGCAGCCAGATCACTCATTGCGAGGCCTGGAACCGTCGGCCAGCCGGTCTCAGACTATGTAACATCCTAGTAATGCACGGCTATTGCGGTTACGGCATGCTCCCGAAGGGGTATGGTAAACTGGACGTCAAACGTCTCGGTGGGCGAGGCGTCTAAGTTCTAATATGACGGAATTTGTCTGCAAAGTCGGAGATACCTCCGGGCGCACGTTCCAGCAAATGGAAACAGCGCAATCGGAGGCGGAGGCAAGACAGCGCCTCCTCGACCGAGGTCTGTTCGTCTTCTCCGTACGATCGCAATTCGACCTGCTGACGCGCTTCAGCGGATCGAAAACCGACAGCAGAATACGCCCTGCCGACTTTTTGATCTTCAACCAGCAGTTCAGCACGCTAATCAAGGCCGGGCTCCCGATCTTGAAGGCTCTGGATCTGCTGGCCGAGCGAGCCGCAGCGCCTCGTTTGAGGCCGATTCTTCGCGACGTTCGACAGCGCGTTCGCGACGGCGCGTTATTGTCTGAAGCTTTAGCTGCTCAGGGATCGTTTCCGCCGGTGTACGTGACGGCAGTCACCGCCGGTGAACGCAGCGGAAACCTTACCGGGGTCATCGACCAATATATTTCGTATCTGCGCGTGAGCACGGGCTTTCGTCGCGCGTTAGCGACGGCTTTGATTTATCCGGCGATCCTGGTGCTCGCGGTTATAGTGATCGTCACGTACCTGGTGACCTACGCCATGCCGCAGTTTTCGAAACTTTATCAGGACTTGGGCGTGCCTTTGCCGAACGCAACCCGAATTCTGCTGGACTTGTCCGTACCATTCCGCAATTATTTCTTCGTGTTCGCAGGCCTTTTGGTTTTTGGTTTTGCTGCGCTGTATCTGTGGACCAGGACTTTGCAGGGCGCGCTGGCGATCGATCGCCTGAAACCGAAAGTACCGGTGCTTGGAGACATCTGGCTGAAAGGCGAAATCGCGCAATTTGTGCGAACTTTGTCAACTCTTCTGGCCGGCGGAACGCCGCTTGTTTCAGGTTTGCAGACATCTTCAGCCGCGATTGGAAGCCGTTTGATTGCAACTTCAGTCGAGGAAGCCTCCGAACGCGTTCGCGAAGGAAAAACGCTGAGCGAGAGCCTGGCGGAAACGCGGCTCATTCCACCACTCGCTCTTGAAATGATCGAGGTTGGCGAAGCTTCCGGAGCGCTTCCGGCGATGCTCACAAGCGTCGCAGAATTTTATGAAGAGGAAGTCGCCACCCGGTTGCAGCGAACTCTTGTGTGGGTGACGCCGGCAATTCTGGTGGTGATGGCGGTGGTGATAGGGTTTATTCTGATATCGCTGTATCTGCCCCTGTTCTCCCTCCAAATAGGGTCAAATGGGGGTTAACGTATGGCAACGCTGAATAACAATCCGGTGCTCGGCAATTTTTCCAATGAGAACGAGCGCGACCAAGCTCGCAAGTTGGCGGAGCGCTATCGCTGTCCTTTTGTGGATTTAAAAGAGCAGCGCATCGATCCTGAATTATTCCGCAGCATTCCCGCCGAACTGATGTTCCGCTACAAATTCGTGCCATTGGAATCGCATGACACCACTTTGACGGTAGCCATGGCGGACCCCAGCCAATTGCAGCTCACCGATGAGCTTTCGCTTCTATTAGGCAAGCGGCTGCAGATAAAAGTGGCAACGACTTCCCAGATCGATGACTTGTTGAAGCGCACGGAGCAGTCCCAACGCGTGCTCGACCAAGCCACCGAAGGCTTCACGCTGCAAGTAGTTGGCGAGGAAGAGGACAGCGAAGAAAACATTTCGATGGACAAGCTGTCGCGCGGCGATACGGGAGTCAGTCCGGTCGTGCGATTGGTGAACACAGTCATCTACACCGCGCTCGAAAGGCGAGCGAGCGACATTCACATAGAGACGCGCAACCTGGAAGTGGTGGTGAAGTACCGCATTGACGGTGTGTTGCAATACGCCATGCAGCCGTTGGCTAAAGAATGGCACGCCACGATTCTTTCGCGTATCAAAGTGATGAGCGAGCTGGACATCGCCGAACGCCGCGTGCCTCAAGATGGCCGCTTCCGCGTGCGCTACAAAGGCCGCTTCATCGACTTCCGCGTTTCGATCATGCCATCGGTTCACGGCGAAGACGCCGTGCTTCGCGTTCTGGACAAAGAAACGCTGAGCGAAAAATTTCATAACCTAACGCTCGATGTGGTCGGCTTCGACCAGCAGGACATGACGCGGTTCCGCCGCTACATTCATGAACCTTACGGCATGGTTCTCGTAACCGGCCCGACTGGATCCGGAAAGACCACCACGCTTTACGCCGCCATCAACGAAATCAAGAACGACGAAGACAAGATCATCACGATTGAAGATCCGGTGGAATATCAGGTGCGCGGCATCACGCAGATTCCGGTGAACGAGAAAAAGGGGCTTACTTTCGCGCGCGGGCTGCGATCCATTTTGCGTCACGACCCCGACAAGATCATGGTCGGTGAAATTCGAGACCAGGAGACCGCGCAAATCGCGATCAATTCAGCGCTCACCGGCCACCTGGTGTTCACCACGGTACACGCGAACAACGTCACCGACGTGATCGGCAGATTCATCAACATGGGCGTCGAACCTTACAATTTCGTCTCGGCGTTGAACTGCATCATGGCCCAACGCCTGGTTCGCGTAATCTGCGAGAACTGCAAAAAGAAAGTGCAATATTCGCCCGAGGTTTTGAAAGAGTCCGGCTTGGACCCGGCGGAATGGATGCAGGTTCCATTTTACGAAGGTCCCGGATGCCTGGAATGTTCCGGCAGCGGTTATCGAGGACGTAGCGCGATCACTGAACTTCTGGATCTTTCCGACCGGATTCGCGAGATGATTATAAACAGGCGGCCCACATCGGAAATTAAACGCGTGGCGAAAGAAGAGGGCATGACTTTTCTGCGTGACTCCGGACTGGGCAAGATTCGCGCGGGCGTGACGACGTTGCGCGAGATCAACAAGGTGACTTTTCTTGACTAGCGCGGCTAGCCTGACAACTCAATTTTACGATCTTGCACCCGTCCGACGCATCGAACGCTGGCTTACTGCGATGCCGCATCCGCCTTTGGTGGTGGACATCGCGTCCACGCACGTAGCAGCCGCTCGCTGGGGGAAAATCCGCAGCTCGCTGGATTCTTTCGCGGTAGAGCCTTTACCGTTGGGATCGGTGATGCCGTCTCCGGTGGAAATGAATGTGGCGCAGCCGGACGCTGTGAAATCCGCGTTGCGCAAGACTTTTGACCGTGTTCCGGCTCGCGAACACGGTATCGTGCTTTTGATTCCGGACTTGGTAGTCCGCGTTTTCATTTTGCCTTTCGATAATCTGCCGCGCAGCGCGAACGAAGCGATGCCGCTCCTGCGCTGGCGCTTGAAGAAAAGCGTGCCGTTTGACGTGGACGAAACCGTCGTCTCCTGGATGCGCCAAGCTGGTAACACCGGGAATTTGGAAGTGGTTACGGCAGTCGCGCGCCAGAAAATCATCCGCGAATACGAAGAAATCGTGGAAAGTTTGGATGCGAAAGTGGGAGTGGTTCTAAGCTCCACGCTAGCGACGCTTCCTTTGCTGGAAGAAACCGGTGCCACGCTTCTTGTGCGCATATCGGGTAAGACCATGACCACCGTCATTGTCCGGCAGGGCAGTCTTTGCGTTTATCGTTCCACCGACATGCCCAGCGACGCGGCTTCCTTGAATCCACAAGCTATGTTGGACGAAATTTTTCCGGCAGTCGCTTATTATCAGGATACCTGGGGCGGCTCAGTGGACTGGGTGCGGCTCACCGGTTTTGGCCAGCGCGAAGAAACCTTTCGTCGGGCCCTCTCGGAAGAATTAAAGTGCTCGGTCGGGTCGCTTGCTGAATCGGAAGGCGCGTCGCGTCTGGATTCCAGCGCCAAAGATTTGCTTCGCCAGAACCAGGAAGGCCTGGTGGGCTGGATGATGAATGGGGGATCTTAAGCGCCGCGGCGTTTGCAACTCATGAAACTTCGGCTAAATCTCGCAACCAAGCCACTCGAAAATAAACGGCCCTTCCTGGCCGCCGCAGGGACCCTGGGAGCGGTTGGAATTCTGCTGCTGCTCCTGCTCTCCCATGGCGCCTACAAGTCCTGGCGCGCGAACCGCGATTTACGCGCGGATATCTCCCACTGGGAAAACGAGATCGCCGTTTACAAACAGAGACAAGCGGTTTTGCAGAATTATTTCCGTTCGCCGGAAGCTCAGCAGATTCTGGACCGCGCCGCGTTCCTAAACTCGTTGATCAGCGAGCGCAGTTTTCCGTGGACCAAAATCTTTATGGACCTGGAAAACACTTTGCCGGCCGGGGTTCGCGTTGTGAATATTGCGCCGACCCTGAAAAACGGAAGGGCAGTGGTGCAGATCACCGTGGGCGCCGCAAACGACGAGAGCAAAATCAAGTTCCTGGAAGCGCTTGAGAAATCCCGGGCGTTTTCCAATATACAGGTGCAAGAAGAGCGGCATTTGGAGCAGGCCTCGGCCTCCGACAAAATCGTGGTGCAACTCACAGCCTGGTACGAAACAACATGAACACCACACGTCCCTGGGATACATGGAAGAAAATAATTCTTTCGGCGCTAAGCCTTCTGTTGCTGGCGGATCTGGCGCTGGTCTTCGTTATGTGGCAAGCCTCGCGCGAGGGCGTGGACAGTATGCGCGCGCAACGGACCCGTCTGGAGACTCAGGCGAAACTGTTGAAGGCGGACGTGGCTCGCGGCGATAAAATCCGCGCCTCGCTGCCGACAGTAGGCAAAGACTGTGACGCTTTTTATCACGATGCATTTCTCGATTCGAGCACGGGCTACTCGGACATTGAGTCGGACCTGGGAAATATCGCGGTGAAATCGGGGTTGAGGGTTGGCGGCCTGACGTTGAACCAGAAAGAAGTGAAAGGCCGGGGAGTCACGCTGATCACTATTTCGGAATCCGTGGACGGCGATTATCCCGCGATCATTAAGTTCATCAACGGCCTGGAGCGTTCGAAATATTTTTATCTTTTGAATAACCTTCAGCTCGACACGTCTAACCTGGGAGGCATCCGGCTGCGTTTGGAACTGCGCACATATTTTAGGACCTGAGGAATGTCGCGGCGAACACAAATCGGTGTGCTGGTCGGGCTGGTGGTCCTGCTGGTGGTTGTATATATCTCCAACCGGCCGCAAATGCCCGGGTTGCAGGGTGTGCTGGCCTCGGCCGGTTCGTTCCAACCATTGAATGTTGACGAGCCCGAGTTGCGACTGGATTTGCTTGCGAAACTTCAGAAACTGGATTATCCGGCGGGGGCGCATCGCGACATATTTAGCAACGTGGCGCTGCCACCCCAACTGACACCAGCACAGCAAGCGGAGGCAGACCGCCAGAAACATCAATACCCGACTGTGCAGCACCCGCCGCCACCTCCTCCGGTGGAAGTTCCAGCGCAATTTTTCGGGTACGCTTCGATGCGCAGCAGTCCGCGCCGTTTGGCATTTTTCTTGAATGGTGACGAGGTATTGGTGGTGCAGGAAGGATCGGTTTTTCTGAGCCGTTTCCGGCTGGATAAAATTGGGAACGATTCAGCCGACGTGGAAGAAGTCTCCAGCGGGCGTCACGCAACCGTGCCGATGGTGGCTCCGCCCGCCGGAACTCCCACTCCAGGCGGGGATCAGCCGGCGCCAAGCCAATGAGAAACCAACTACATTCCGACGCGCGTGAAGCTCGCGGCAATCGCGATACCCGCCGTTGCGCGCGCCGTTCACAGGAATCGGGCTTCGCCTTCCTGATGGCGCTTGGCATGATTTTTATCGCGCTGGCTCTGTCGCTGGTCATCCTTGAAAATTTTGTCACCGATGGCAAGCGCACACGCGAAGAGGAAACTATTTGGCGCGGTGAACAATACGAGCGCGCCGTGCGCCTTTATTACCATAAGATGGGCCGTTATCCGCAAACGGTGGACGACCTGAAGAAGGGCGGCCTCAACCTTCACTTTTTGCGCCAGGAATACAAGAATCCGATGAACAAGACGGATGGAACCTGGCGGTTCATTTACGTAAATGCGGCCGGGCAAATCATCGGCAGCACGCGTTACAACAATCTGCAGCAAATGGTCCTGATCGATCAGTATGCCGGCCTGATTCCTGGAGCGGCGACCGGCGGGTCGATGCTGCCAGGCCAGGGGATGGGAGTTTCGGCTGCAAGCCTCGCAAGCACTAGCGGAATTGCAGGTTTCGGCGGGAGTGCCGGGATCGCCGGCGCTTCGGGGAACCTGCAGCAACAGCAACAACTTCAGTCTGTATTAGCTGGAATTCTAAACCCGGGGGACACTACCAGTCCTGACCAGGCGAACAACGGAACGCAACTGCCGCCGCTGTCGGATTCGTCATCGCAGTATGGTAATTCTCAAACGGGCGCTTCATCGAATCCGCCACCAGATAATACTACCGCGCAGACCGACCCATCACAGACCGGTGCAGCCCCTCAGCTTCCCGCCGGTCTGGCGGGACAACTTCCGCCTGGCGTGACCCAAGATCAGGTAAACCAGTTCCTGCAGAATGGACAGCTTCCGGCGGGAATTACTCCGGACCAAGTGGCGCAGTACGTTCAAGGAATACAGCTCCCTCCCGGCGTGACCCAGGATCAGATAACTCAGTACATTCAAAATTTGCAGCAGGGTGGAGGAAGTACTGCGAGTCCGCAAAATCCGACCCAGCAAAACGGACAAGCCGGTTTTGGAGTGACGCCGGGACAAAATGGCCAGTCAGGACTCGGATTGTCGGCCGGTTCATTAGGGCTGGGCTCGTCGAGCCAATCGTCGCTGACCCTGAGCCCGTTGCTGGCTTTGAAGCCCACCGGGCCGGTCGACAGCCCTGTGCTTGGCGCGTTTTTTACAGGCGTCGCGTGCACCACGGATGTCAAAGGCGTAAAAGTTTACCGCCGCGCGAAAAAATACAAAGATTGGGAATTCATATGGAACCCGCTGGAAGATGCGCTGGTAGCGGCGCAGCAGCCGGGCGGCGGCCAACAGGGCGGCTTATTGCCAGGACAGGCGGGGGCAACGCCCGGATTGGGCGCTGGTAGCATGTCCAATAGTTTTGGATCTTCCTCGGGCATATCGATCGGTTCTGGAACGACCGGATCCGGATCGTTCGGTTCTTCACCGCAACAACCGCAGCAGCCTCAGCAACAGCAGCCTCAGTAAAACTCGCTCATTTTCATCTGCGCGACAAATCGTGGAACGGCAATTGATATTTATTTCCGCTTTTGGGGCCGGCGAGCGCTGCGCCAAGATAATTGCGTCCGATCGGGAAATTAGGAGTCGAAACAGTCGCGGATTACTTGGTCAGCAAAAGAGCGGGAGACGATGCGAGACGAGCTGTAATCATTTTTACGTATTTCTGAGTCTCGGGGAAAGGGGGAATGCCGCCGTATCGCTCCACCATTTCAGGGCCCGCGTTGTAAGCGGCGAGCGCCAGCGACAAATCGCCACGATATTTTTCCAACAAATCTTTCAAGTAGTGGCTGCCGGCGTCGATATTTTCCGCGGGATCGAATATGTTCGCCACCGAATAACGCGCGGCGGTCTGCGGAATTAATTGCATCAGACCTTGAGCTTGCTTTCGCGACACGGCTCGCGGATTGAAATTCGATTCCACGGCAATCACGCCGGTAATTAGTTTTTCATCCAGCCCGTGTTTCAGGGCTGCCGCCCGAATCAGGGTGCCATAAGGACCAGCGGCAGGTGGTGCAGGCGCCTGCGCGACGAATTGATCCTCGGGCTCCACGGAAACCAGGTCGTCGGCTTGTACATCGACACTGCCGCCGTTCATCGACAAGCGGACGTGATCGCCAGTTCGTTCGTACCCCGTAATGTGCAGACGCACACCTGAGCGCAGAACCGCGTAGTCGGCTCGCACCGCAGGCGCAGCCGCGGCAACAAAGCTAAATGCGGCAAACATCGTAACGATTTTTTTCAAACGGGACATTCCGGGCTGTAACTCCACTTCGCCTTGTCTTCGCAGCTCGGGCTGCGATCCACGAATCAATTATACCGCGGACCGCTTGCCGCATGCGACGTCATATCTTCGCGAGGACGTAGGTATTAATGGCTTCGGCCACTCCACATTCATCATTCGATGAGGTCATGACCCATCCCAACGATTTGAGTTCAGCCACGCTGTTCGCCATCACCACTGGCAAACCTGCAAACTCGAGCATCTCGCGATCGTTCCAATTGTCTCCGAGGGCCATTATTTCTTCGCGAGCGATTCCTCTGCGACGCGCCCACTCTTTCAGAGCCACACCTTTAGTGACTCCTGGCCGTAGAACGTCGAGGATCGAGAAATCGCGCTGTTCGTATTCTGTGAGCGCGAGCGTGAAGTCGGCCGCAATCGGCAGCGCGGCTAGCTCGCGCATAGCTTTCCGGATCGGCTGGCAGCCTCCCGTGAACATCACTTGAATGGGATCCTCGCCATTCAAGCAATCGACCAGGGGCGAAACCTCAGCGATGTATGCGCGGTTCCTGCGAAAATAGCCGCCGCGAAGCGGATCGTCCCACTCCACTTTTTCCAGGACTACTTGGCGTTCCATGGGGCGGTCGAAAATTACGGCCGCGTGCGCTCGAAATGCCTCGGTTGATTCAATCACTCGCCGCGCGGTACGGCTTGGAAGTAAAAGCTGTTGATGTGTTTCTCCACTTTTACTCTTGATCAGCGCACCATTACTGACAATCAAGTGCAGGTCGCACGGCAAAGCGTCCGCAATGGGCCGCGCGAAATCGAACCTTCTACCGGTGACCAGCACAATCTCAACGCCGCGAGCGGCCGCTTCCGCTACAGCCCGCGCGTTTTCCTCTGGAACCTGCGCATGACTATCGAGCAGGGTGCCGTCGATATCCATTGCGATTAGCTTGATTGCCATGCGTCTATTCTATCGTGATATGCGCGGCGCCATTTGAAAGTAGGTTGCGATCGTTGATTTACGCAAGTCAGGGCGGTTCCTGGGAATAATGCGTGCAATATAGAGCGATACGGTGACCAATTGTTTGGACTGCAAATCCGTTGCATAGTAAATTGAGTTGTAGCGATTGCTTTGCGTGGGCTAACAACCGAGGCCGATCGAGCATCTAAATATAAGTAAAGGAAATGATGGAGCTATTTCTCAATCTTTTGTGGGTGGCAATTGCCGTCATAGCCTTTGGCTTCTGGCGGACGCGATGGCTGCGCGAGCGCCCCAAAAATCGCCGCAATCCTCTACGAGAGTGGACGGCATTCGCCTGCGCGCTGGTTCTGCTGTTCTTCGCGGTTTCGCTCACCGACGATCTTCATTCTGAATTGATGGTTTTTGACGAGTGCTGCGCCAGCCGGCGTCACTCTTCTGCGCTGGTTTGCCCGCATCACTCGCCGCAGGAAGGTCTCCTTAAACAGCACTCCGGCACTGGAGTTTTGCCTGCCGTCACATCTTTCGGCACACTTCAGCGGCTTGGAACAGTAGTTCTTCAGGCTGGATTCACTCATACACTCTTTACCGCCCGTTTTGCGCCAGGCCGTGCTCCGCCGGCCGATCTCGTCTAAACAAACTCTCGAGGCTTATACTCCTGAAAACGCTGCACCTCGACAGACAATCCGAAAACGTGATTTGACTTAGGTGTGCCTTAGAACGGAAACTGCGATGCTATTCCTGGACGCATCGCATCCCGTCAAAAGTAATTTGGAGTCGCTATGGATTCAGTAAAGTTGCTTGCCATTTTGGCGCTCACCCTGTTCATGCTGGGTTGTGGCGGAAACTCGGGGAAAAATGCCGCCGCCGAAGCCCCGCCGGCAACGCAAGTTGTGCATCAACATGATGCAAACATCGTACGAGTGGATCATCCGGAACAATTTCCGATAACTACGGCGGCGGAGCACGCAGGTGCGTCGTCGCTGGTGGTTACAGGCACCGTTGTTCCGGACATTTCGCGTACGGTTCCGGCAATTTCGCTGGCCTCCGGCCGCGTGGTAGAGATTCGCGCGCGCCTCGGCGACACGGTGCAAAAGGGCCAGCTCTTGATGCGGGTGCAAAGCGCGGACATCTCGCAAGCCTACTCCGACTACCGCAAAGCTCAAGCCGACTCGACCCTTGCAAACACGCAATACGAGCGCGCTAAAGAACTTTACCAACACGGAGCCGTCGCGTTGAACGATTTGGAGGTGGCGCAGGCTGCGGCACAGAAGGGCAAAGTTGACGTCGAAACTGCGGGTGAGCACCTTCGAGTGCTGGGCAGCCCTCTTGACCACCCCAGCGCCATTGTCGATGTCAGGGCGCCAATATCCGGCGTGATTACCGACCAGCAAGTTACGAATGCGTCCGGTGTGCAAAGTCTTTCGTCCGCGAATCCGTTCACAATCTCGGATCTATCGAATATCTGGATTCTTTGCGATGTGTATGAAAACGATCTTGCCAATGTTCGCCTGGGCCAGACTGCCGACATCACGGTGAGCGCGTATCCGGGGCGCACGTTTAACGGTCGCATCAGCAATATTGGAGCGATTCTCGACCCCAATATCAGGACGGCAAAAGTTCGCATCGAACTGGCGAACCCCGGTCTGATGCGCCCCGGCATGTTCGTTACCGCGACCTTTCATGGTTCCAAGACGGAAAAACTCGCCGCGGTTCCGGCATCGGCGATCCTGCACCTGCACGATCGCGACTGGGTATACGTCCCGGCGGGCAGCAACGATCGCAATGCCTTTCGGCGCGTGGAAGTGAAGGCTGGTGGCATGCTGCCGAATAACGTGCAGGAAATTTTGTCCGGATTGACGCCTGGCCAGCAAGTGGTTACCAACGCGCTGGAATTGCAGAACACCGCGGAACAGTAGATGATTCGTAGACTCGTAGATTTCGCGCTCGACAACCGCTTTATCGTGCTCACGATGGCGGTCGTTCTCCTTTTTTGGGGCGCGATTTCATTTCACAATTTGCCGGTAGAAGCCTACCCCGACGTGGCGGACAACTACGTTCAAATCATTACGCAGTGGCCCGGAAGAGCGGCGGAAGAAGTGGAACAGCAAGTCACGATTCCTATCGAAATCCAGATGAATGGCATCCCGAACCTCACCCATCTTCGTTCGGAATCTCTATTCGGGCTTTCCAGCGTGACGCTGATCTTCAATGACGAATCCGCGAATGATTGGAATCGTCAGAAAGTGCTTGAAAGGCTTTCCGAGGTCACCTTGCCGCAAAACCTGCAACCGCTGATAGGCAGCGATTGGAGCCCAGTCGGGCAGATTTTCTGGTACACGCTGCAGAGTACGAATCCTCAGTACGATTTGATGGATTTGAAATCGATCGAGGACTGGACGCTGGAAAAGCAGTTTAAGTCCGTCCAGGATGTGGTGGACGTCTCCAGTTTCGGCGGGGTTACCCGCGAATATCAGGTTCTGGTGGACCCCGAAAAGCTAATTGCTTACGGCCTCAGTCTTAGCCAAGTGGAACAACAGCTGGCCAATAACAATTTGAACGCAGGCGGAAGTTTCATCGAAGAGGGCCAGCAGCAGATTAATGTGCGCGCGGTCGGACTGTACACCAGCGTCCAGGACATCGAGCAAACCGTACTAAAAACGCAGAACGGCACGCCGTTGCGCGTTAAGGACATCGCCACGGTGGTGCAAGGTCCCAAAATCCGGCTGGGCCAGATTGGAAAAGCGATTCATCGTGAAGACGGGAAAGTAATCGATGACGACGATGTGGTGGAAGGCATCGTGCTCCTGCGCAAAGGCGCGGAATCCGAACCTACTCTGGAAGCCATTCATAAAAAAGTTAACGAGCTGAACAACGGGATCCTTCCGCCCGGAGTAAAAATCGTCCCTTATCTTGACCGTAGCGACTTGGTGCATTTTACAACTCACACAGTTCTTCACAATTTGACCGAAGGAATAATACTGGTCGTCATCATTCTGTTTCTGTTTCTCGGGAATGTTCGCGGCGCGTTTATTGTTGCGCTCACCATTCCGTTTTCGTTGCTCTTTGCCTCCATTTGCCTGGACCTGCGGCACATTCCTGCAAACCTGCTGTCGCTTGGCGCGCTCGATTTTGGAATGGTGGTAGATGGCGCTGTGGTAATGGTCGAAAACATCGTGCGCCACATGAGTGGGCATGACGCCAGTTCGAAAACGATGATGCAATCGGTCCGCGACGCTACCCATGAAGTGCAGCGGCCGGTGTTTTTTGCTATTGCCATCATCATTACCGCCTACATGCCGATCTTCACGCTCCAGCGCGTGGAAGGCCGGTTGTTCAGACCCATGGCATGGACAGTTGCCTTCGCCCTTTTGGGCGCGCTTATTTTTTCCATGTTGATTGCTCCGGTGCTCTCTAGCGTTTTCTTTCGCAACGGGATTCGCGAGTGGCACAACCCGGTCTTGGCGTTTTTAATCAAGCATTACCGCGCCGGCGTGCGTTGGGCCATCGAGCATCGATTTGTAACCGTGGGAGCGGGCGTGGCAGCGCTTTGCCTGATGCTATTTCTCACCTTTAGCGGGGTGATCGGTTCGGAATTTCTCCCGCACCTCGATGAAGGAGCGATATGGGCGCGTGGCACTCTCGCGCCTAGCACGGGTCCCACCGAAGGAACACGCGTGGTAAATCAAGCCCGGGTGGTATTCGCCGAATTTCCCGAGGTGACCCAGGTTGTTTCGCAGGTGGGTCGTCCGGATGACGGCACTGACACCACCGGTTTCTTCAATACCGAATATTTTGTGGACTTAAAGCCCAAGAATCAGTGGCGGCCCGTCTTTCACCAAAATAAAGATGAACTGATCGCCGCCATGGATCGCGAACTGGAAAAAATGCCGGGAGTGATTTGGAACTTTTCTCAACCAATTGAAGACAACATGGAAGAAGCCGTCTCCGGCGTTAAAGGCGAGCTGGCAGTGAAGTTGTACGGCGACGATTTGAAGCTGCTGGAAGAGAAGGGCGATCAAATCGTAAATGTGATGAGCCAGGTAAGGGGTGTACAAGATCTGGGCCTATTTCGAGTTCTTGGCCAACCTAATCTGAACTTCGTTATCGATCGCGCCGCGGCCGCTCGACACGGCATCAACGTCTCCGACGTGCAGGATGCGATTCAAACAGCGGTCGGCGGCAATGCGGTAAGCCAGGTACTAAAAGGAGAGCAACGCTACGATTTGGTCGTGCGTTATCAAGCTCCCTATCGAGAGACGAAAGAAGCCATCGAAAATATTCGTTTGCTCGCGCCTTCTGGCGAACGCGTTTCGCTAGGCCAACTCTGCAAAGTGGAAGTGGCGGACGGCGGCTCTGAAATCTATCGCGAAGGGAACTCGCGCTACGTGGCAATTAAATACAGCGTGCGAGGCCGCGACCTCGGCAGCACGGTGGAAGAAGCCATGAAGAAAGTCCAGCAGCAGGTAAAAGTGCCGCAAGGCTATCGTCTGGATTGGGCCGGGGAATACGAAAGCCAGAAACGGTCTGAAAAACGCTTGTTGATTGTCTTGCCGATCACCATCCTGGTGATTTTTATTATTTTGTACGTAATGTTTGGCTCCTGGAAGTGGGCGGCGCTGATTTTGGGTGTGGTGGTTCTCGCGCCGCTGGGCGGATTGCTCGCGCTTCTGATTACCGGAACGCATTTCAGCGTTTCTTCCGGCGTAGGGTTTCTGGCGCTCTTTGGAGTTTCGGTGCAAACCGGCGTGATCATGCTGGAATATATCAACCAGTTGCGCGCGCGCGGGCACTCCATTGAAGACTCGGCAATTGAAGGTGCGGTCCTGCGGCTACGTCCCATTATGATGACCATGCTTGTCGCCACGCTCGGATTATTGCCGGCGGCAACATCCCACGCGATTGGCTCCGATTCCCAGCGGCCGTTTGCCATTGTCATAGTCGGCGGTCTGATCGGCGCACTGGCCATGAGCATTTTTCTTTTGCCCACTATGTATGTGTGGATCGCGGCGGAGGGAGACAAGCTGCCTGCGCCGGAAGAATCTTTTGAAGTGTAGTGTGTCCTTTTGCGCCGATCGATTCGCCAAGTGCTTATCTTCGTGTAAAATCGGGCCAAAAGTTTGCCAGAGTCAGTGACAGAGGCCGCCGAACTATGAAGAAAGAAGATGTCCGCGCTCGCATCGAGGAAATCGGAATCATTCCGGCGATTCGTGTTTCCACAGCAGAAGACGCCCGCTTCGCCGCCGAAGCCGTTTCGCGCGCGGGAATTCCCATCGTCGAAATCAGCATGACCGTCCCGGGAGCCATCGACGTGATTTCTCAGTTGGCGGCGCACGCGAAAGACATGATTGTCGGCGCTGGTTCGGTGATTGACTCCGAAATGGCGCAGCGCTGCCTCGCCGCCGGGGCAAATTTCCTGACCAGCGATGGACTGGATGTAAAGGTCGTGGAACTAGCAGTGAAAGAAAATATCGCGGTCTTGCCGGGCGCTTTGACGCCGACGGAAGTGATCGCAGCTTGGAAAGCCGGCGCCGACTTCGTCAAGGTGGTCCCTTGTTCGCAAGTGGGCGGCGACAGTTACATACGAGCCCTGAAGGCCATGCTGCCGCACGTTCCGTTGATCGCGGCAGGCGGAGTGAATCAGCAGACCGCGGTAAACTTCATCCTGGCGGGGGCCAGCGCGCTCGGCGTCGGCACAGAATTGATTTCGAAGGAAGCGATTCGTTTGCGTCAGGCTGAACGCACCCGCGTGCTGGCCCAAAGATTCCTGGGCTACGTGAAAA
Organism: Candidatus Acidiferrales bacterium; assembly: GCA_050012395.1. Taxonomy (GTDB): domain Bacteria; phylum Acidobacteriota; class Terriglobia; order Acidiferrales; family UBA7541; genus Palsa-295. The sequence goes on from JBEKHG010000022.1 coordinate 16,524, forward strand.
CTGCGCGGACGCAAATGGGACGCCGCACGGAACCCGTAGCGGCGCGCAAGTAATTTGCTTCGTCTGCCAGTCGCTTGCTCGACGGAAACTTGCTGCCCCACGTGTTTGGCGACTCTCCGGTGGTTTGTTAGAATAAAACGCGCAGTGGGCGTGTAGCTCAGTTGGGAGAGCGCATCGTTCGCAACGATGAGGCCGGGGGTTCGAGCCCCCCCACGTCCACCATTTTTCCCTGTAAAACGCTGGTTTTAGAAGCGGCTGACTTTGCTGTTCGCGCGCTTTGCGCTTAATCGCGCTCGCGTGATTGCATGTCATTGGCCCCGAAATCCCGTCCGCGCCATCTCAGTCCGCCGGGTGTTGCAGCGCCGCTGGATTCAGATTCGCTATTAGCTTTGTCCCACTCTTCGCGTGTGAGTGGATGGATTGTCTCAAGTTTTTTATTTGCGAGGGATGCGTTCGCACTCTTGATTTCTTTGACCACGAAGGCATCGAACTCTTTCATAACTTCGTCGAGCTCGCGCTTCAGCGAATCGATGCGGGCGACCTGGTAGTCCGCGGGACGACCCTCGTAGCTCACTAACGCGCCGTAAAGTTGCGTGGTTTTCTCGCGGATGCGCTCTTCGCCCGTAACCGCGCCGCCTTCTTTGGTGGCGACGATCTTCTTGCGAATGTCTTCCGTTTGTGCTGCAAGATCATCAAGTTCCTTGCGGAAAGAATCCCTCGGATTAAGCTTGGCAGCGCGTTCCGCGAGGGCCTCCCGCACGGAGTTGATGCGGTCCACGTCAAAGGTCATATCGTCCAGCAGGTTGTAAACGCGCATGGTAGCGTCGAAGTTCACCTTACGATCTTCGGCGGTATATTTCGCGCGGGGATCCATGGTCAGGACCAGCGGGGTGGTGAAGGTATCCTTGCCACGCGTCATTTTCACGGTGTAAGTGCCCGGCACCACACGCGGTCCTTGTGCAGCCTCGAACGCAGCGGTGGCCGCTGGGGGAACGCGTGGCGCTTTCAGCCGCATGGACCACTCGATACGACTCAAACCACGCCGGCTGTTCGCCGGAACCGTGTCAACCAACTTATTCTGATCGTCAAAAATCTCAATCTTCATTTTCCCGAAGATGTGCCGCTTCTTCTGGAAATAGGTAATCAACGCTGCGTCCGGTGGATCGGGTCCGAAGAACGTTGCGTTTCCTTCCGGCCAGCCGCCATTGGCAATGAGCCGCTGCTGCACAGGCTTTCCTGGAACGAAAACCGCCTCCTGCGCCAGAACGTCAGGAGTGAGCTTTCGAAGCGGCGTGATGTCGTCAACGATCCATATCCCGCGTCCGTGAGTCGCCAGCACCAAATCCGATTCGCGCGGATGAATCACGATGTCGCGCACCGGGACGTCGGGGAATTCGTGGCCCTTGTACTGTGCCCACTGCTTGCCGCCATCGAGCGAAATCCACAGTCCAAACTCGGTGCCCAGAAATAGCAGATTCGGCGAAACGGTGTCTTCCTTGATAACGTGCGCAAATCCACGTATTCCCGAATCTTTGGCTACCACGAGCGTCCAGGTTTTCCCGTAGTCGGTGGTTTTATAAACGTGCGGGTCCATGTCACCGAATGTGTGCCGATCGAAAACCGCATACGCCGTGGCAGGATCGAACCGGCTGGCCTCAACCCAGGAAACCCACGAAGCTTTCGGCAAGTCCGGCACATTTCCGACAACGTTGGTCCAGTTTTTCCCTGCGTCACGCGTTAGCTGCAAGTTGCCGTCATCGGTGCCGACCCAAATCGTTTGGCCGTCCCTGGGTGATTCGCTGATGGAATAAATTGTGGTGTGCGTTTCCGCGTCGGAGTTGTCCACCGTCACGCCGCCGGATTCTTCCTGCTTCTGCTTTTCGGGATCGTTGGTGGTTAGGTCGGGTGAAATACGGTCCCAGGTTTGCCCGTGATCGCGTGAGCGAAACAAAAATTGAGCCCCGATATAGATCGTCCCTTTTTCATTGGGACTCATGTGTATCGGCGTGTTCCAGTTGAAGCGAAGTTTTTTCTCACCGTAGTTTGGCTGCGGCTTGATCGAACGGCCTTCGAGCGTGCGACGATTCACGCGCGCGATTTCTCCACCTTGCGATTCGGCATAGACGTAATTTGGATCCACCGGATCCGGAAAGGCCCAGAAACCGTCTCCGCCCAAAAGGTTTTCCCAGCGGCTATTCGAAATTCCTCCGGGGTAGGCCGAATCTCCTATCCACACGCTGTTGTCCTGCAAGCCGCCAAAAACATGGTAGGGATCGTCCTGGTCAACGCTGACATGGTAGAACTGCGAAATGGGCAAGTTGTAAGCTCTCCACCAGGTATTTCCGCTGTCATAGGAATACCAAACGCCGCCATCATCCCCGGCGATCAAACGCTGCGGATTTTCGGGGTCCACCCAAACATCATGAAAGTCGCCGTGCGCTGCGCCGGAAATCACGCTGAAACTCTTTCCTCCGTCGCTGCTCATGATCAGGAGAAGGTCCGGCTTGTAAAGTTTATTTTCGTCCTTCGGATCCACGATCAGATTGGCGAAATAGAACGGGCGCCAGACCATCCAATTGCTGCGGTCGCGTTCCTGCCAGGTCTTTCCGCCGTCTCCGCTGCGATACAGCGCGCTGTGGTTGGATTCGATCAAGGCATACACAACATTGGGATTCGAGGGCGCTACGGCTACTGCAATGCGCCCCCAGGGCTTTGCAGGAAGGCCCGTAGCGGTTTTCTCGTCCAGTTCAGTCCAGGTTGCTCCGCCGTCTGAGGTCCGAAAGAACGCACTTCCGCTGGGTGCGGTGGAATTTTCGCCTCCCGAACGGAAGGTCCAGCCTTTGCGCCGAAAATCCCACATGCCCACATAAATAGATTTTGGATCGCGGGGGTTCATCGACATCATGGAGCAGCCCGTGGACAAATTTGCGCCCTTCAGGATTTTCGTCCAGGACTGGCCGTTGTCGGTGGTTTTATAAACGCCACGGTCTTCGCTATCGCTCCAGAGTTTCCCCGGAACGCAGACATACACGGTCTTGGTATCCGTGGGATCGATGAGGATCTTCGAAATTCTTTCGGAATTCTTCAGGCCAACGTTGGTCCAGTTCTCGCCGCCATCGACGGACTTGTAAATACCATCACCGAGCGAAACGCTGTTGCGCGTCCAGGATTCTCCGGTGCCAACCCAAATTGTTTTGGGCGCAGATGGGTCGATCGCGATTGCGCCGATCGATTGCGCGGTCTGCTTGTCAAAAACCGGTTTGAAGGTTGTCCCGCCATTCACGGATTTCCAGACGCCGCCGCTCGCCGCGCCGATGTACACGGTCAAGCGGCCGTCCTCCTTTACGGCAGTCAGCGCTGAGACGCGGCCGCTCATCGTGGCCGAGCCAATATTTCGCGCTCCCAGACCTGAAATGGTGTCGGAGTCAACCTTCACGTCTTGCGCCATAACCCGAAAGGGAAGTAGAAACGCTGAAATCAAAATCAAGATTCCAGCCGTTGTAGCGACGGTTTTATAGAGGAGAAAAAGGTCGGTAAGCTTGTCATTCGAAATATGGCGCGGCGCTGTCCGGCAGATCACTGTGCACCTCCCGCAGGCGTCGCTTCGGGTTTGGCGGCGGCAGGCATGGCAAAAACTGAATCCTCGATCGGTATGTTGATTTCCATTTTTTCCACGGAATACTTCACGCGATTGGTATCCCCTTTTGCTCCGCCTTCAAATGCGAACGGGTAGTACAGCCCTTTCACTTCTTCGTAATCGCCGAAGTATGTTTCGGAATACTGAACCGTCCCGCGGATATTGCTCTGCGTTTCGATTTTCAGTTCGAGAAAAGAATCGGTGTCCAGAAAATAGAGCCGGACGTCTCCGTTTTTCAGCGAGAGCCTGATCTTGTAGCAGTCTGTTCCTTCCACCGAATCGTGGCCCACCAGCTCGGCCTTGTGTCCCTTTTGTTGGTAATCCACGAGCGGGCCATCGATGTCCGCATCGATTATCAGGCCCTTCAGGTCGTCCTGCGACAGCAACTCCGCATCGCGACGGCCGCCAAAGGGATTTACTTGCCAGCCCACTTTTCCGTCATATGCCTGAATGGCCGCCAAACCTTGAATGATTTGTTCCTCGCGGACTTTGTCGGGCCGCTTGTTCTCCTGCATGAAACCCGCGCGAAAAGAGCCGGCATCAAACTTTCCAGTCATACGGATCGTTTGCACGGATTTCATCTTTTCCATCCCGCCATGCGCTTGAACGTTCTTGGCGATAATTTCATCCACGGTCTGGGCGCGCACGGCCACGGCCGACATGAAAAGCGCCAACGCCACGGTCAGTAATGTACGAAACATTGCATATGCTCCTTTAAGAAACCGGACAAGCTCATGCACTCAGACGTGCCGACGAGACTTCCGTTAACAAAAAACTTTCCCAATAGCTTTTTTCGAGCGACCAAGAATGTACCTTTTTTGCGCCCTGAAAACCAGTTCGGGCACTTTGCGCACATGCGTTTTTTTACTTACGTTTTCCGGTGCTGTAACATCACCTGCGTGAAGACATTGGAGTTGCTCGGGCAGGCTGTTTCTGGCGACGGCACCGTCATGAAACTGATGCGGCGCGGCGACGAGTACATCATCCTCGCCAACGGGAAGCCATTGATGTCGAGCCGCATGCACGGCTCGGAGGAAGCGCTGGCGACATTCGCCTGCCAACGGGCGCGCAAGCTGGGGCAGCCCTGTGTGCTGATCGGGGGCTTGGGAATGGGCTTCACGCTGCGAGCCACGCTCGATGTTCTGCCGCCCGCCGCGAAAGTGGTTGTCGCCGAGATCGTCCCCGAGGTAGTGGAATGGAATCGCGGCCCGCTCGGCACGCTTGCCGGAGACCCGTTGCAGGATCCGCGAGTGCAAATTGAAATCAAGGACGTCGCCATTACGCTGAGCTCGCGACCCGGACAATACGATGCAATTCTGCTGGATGTGGACAACGGGCCGGCCGCGTTTGCATCCTCTTCCAACAACGCGCGGCTTTATGACGACCGCGGGATTGCTATCGCGTTTGCGGCGCTGAAGATGGATGGGATGCTGGCAGTCTGGTCAGCTCGAGAGGATCGAAAGTTTGAGCAACGCATGCGGCACGGCAGATTCGATGTGGAGGTGCAAAGCGTGCGTGGCCGCTTAAAGGGCGGCGGACCCCGTCATACGATTTTCCTGGGCCACAAATCCTCGAAGCGGTGAAAATACTCGCCGCAATCTACCGCTCGATTTCGAGTTCGGTGTCCAGATTTGGGTCCGGTGCAACGGGGACGCTGGACGGTTTTCCCGAGTAAGACGCAGGAGCAGCTTTAGGCGCAGCACTTGGCGGCTTAACCACGCGGCTTCCCGGCGTTTTATTCCGCTGCGCTTCCACGAAATCGGCGAGACATAGCCGCAAGTTGCCCTGGTTCGTACAGTATGAAAGCCCGGTTTCCATATCGATCACGCCGGCGCGAATCATCTTCTCGATTTCATCGTCGAAGCACTGCATTTCGCCATTCTCGGCGTCGCGCATCGCGTCGAGCAAAGACTTGCCTTCGGACTCGCCTTTCTGCACGTACTCGCGCGTTCGTATGGTCGCTTTCAGAATCTCGAATGCCGCCACGCGGCCGCTTCCATCAATACGGGGGATCAAGCGCTGCGAAATAATGTAGCGAAAAGATTTGGCCAGGCGGCCGCGAATCGCGTTCTGTTCTTCCAGTGGAAACACGCCAATGATTCTTTCCACCGTCTTTGAAGCATCAATCGTATGCAGCGTGGAATAGACCATGTGGCCGGTTTCGGCCGCTTCCAGCGCCACCTCGATGGTTTGCTTGTCGCGCATTTCGCCAACGAGGATCAATTTGGGCGCTTGGCGCAACGCGGCCCGCAAAGCCATGGCAAAGCTTGGGCAGTCGGTGTGCAATTCACGCTGGTGAATCGTTGCCAATTTGTGCTGGTGAAGAAACTCGATGGGATCTTCGATGGTGATTACATGGCAGGCTTTGGTTTGATTAATTTTGTCCACGAAGGCAGCCAGAGTGGAAGATTTGCCGCTCCCGGTCGGCCCGGTAACCAGAACGATTCCGGGACGAAGGGCAGCCGCTTCATTCAGTTCAGCGGGCAGATTGAGCGATTTAAAATCCGGGACATCGGTGGGAATCACGCGCATCACGATGCCGCAACTGCCGCGCTGCGTGAAAATATTCACGCGAAAACGGGAAAGCTTCGGAACGCTGTAAGAAATGTCGCAGGATCCTTCTTCCTTGAGCTTTTCCATGGCGTGTTTGCTGCGGCCCATCAAATCGCTGGCGATTCGCGCGGTGTCGTCCGGCTTCAGCATTCCCACGCCGGGGATTTTAAGCTGCACGAGCTCGCCGTTGACTTCCACTTGCGGCGCGCGTCCAGGAGAAAAAATCAGATCGCTGATTTTCGGCGCGGCGCGCAACATCGTTGCAATGATGACGTTAGTTGCTACAGGAGCCGCAGCAGGGACAGTTGAGGCTGCGGGTACCGCGGGGGCCGTCGGAACGGCTACAGGAACATCCATCGCACTCCCTCCATTGAGTCGTCCGACTTAGCACCGGGACCCTAGTTGAGTTCCAGTATGAAGCATTGCGGCAGACCTCTGAGCGACCCGCGTGCCAGGCTGTTGTCAAAGCATTAGTAGTACTAAAGCGCAAAATCCTGGGTACCGAGCGACCGGTCACCTTGGTCGGGTAGCACGCGCAGACCGTATAACGATCGGCGCCGGGATGTATCCGTGGTTGCCTCCCTCGGATAGTTATTGCCGGGGTTTCAGCGGGCGCAGCAGGCCGCGCCTCTACGGATGGTGTGGGAACAAACGTGCGCGACGTGGCCGCTATCTTGTTGCGGGAACGGCGGCTGTCACTCCGCTCGGCCATCCTGCAACGACTGGCAGCGGCGGGGCGGCTGACGGAACTGCGGCGCGGTAATCCTGTCCCAGGAGTGCGGCGATGGTGGCGGCAATCTGGCTCTGCGTCACTCGCGGAACATTCCTCATTTCGCCGAGTGCCGGCGTGTCCGGCCCGATCACCGCAATCCAGATATTTTCGGCTCCATCGATATCCTTGTCGTGGTCCTTCCACTGCTCGAGGCCGCCGCCGCGGCCGTGGTCCGTGGTGATGATGAAAGTCACCTTGTCGTGATAGGCGCGCATGGACTGCATGGTGTTCCACAGTTCCTCGATGTGCTGGTCGTCCTGATGCGCGGCTTGGAGCACCAAATCGTACTTGCCTTCGTGGGCCCAGTCGTCGGTGCCGCCGTAGCCGACGAAGAGGACGCGCGGGGTGTGCCGCTCAAGGTAGTCCATCAAATCTTCGTGCGTGAAGGAGTCGAACGTGTCGTCATCTTCCACGCGCGTGGTGGTTTCATACAGTTTCTTGAGCAATTGTTCGCGCGGAGCGAGTTGCTGAGCCCACGGCAAATCCCAGCCGGCCCGCACAAAAAGGCCGCTGCGTTTTAGGTTGAAAATATCGTTGAACGCGTCCCAGGTGGCGAAGACTGCGACTTGGTCGTGAAATTCAGGCCGGTTGTTCAGCCACTCGAAAACCGTAGTGTTTGGGTTCGGGCCGTACTCGTTGCTATCGATTCGTTTGTCCGCCTGCCCGGTGGTCATTTCGTTATAGCCAGGATATGAGAATTTTAGCCCGTTGGTGACTTGCGCGATGCTGCCCTTGTGTTGGTTGCCGTAGATCTCACCCTTTTCGGCGATGACGCTCCAAAGGAATGGCATTAGAGCCTTGCGTCCTTCTGCCGGCGTGTCGCGCCAGAAATCTTTGCGCAATTGCTTCACATCCTGCACGCCGCCATGTTTCTCGTCCATCAAATCGTGCTCTGGCCCGTCGAACACTTCCTGCCAACGAAACCCGTCCATCACAATCAGCACAACTGCCCGCGTTTTCAACTCGCCTGAGCGCCGGGCAGCGGCTGGGACGACTGGATTGATCATGCCGCCAAACAGTGTGCCGCTTTTCTCGCGACTGATGCGCGCGGACAAATACGCTGTGAGCAGCGTCACGCTTCCTAGGATTGCGACAATCACCAGCAACCGCGTCTTCAACACGTCCTCCAAGTCAGTTGGCGATGATAACCCAGGTAAGCGAGGAAGTTTGGCTCGTAAGCGCTGCTAGGGCCGTGACAAGCCAAATACCAGAACTATCGTTCCGAGGATGAGACAGGCAGTTATAAGATACACGGGCCATGGAGACCAGTCGTACTTGGCTCGCATGTTTAAATATCCGCCAAGCGCAGTCCAAGGATTCCAGAAGACGGAGCTTGATGTTTTGTAGCCCGCTCTGACCATTCTAAGTTGAACATGTAGGGATAGAAAACCGGCGCCGAAGATCAACAGAAGCCCGACAACTTCTGCGGGATAGCGCCGCGTCACGTAAATGATCTGTTGAAGATTTTCTCCCACGAGTCTGGCTCCGCTAGGTTGATTTTGATTCGACGGCTTCGGGTGGGTCAGCGGCGTAGATGGGTTCCATTTCGGTGGGAAATTCGACGACGAATGTTGCGCCGCCTTCGGGGCGGTTGAAGCAATCGATTCTGCCGCCATGCTCTTGCATGATTCCGTAGCAGATGCTTAGGCCCAAACCGGTGCCTTTGCCGACGGGCTTGGTGGTGAAAAACGGATCGAAGACTTGCTGCGGATGTTTTATTCCTGCGCCGGTGTCGGAAAATTGCACGACGATTCTGGTGTCGCTGTGCGAAGTGCGAATCATCAGCTTGCCGCCGCCCACTTCTTCCAGCGCGTCAACGGCGTTGCTGATCAAGTTGAAGAATACTTGCAGAACCTGGTTAGAGTCGCCGCGAACCGTGGGCAAATCGAACGCGGGGTAAGTTTCCACTTCGATGTGACGGCCTCGCAAATCCAGGTTGCTTAGATGCAGGGCGGTGGCGATTACCTGATTTATGTCGAGGAGCGTTTTCTCGGTGGGAACGCGCCGCGCAAAACTTAGAAGGCTTGTGACCAGTGTCTTGATTCTGCGCGCCAGGGTGCGGATTTTATCTGCGACCACGCGCTGGCGATCGGCGAGAGCAGGGTCATCCACCAATAAATCGGAATACCCCAGGATTCCGGCTAGCGGATTGTTAATTTCGTGCGCCGCGCCGGCAGCCAGTTGACCGAGCGAAACGAGCTTCTCGGTCTGAATCATTTGTTCCTGAACATGCTTCAAGTTATCGAAAGATTCGCGCGCGGCTTCCAGCAGACGCATCCTGTCGCGGTCCACCAAACGCTGGCGATAGAACGTGAGCATGGCAACGGCGAGTAGGGTCACTTGGGCTACACCGAACCTGAACGTTTGCACTGAAGATGGATTTGCGCTGAACCAAAGAGCCCACAGCGCCATCAGAGGAATGGAAATGACCGCAGCTCGGGACAGCAAGAAAGCCCAGTTCCGTTCGTCACTCTTTGGCTCGGGCGCTTCCTGCCGCTGGGGCTTCACGCTGTACGCGACAAAGCCTGCGGTTCCGAACCATATGAATGACGCGACGAGAGGCAGGTCGAAGACGCTGCCGGTGTAATAGTCCTGGCGGTCAATCGCACGATTGGTGATGTAGGAACCCGCGGCGTACAGCAGGGAGGCACTGAAAAGATGGGCATAGACTTCCCGCCATTTCCCCTTCGAGCGATTCATCAGTAGCGCGAAACCCACCGCCAGCAGAAGATTTTCTGCCGCGGCCAGATGATCGTACATGAAGCCGTAGGTCTGCACGTTGGGCGCGATGTATTGCCATGGAATTACCACGAAGAGGTATAGGTAAACCCACCAAACCAGCAGCAGCGTGAAGTCCAAATAGCCGGTGTGGACGTTTAAGTCGTCGCGGCGATCGTGAGGCTTCAGCGCCAGCGCGCCAATCATTGGGACGGGATGCAAGAAGAGAATTACGTCGCCGATGAAAGGGTTGGGAGTTTCCTTGCGCAGAATCACTTCGAAGTAGGTCCAGATGGATTGGCCGACGAACCAGGTGGCACATCCCAATGCGAGGAGCAACCAGAACAGCCGCGTTCGCCGCTCGGGGATCGACGAATTCATCATCAGTCCAACGCAGGCGAAGAGGGCGGCGAGGCACTGAAAGATGTCGCCGAAGGCGGTTAGGCCCTTGCCGGTCGAGATCGTCAGCGCGGCAAGGCAGTAGCCGCCGACAATGACGGCCCAGCCCACGGTCAAGGCCCAGCATACGGGCGACATCCGCGGGGCGCGGCTCATGAATCGGTTGAGGGCAGTGACTGGCGCGTTCATGCCTAACCTAGGGGGATCTGGCTTCTACTGAGGATACGATTCTAACGAGCCGCGGTCGAATGGGATTACAGGAAGCGTGACTTTAGGAGCAATACACAGAGCGCCACAGGTCAAAACCTGTCGGGCTAAGTCGTATGGCCGCAGATGGTTGCGGCTGGAGTTCCGCGGCCCGAATCGCTTTATGGATGAGAAGTCTGTCCAGCTTGACGCTCGGCCACGATCTTGCGCGCGTTTTGGTAAAGCGCCCGGGATTGCGGGATCAACTCGATGGCTTTATCGAGCTGCGGGTCGTCCTGCAGCGCGACTTTGAAGCCTTCGTTCAATCCGAAAACGCTGGTGAAAACTTCGCGCTTGATCTGCCATTTCAGCCAGGTCAAGTTCTCCTGAATTTCAGGCTCGGTGTACTTGATGTGCTGGTTTGAAAGGTACTTGCGGAACTCGTTGATGACCTCGTCAGTCACCACAAAGTCCTTGGTCACATCCGGCTTCGCGCTGAGGTAGAAGCGAGTGAAATCGCCAACACCTTGCGGGGTGGCATAGAAAACGCCGCGGCGATAGAGCGACTGCTGAAAATCGTCCTGCTTGGGAGCGGCGACGAAGTCGTCAGGAGTGATGCCGCCCTGTCCGAAGACCTGGCGGCCACTGTCAGTAAGCTTCACTTCCGGCTGCTTGGGCTTTTGCGGGTTGTAGTGATAATCGTAAAGCGAAACGTTCTTGTAATCGCGTTGAATTAAACGACCACTGGGCGTGTAGTAACGCGCGGTGGTGAGCAGCAGGGCGGTGTCTTCGCTGAGCGGAAGCTGAGTTTGGACTAAGCCTTTTCCGAAACTGGTTTCGCCGACGATCAAGCCACGGTCATGGTCCTGTATGGCGCCTGCAACGATTTCGGAAGCGGAGGCGCTTTGGCCGTTGATGAGAACGACGATGGGGACTTCAAGACCTTGGTTTCCGCGCACGGCGTAGTAGCGGCGCTCCGGGGAAGAACGTCCGCGATGCGAGACAACTATTTCATTCTTGTCCAGGAACATATCGGAGAGACCAACGGCTTGGCTGAGTAGCCCGCCGCCATTGTTGCGCAGGTCCAGGATGAGGCCGTCGAGCTTGGGGAAATCGAGTTGCTTCAATGCGTCGGCCACATCGCTATCGGTCGTTTCGCTGAAAGATACCAAGCGAACGTAACCGATGCCGGGTCTGACCATGGTGAAATACTCGACGGCAGGACGCAGAATTTCATCCCGGGTGACCGCGACTTCTATGGGTTTGTCCCAGCCTTCGCGACCGAGTGAAATGTGGACAACGGTGGCCTTGGGGCCTTTGAGCATTTCCGCGACTTCCGTGCCGGTGAGACCGTCGCAGGATTTTCCCTCGACCTTCAAAACAATATCACCGGGGCGTATGCCGGCTTTGTAAGCGGGCGAGCCAGGGAATGGAGCGAGGACGACGGTCTGGTTATCGCGCTGCGAGATGGTCATACCGACGCCGTAATATTTTCCCTGCTGCTCTTCTTTGAAGAGCGCGTACTGCTTGGGATCAAAAAAATTTGAGTGCGGGTCGAGGACGTGAAGCATGCCGGGGATAGCGCCGTCGTAGATTACTTTGTCGGTGTCAACCGGGTCAGCGTAATTGCGCTCAACGACAGAGAGAACGCGGGTAAAGCTCTTCACCGAGTCCTGGAGCTGGGCGTCAGAGCTGGCGGAAGTCGCGGTGGTGGAGGCGCGGGCTCTGAGCGTGGGGCCGAAGAGGCCTCCCAAGACGGCCGAAATGCCGAGGACGGCGACTAGTACAACGATTCCACGCTTAGATGATGGCTGAGATTGCATGCGACCTCACTGTGCGCCAAAACTAAATTGTACCACACAAGCTTTAGACGCCTGCCGAGGTCCGTACGCTTCTACGATCGGTTGCGCGGCTCCGGTACAGGGACAAACATTCGCTGGGTGAAGGGTTTCGGGACACACGGAAAAAGGTCGGCTGACGGTTGACAATTGCAATGTGGATTTTTGCATTTTTTGGCGATTTGAGCAGGTCGTCGGTCTTTGTTTTGTGTAACTTACAAGGGTTCTTGATCCCGCAATTTGGCGACTTAACTCACTACTAAACCGGCCCGCCTCGATAGTGGTCTTCATGCGCAAGTACCGTGTTCTGAGACTCGCAGGGCAATACTGTTGAGACGCCGGCTGGCCGCCTTTGTTAGCGCCTTTACTGAAGCCAATATTCATCGGGACAATGATAGGAGTTTTTTCTTGAAAGACAAGGGTGCGAGGCGGTGGACTTGTTCACTCAACCCAAGAGCAATCAATGAGCAGATTATTCCATGGTGAGGATTTATTTCTGGCGTAGAAGACAGAGATCGGGGTGGCCAGCAGGTGCGCGCATAAACGATGGTAGAAAGGTCATTCGTGAATTGCAGGGCTCGCCACAGTAGCGAGCATCAGGAAGACCAGCGTGATGCCAGCGACCTGTGAAGCAAATGGCCCGGCGGTTGTCGGGAAAGCCTGGCATCGTTCGTCGGTTTGTTTCCAGTAGCTGATTCGCGCAATGTTCACGGGGCCATTCGCACACCGTAACTCTTCCCGGAGTTCCCGCGCTCGCGAACGGTTTCAGCGTCACCGCCTCGCGCGACGGAAACGGTTACGCCTACCAATACCACCCCTCCCTCTCGACCGAATATCTGGTCGAAGGCCTCCGCTGACAACCCGGCCTCCTTGCAGAGCGGTTCCGTAGCGTCAGCAGCCCGATTCGAGATGGAGTTTCAGACATCGGCGCACGCATGCTTGGCACCGTCGGCGGGCCAGATGCTACCTTTGGCGAGTGGGTCGCCTTCCAAGGTGATCACTTCAAAAGAGTGCGAGCTATTTTTGGCTCAGGAAATAGAGATCGTGCTGGCCGCCGGGGCGCGCGTAAACGAAGGTGGAAAGGTCGTGCGAGAAGTCGTAGCCGTTGCCGCTGAAGGCGATGCTGAACGAAAAGGGAAGCGTTAGCGCGACCTGAACCGGGCCGGCCAGTTTTCCATCGATCCAGGGTTGGCGGTAGATCGTCATTTGTCCGCGGGCGGCCACGGCATACAAGAACGATTTGTGATCCGGAGCGAATACGACGCCAAAAGTCACTGCTCCGGGAATCAACTCGTCGCATTTACCGTCGGCGAGAGAAATCTGGTAGATTCCCGCGCGATCACCTCTTACGACAAAGGCGACCGCATATTTTCCGTCCGCACTCACGTCGGCTGGAAACGCACACGCAGTCGAGACTGTGCGCAAGCCAGAACCGTCAAGGTTTACTTTCCAAGCGGATATTTCCGAGGGTGGTTGGAACGCACCGAGGTAAAGGGCCCTATCATTACTATCCCAGAGACTTGTGGCGACAAATTCCCCGTTCCATGGCACTTCGTGAATGTTGCTGCCATCTGCCCCCGAAACGTAAATGCGGCTCGTCTTGTTTGCGGAATCCACGTAATTAATCTTGCTGCTGTCGTGCGACCACATGCCGGTGGCCAAGTGTTCCGAGGAAACCACCTTGACTTTGTTCTTCCCGTCGATGTCGGACACCCAGAGTTCGAAGTGGTTCGCCTCAGGAGAAGTGATGTACATCACACGCTTGCTGTCTGGCGAAATTGAAGGCTGGCTGGCAATCTCGGAAACGAGGTCCACGGATTCTTTCGAGCGCACGTGGTAAGCGGTGAGAAAGCCGGACGATTTTCCATTGACATAATAAAAACCCTTTCCGCCGGGGTCTGGCATTGGTGAAAGGTCGGGACCGGCGCCTGAGGTTACTTGCGTCAACGAGCGGTCTGCCAAATCGTATTTCCAGATGTTCGTCAGTCCGTTAACAGTGTGGCTAAAAAGCAGGGACTTTCCGGCCTCGGCCCATCCTGGGCGGCCCACATCTCCCGGTACTTCGCCTAGATCGGACTGTGAATGGGTTGAGATCGTCACTTTGTGAACCCGAGCGTCGCTTAAAGCGGAGGCCGTCGTGGCCACCAGCAGAGCATCGCCACCGGGGTAAGGGAGTATTCCAACTGGATAACCGCCCGCGGTGTCGAACGTGAAGATTTCTTGCGCCCCGACCCCGGACTTGTCTGCGCGGAATATCGTTGGGGCTGGCGGCTTCAAGTAGAAAAGAGAATTGCCGTCCGCGGATGGAACCGCTGCCGCGCCGGTCAATACTTTCCGCGGTGCGCCGCCAAGAGTGGGGACAGCCCAGATTTCATAGTTGCCGAGATTGCGCTGATAGAAAATCTCACCGCCGTCAAACGAAAAACCATCCACGCTCTTGTCCCCTTGGTCGGAGGTGAGCTGAAGCGGCTCGCCACCGGAGGTGAGCATCACAAAGACCTGGAACGTTCCGCTCACCGGCGAGCCGAATGCTACTGTATGGCCGTCCGGCGAAAGCGCTGCGCGCTCCATGGGCTTATTCCAGTGGCTGATTTTCTTAACTTGACCGGTGACAATTGGCGCGCTTGCGTGATTCCAAAAGTGAAATGCGGCGAACGACGCTGCCAGCACGATGATGGCGCACATCGCAGCGAGAATATATTTCCAGCTCCCCCTTGTGGATATGGGCTTCGCAGCCGCATCGCTGACGCTACGAACTGATGCCGGGGAGCCGGAAGGCGCGGCGGCGACATTCTGGTGACTGCTTTCGGCGGACGCGGGAATGCGGCCGGAATCCGTATCTCTCCGAAGGCGCTTCAGATCCGCGCGCATTTCCGGCGCCGACTGATAACGCAGGTCGCGCTCTTTTTCGAGCGCCTTGTTGATGATGTCTTCGAACTTTGGCGGAACGTCGGGATTAAGGCGCACCGGAGCCACGGGAGCTTGGTGCAGAATCGCGTCGGTGATCACTCCGGATGTGTCGCCGCGAAAGGGAAGAACGCCGGTGGCCATTTCATAGAGCACCACGCCAAATGAAAAGAGGTCGGTGCGGGCGTCGAGCTCCTTGCCGCGGACCTGCTCAGGCGACATGTAAGCGACGGTGCCGACGGTCGCTCCGGGACTGGTCAACATGTCGGCCCCGACGGTGGGCATGGAGGAAACGCCGACGCCCTGGGCGATGCGAGGCGAGGGCGCCAGCTTGGCCAGGCCGAAATCGAGAATCTTTGCATGGCCGCGCTTGGTGACAAAAATATTGGCGGGTTTTATATCGCGGTGAACCACTCCTTCGGCGTGGGCCGCGTCGAGGCCCTCCGCCACTTGAATGCCCAAATCAAGAATGGCGTCCATTTCCATCGGCTGGCCGCCGATGCGATGTTTCAGCGTCACGCCGTCCAGATACTCCATGGCGATGAAGGCGTGGCCGTCCTGATCGCCGATTTCGTAAACGGTGCAGATATTTGGATGATTCAAGGCGGAGGCGGCCTGCGCTTCGCGGCGAAACCGTTCCAACGCTTGCGGGTCGCGCGCGACTTCGTCCGGCAGAAACTTCAGGGCCACGAAGCGGCGCAGGGTGGTGTCCTCGGCTTTGTACACTACGCCCATACCGCCGCCACCGAGCTTTTCTGTGATTCGGTAATGCGAGATGGTCTGGCCTATTCGAGATGGAGTTTCGGGCATCGGCGCACATCTTAGGGTGGGAGAGAAGGCAAGTCAACGAAGAGAGACTATCGTTGCTTAGCTTTCGTCGTTTTTCGGGGTGGGCGCGTAGCGTCGGAGAATGGCGATGGAAACCACCAAGGCGAGGATTAGGAATCCTAACAGCCCAAGTTCACCCATACTCGCTTTAAATATGCTGGCACCATCGGCAGACCAGATTCCACCTTTGGTGAGTGAGGCAGCTTCCAAAGTGATCACGAGGATACGCCGAATGGAGGCAATCAAGGCGACGATAAGAAACGGTTCGGTGACGAGAACGTGAGAGTGGATGGAAATGCGCACGGTGTGGAGGATTTCGACGAGCATCAATACGAGAAGAAGCTGGTCCAGCACGGCCAATGTTTGACTCGCAATGCTCCAATGAGCGAAGCCATCCCAGAGCAATTTGCCGGCGCTTGCGATGCTGCCCAGGGCGGTTATAAAGATCAACAGAGCAAGGACGGTATAGATGAGGACTTCGGCCTTGACTAGAAAGTCGCTGAAAAAGGCGCGGAGTTTTTCATCGGCCATAGGGGCGCTCACGGCGGTTGAGGTGGTCGCAAAGATAGTGCGAGCGGGAGTATATAACGATATTTGTATCTATCGAAGAGCGAGAACGTCGATACGGGGCGCTTGTCGGGCGATTATTCGTGGCGGAGAGCGATTAGGGGATCGACGAGGGAGGCTCGCCGAGCGGGGAGCCAGCAGGCGACTAGTCCGGTGAGGAGCAGGAGAGTGGGGACGAGAGCTAGGGTCCAGGGATCGTAGGCGGAGACGCCCCAGAGCTGGGTGGCGATGATTTTTCCCATGGCGAGGCAGGCCAGCAGGCCGACGGCGACACCGATGGCCACGAGGCGGAGTCCCATGCGGATTACCATCTTAAGAACGTCGGAGCTTTCAGCGCCGAGGGCCATGCGAATTCCAATTTCCTGGGTGCGCTGCGCGGTGGTGTAGGCGAGCACGCTGTAAACACCGATTGTGACCAGAATCAGTCCGATGGAAGCAAAGATCATCATCAACATGAAGCCGAAGCGGGGACCGGCGTAAGACCATTGGCTGATGTAGCCTTCGAGGGTGCCGGTGAGTGTGAGAGCGGCGTTGGAGTCAGTGGCCCAGATTTCGTGGCGCACGGTGTTCATCATGGAGAGCGGCTCTTGCGCAGTGCGTACCAGGATGCCGCGGAAGGCGGAACCGGTTACGGTGTAGGGGATCCAGAGTTCCGGGCCGGGTGGTTCCTGAAGGCCGTTATTTTTGACGTCGGCGACTACACCAACGATTTCGAAAGTGGGGTCGGAAACTTTATCCGCGAATTCGGAAAGCTGCTTGATTTGGACTTGTTTGCCGATGGGATTATCGCCAGTCAAATATTTTTTCACGAATGTTTGATTCACTACCGCGACTTTGCGCGCTGCGTTCGCTTCCGACTCGTTGAACGGGCGTCCTTCCAGGAATTGGATTTTCAGGACTGGGAAATATCCTTCGCTGCAAAGACAAACGACCGCGTTCCATTTTTCCGAGTGCGACTTGCCGGGGATTTCGATTTCGGTGTCGATGCCGCCGTAGGGAGGGAGCGCAGTGGTCTCCGTGGCATCCACAACTCCTGGCAGCGCTTTTATACGTTGCAACAATGGCCGATAAAAGGCGGCAATTTGGTCGGCTGTTTTGTAGCGTTCCACGGGAAGCGCAATCCTGGTGACGAAAATGTGATCCGGTTGCATGCCGAGATGGACTTGGCGGAGCGCGACAAAACTGCGCATCAAAAGTCCGGCAGCCACCAGGAGTGTGAGAGAAAGGGCGACTTCGGTGATGACCAGGGCGTTGCGGAATTTTCCGTGACGGAAACCACCGGTTAGACCTTTGCCGGTGTCGCGCAAAGGTTCATTCAAATCTTTGCGGGCGGCTTTCAGAGCAGGAACCAATCCGAACAGGAGCGCTGTGGAAACGGCTACGGCCAACGTGAAAAGAAGGACTGGTAGGTTCAGGCGGATGACGGCCTCGGAGGGAATGATGTCTTGCGGCATGAGCGCGACGATGAATCGCAAACCGATCCAGGCGAACAGAGTTCCCAACAATGCACCGGCCAGCGCGAGGATAAAGCTTTCTACAAGGAGTTGGCTAATCACGCGACGGCGGCTGGCTCCTAGTGCGGAGCGAATAGCGAATTCCTTTTCGCGCGTGGTGGCTTTGGCAAGGAGAAGATTTGCAACGTTGCCGCATCCGATCAAGAGGAGTAAACCTACGGCAGCGAGGACGATGTAAAGAGTATTGCGAAACTGGCCGACTACTTGCTCGGTAAGAGATTGAATGCGGACGGTGAAGTGTTTTGGATATTCCTTGGGGTAAACGAGGGCGAGCCTCTTGGCTACCACGGTGATGTCAGCTTCGGCTTGTTTCATTGAAACGCCGTGGCGCAAGTGTCCCAGGAAATACCAATAGCGGGTTGGCAAAGCGCCTGCGTAGCTACTGACGGCGGTGCGGCTGATTTTTTCGGGAATCCATAAGTCGGCGTCGCCCCAACTGAAGCGTGGCGGCATGATGCCGATCAGAGTTCGGGGCGTGTCATTCAACACGAAAGTTTTGTTGATGATGTTCGGATCTGCGCCGAATTGATTGACCCACGTTTTGTAACGCAACACGAAAACCGGAGGGGCGCCGGGCTCGTAATCCGCGGGCTGCGCCACGCGACCGTATAGCGCCGGCATCCCCAGAAATTCAAACGTTCCAGGAGATATGAGATTGCCGTTGAAACGCAGCGTGCCTTCGCCCGCGCGATAGAGCACGTCGATTGTGGAATTGCCGATGACGCGGTCGAAAACATGATTTTGGTCAACGTAATCCAAAAATTCGGCGCCGTTATAGTCAGCGCGTCCTTCTTGCTCGTTCTCCTCGGTGTTGTGGATCAAGACGGACATGTAGCGCTGAGCGTCGGGATACGGGAAAGGTTCGATGAGGATGTTTTCCAACACGCTGAAGATTGCGGTGGAGGCGCCGATGCCGAGAGCCAGCGTTAAGATTGCGACGAGCGCAAAGCCAGGGGATTTTCTTAGGGTGCGGAGCGCGTAGCGGATGTCTTGCGCTAGTGTTTCCATAAGCCTCTTGCTGCGTGCAGCTCGAACGATCTATCGCCTGAGATCTAACGAGAACATGATTGCTCTACTTCCCGGCACGCCTGCTTCCATTGGAGTTCCGTTTCTCGCGTAAGTTTTAACCTGCTTCAGGTACGTATTGAAACAATTAATTGTTCGCGGTTGCTGGTGAAATGAGTTGCTCCGCACGGGGGAAAGGTTGCTGGGCGACTGGCCTTGCGGACAGGTAATTTGGACGATGTGCGGGCGGTCGCGCGCGTTGACGGTACCGAGAGAGGGACATACCGTTGAGCTAGGACAATTTCCCATAATTCCAGGCCGAGATGCCGGGCTGAAGCCCGACGCTACGAAGTCAAAAACAGTTCGTGCAGGAGATAACGATGAGAAATACGAATGAAAAGCCCACTACGGTGAAGCCTTGGATGGCGGCGGCTTGCTTTATGCTGTGCGTTGGGCCGGTGGCGTTTGCTCAATCGTCGCAGGCAGGGTCGTCTGTGACGACGGGAGCGCCTGCGGCGGGCCAAATTCAGGCGCAAGCGCAGACGCAGAGTCAAACGCAGACTAAGGCGGCTTCGGAGCCGCACATGGTGGATCAATCAGCGCCGCAGGAACAATCGTTGGGGGCTATTGCGCGTCAGGCGAAGGCGCAAAAGCCGAAGACCGAGACTACGAAGGTTTACACCGAGGACAAGTTGTCAGGACTGTCGGGCCACGGTGTTTCGTCAGTGGGATCGGGAAGTCAAGGTGGAGGAGCTTCGTATGGAGGAAATTCATACGCGAACTCCGGAGCCAGCGCTGGTTCGGGATCTCCCGGCAACAACGAAGCGTATTGGCGCGGGAGAGCGCAGGGAATTCGAAATCAAATGGCGCAGCTTGACAGCCAGATCGCGGGAATCCAGGAAGAGATTAAGAAGAAGGGAGCGGTCACTGTGGATCCCATGAGTGGCGCGTCGGCAGGCGTAATTTACATTGAAGACCGGAACAGACAGATCAAGCAGATTGAAGAGCAGAAAGAGAAACTGCAACAATCGCTGGAAGATTTGGCGGAAGAAGGGCGCAAGGCGGGCGCGGATTCCGGCTGGTTCCGCTAGAGAAGTCTTTAGCCCGCAAGTGACATGGCGCAAGACAAACGGCCGGAATTAAGACAAGTTTAGACCTCTGCGTTTTAGAACGTGAATGCTGCCGACGGCTTCCAAGATGCCGCGCTAAAGCGCGGCGCTACGAAAACGAAAATCCCGACACCTTGACCTGTAATCTTCGTTTCATCGTCTCTCGTTGAGAGAGAAGCACACTCAGTCCACGATTATTCCTGGCGCAAAACCTTCATGGGGTCAACTTGGCTGGCGCGGCGGGCGGGGATTAGGCTTGCCGCCACGGCAGTGGCGACGAGCAGGGATATGGTGATGGCGTAGGGCGATGGGCCAGTGGGCTGCATTCCTTCCACTAGGTGCCGCAAGAGATGTCCGGCTGCTATTGCGACAAGGGTGCCGACAGCGACGCCAACCGCGATCATCGCGAGACTATCGCGAAGAATCAGCCACATAACATCGGCGGGGCGCGCTCCTAGCGCCATGCGCACGCCAATCTCGGAGACGCGCTGGTTCGTTAAATAGGCTAGCACTCCATAAATGCCGACGCAGGCGAGTATCAAAGCCAATCCCGCAAAGATACTGAACAGAAGCAAGAGGAAGCGCTCTCGGGCAAGCGTGCCGCTGGCTAACTGCTCCATGGTGCGGACTTCGTAAACCACCTGGTCGCCGGTGGCACCGCGCACTTGCTGCCGAAGGGAATCGACAACACTCAACGGTTCGACGTTTGTGCGCACGGCTACGGACATCAGCTCGGACCAGCGGCGCAGAAATTGATCGGGGAGTTGCGCGAAGGGATAGTAGAACTGCGCACGGACTTGGGCTTGGTCGTCGCCGGCGAGTCCCCAGTGGCGCACGTGCCCGACGACACCGACAACTGTAAAGGGGCCATAACCCATGTTGGGCATCCAGAGAAGTTTGCCGATAGGGTCTTGTCCGGGGAATGCGCTTCGGGCGAGGACGTCGTCGATGACGACGACGAGCTGGCGGCCCGCGCGATCTTGATCAGTGAAGAAGCGGCCGCGACGGAGATGCAGGCCCATCACGTCCAAATAATTTGGCGACACGCTGGTGGCCAAGGCGGTGGGCTGCTGGTTTTCCGGCGGCACGTTGGCGGTGGGCCAGTAACCGATTTGATTGACGCCTTCGCGCATGGGAACAGTGTCAACGATAGCGACGGACTGAACGCCGGGCACGCGGCTGGCGCGATCGATTACATCCTGCCAAGCGGGGCGGATGCGGCCCGGGTCGGCGAGAACTCCGGGAGAAAGCGCCATGCGAGTAACCAGGACATTATGGATGTTGAGGCCAGGGTCGAGCGACGAAACTCGGAGGAGCGTGCGGCCTATCATCGCGGCCGCGACTAAAAGCACGAGCGCGAGAGCAATCTCGGAGATCACGAATACGCTGTGAAGGTGGCGCGCGGTCCCGGTGATTGCGCGAGAGCCGGACCGGAGTGTTTCATCAAGATGACGCGCGGGAGTGCGGAGCGCGGGCGCGAGACCAAAGAGAAAACCGCTAAAGAGTGAGATTGAGACAGCGAAGAGCATTACGCGCCAGTCGAGCTGGACTTCTTGCGCGCGTGGGAGATTGCCGGGCCAGAACGCGAGAAAGGGCCGGAGGCCGATGTAAGCAAGAAGAACTCCGAGGACGCCTCCGGTGAGGCCTAGCACAGCGCTCTCGGTGAGACATTGGCGGACCAAGCGTCCGCGGCCGGCACCAAGCGCGGCGCGCATGGAAAGTTCACGCTGGCGCGAAACTGCGCGGGCGAGCATGAGGCTGGCAACGTTCGCGCAGGCGATCAGAAGAACCAAGCTGACCGCGCCCAGGAGCAGCCAGAGCGTGGAGCGCACGTTTCCCACTTCCGGGTGCAGCGGTTCTGCGAGGAAGGTGCGATCCGCGTTTGTGTCGGCGTAGGCTTGCGACAAATGATGCGCGAGCAATTGCAGCTCGGCTTGCGCGTTGGAAGGCGTGACCCCGGGACGGAGGCGCGCGATGACGTTAATGGGATGGGGGCCGCGACTTTTCAGAAATTGCGCAGTGTCCTGGCCTAGTGGAACGAAAACGTCGGCTTCGTCGTCATTTTGGCGGAAGCCTGGAAGCGCGATGCCGATCACGGTGTAGCGCTTTTGATCCAGTACCACGGAGCTGCCGAGAACTGTAGGGTTGGCGCCGAAGTGCTGTTGCCAGAAAGTGTAGCCGAGGATCATGACGGGCGCGGCGCCTTGGCGGTCTTCTTCAGGAAGGAAGGCGCGTCCGCGCAGAAGATTCACGCGCAGGACAGAAAGAAGATTGGAAGAAATTTCGTGCAGGTCAACGTATTCTGGCTGGCCCGGTTCGCTGAGAGTGGCGCTGTTGAAGAGAGTTCCGGCGAGCTCGACGGAATGAGCGTCACGCCGCAAATCGAGGAAATCGGGATAGGCGACGTTCTGTTCGCCATAAATTTTTGTGTTCCAGGTTTCCGTGTGGCCGTGGACTGCGACCAGTTCGTTCGGTTCGGGATAGGGCAATGGCTTCAGCAGAACACCGTTGACTACGGTGAACATCACGGTAGTTGCGCCGACGCCGAGCGCGAGCGTCAGTAGCGCGACGGCGGCGAATCCGGGATTTTTGCGCAGCATGCGCAGGGCGAAGCGAACGTCTTGTGAGAAATCGTCCAGCCAGCGAGTGCCGCGAGCGTCACGGCAATTTTCTTTTACTTGCTCGGGGCCGCCGAGCTCTAGTCTGGCTCGGCGCCACGCCTGGTCCTTAGAGTGACCTTGCGCGATCAGGTCGTTGGCGTGTTGCTCCAGGTGATAGTGCAGCTCTTTTTCCAACTGCTCGTCCATTTGTGCTCGGTGCCAGAGGCGTTGCCACCAAGTCATTGGGCACCTCCTTCAGACAATTTGAGGATCAGGCTGACGGCAGCGGTCAAACGCTCCCAGCTTACGGCTTCGGATTCGAGTTGAGCGCGGCCTTTGCGAGTAAGGCGATAAAATTTTGCTTCGCGGCCGGTATCGGTCTCCTTCCAGTCGGCGGTTAGGAGGCCGCGATTTTCCAGGCGATGCAGCGCGGGGTAAAGCGAGCCCTGAGGAACTTGCACGACGTCGCGAGAGACCTGCTGCAACCGTTGGGCGATGGCGTAGCCGTGAACAGGACCGAGAGCGACGACTTTCAAGATCAGCAGGTCCAGAGTGCCTTGGGGAAGATCGGATTTTGCGGGCATCGCTATACCTCCTCCTTCTACACGTATTTTACATAAGACGTGTAGAAGTGCAAGGGGTGAGCAATCCGGCGATGTGAGCCGCTCAGCGGCGGCATATTTTGGAGATTTGCGGATTCTGGGTTCCAATGCGAAAATACCGACATGAAAAAATTCTTAACTATCACCGCAACGATACTAGTCTCATGTGTTCTGGCGGCTGGAAATGCCAGAGCCCAACAGACACCGAGTTCCGATAATGCACAGGCGCCAGCGCAGCAAGCACCCGCTTCGCAAACTCCGCCATCTTCCGATGCGAAGAAACCGGCTGCGAAGGCATCCGATTCGAAGGCGCCTGCCACAAAAACTCCTGCTGCAAAATCGCAAACTTCCGATGCGACGAAGACTCCTGCGGCAAAATCGCAGACGTCTGGGGCAGGGAAAACACCGGTGCATCACACAGCGGCGGCTCCTCTGGTGTTGAAAACCGATAAAGACAAGATCAGCTACGCCATAGGAATGAACATCGGCAAGAGTATGAGCAAGAATGCGGTGGACATCGATCCCAACATTCTAGTGCGAGGTATGAAGGACGAGTTGGCGGGCAAGACTCAGATGACCGACGATGAAGTGAAGACCGTAATGACTGCATTTCAGGGCGAGATGAAGAAAAAACAGGAGGAAAAGATGCAGGAAGCGGCGACGACGAATAAGAAAGATGGAGACGCATTTCTAGCGGCCAATAAAGCGAAGAACGGCGTAGTGACGCTGCCGAGCGGGCTGCAGTACAAAATAATCACGGAAGGTAAAGGTCCGAAGCCGACCGCGCAAGACACCGTGGAATGCAATTACAAGGGCACGCTGCTGGACGGCACGGAGTTCGATAGTACGGCCAAGCATGGCGGGAAGCCGGCGACGTTTCCTGTCGGCGGAGTGATTAAAGGATGGACCGAAGCTTTACAACTGATGCCGGTGGGATCGAAGTGGGAGCTCTTCATTCCTTCCGATCTGGCCTACGGAGCGCGCGGTGCGGGCGGAGTGATTGGTCCCAACGCGACTTTGGTCTTTGAGGTAGAGCTCGTTTCGATTCAGCCCAAGCCTGCGGCAGCGGCTCCCGCAAAGTAAGCTCGGTTGGCGGCGAAACTTGCAAAAACGGCGTCTCGTTAGCAGGGATTAGAGATAAACTGCGAACGAGGCGCCGTACTGCGCTATTGACTTCAAAATGTTCAGCGTTCCACACCTGATTATCATCTTCGTGGTCGTCCTGATTGTATTTGGGCCGGAGAAGCTGCCGGACCTGGCAAGAAATCTGGGAAAAATCATGGGCGAATTCCGGCGCGCTACGGGCGACCTGCGTTCCACGTTTGATGAACATATGCGGGAGATCGAACGCGAGGCGAGCATGCGCGCGGCTGGAGCGGCGGGAACGGGCACCACTATCGCTCCCACGGAGCAGAACACGATTGGACAACCCAAACTTGTGAGTGCCGCGGGGACGGTGACCGCGGATGCGCCGCGCGGATGGACGATGGCGCCGGGGAGTCCGTCGGCGGCAGAGAATCGGGAGGCAGAAACGGCTGGTGCGACGCAAGCAGAAGCGCCGATGACGAACACCGATTCGTCCGACGCGAAAACCGCCGAATCTTCCCCGGCGAATGCTGGCGCTACGCAGGCCGAGGTAGTCGCGGCACGCGTCGATGCGGAGCCGGAAGACGCAGCGGAGTCAGCCGAAGCTGACCACAGCAAGGGGAGCGATGGCGGCAGCGGCCCAGCCTGATCTGAACACCGCTGTTCCTCCGCCGGATAACGATCCGGGCGGGCGCATGTCGTTTTTCGAGCACCTTGTGGAACTGCGCAAGCGGCTGATCCACGCGGCGGTGGCGATTGTCATTGGGACGGGAATCGGGCTGCTGCTATCGAAGCACTTCATTACCTTCATCGTGCAGCCCATGCACCTGGCGCTGCGTTCGGCGCATCTGGAAGACAACCTCTATTACACGAGTCCGGCGGGTTACGTGAGCCTGGTGATTTCGCTGGGACTCTACCTGGGAATTGCGCTGGCGATGCCGTTTGTGCTGTACCAGATTTGGCTTTTTGTGGCGCCAGGACTTTTCAAGCACGAGCGGCGCGCGGTGGCGGGATTCATTATTTCTTCGATGTTTCTATTTATTTGCGGATTGGCGTTTGGGTATTTCGTGATGCTGCCGACCACGCTGAAATTTCTGATTGGGTTTGCGAATGAAGGGCCGATCAAGCCGTTGATCAGCATCAACGAATATTTTGATTTAACGCTGGTGATACTACTGGGGCTGGGTATTGTCTTCGAACTGCCGGTGCTGATTTTTATACTTTCGCTGTTCGGGATCGTGACGCCAAAATTTCTGCTGAAGAATTTCCGGTACGCGATGCTGATTATCACGGTGGTGGCGGCGATTGTGACGCCGACTCCGGACGCAACGACAATGCTGGTGTTCATGGCGCCGATGATCCTGCTGTATTTTATCGGCGTGCTGGTTTCTTACGTGGTGCTGAGGAACAAGCGGAGGAATATGGCGACCGGGGAGGCGCAGTAGATGTTGAATTCTTGGGAGAAACAAGCGCTGGCGGCGGGATTGCTGGCGGCTGCGCTGGGCGTCGCGGCGTGTGGCGGCGGAACCGGCTCGGAGTCTGCGGCCTCCGCATCGCAGTCGCAGCAGGGGAGCACGGCTTTGAGCGCGCCTGCTGATACTGCGCCGCCCGCTTCGCAGACCGGAGGATTTGATGGCGCGAAGGCGTACGAGCATGTGGCGAAGATTGTGAGTTTCGGTCCGCGCCCTCCGGCTTCAGAAGGGATTCATCAGGTGCAGGACTACATTCGCGAACAGTTGAAAAGCTATGGATGCACGGTTGGGGAAGATGATTTTCACGCGTCCACGCCCGTTGGCGAAGTGGCGATGAAAAATATTATTGCGAAAGCGCCGGGAACGGGGCAGGGAATTATTTTGCTGCTGACGCACTACGATTCGCTGAGCAGCGTGCAGAATTTTGTGGGCGCCGAGGATAGCGCGTCGTCGGATGGAGTGATGCTGGAGATGGCGCGCCTGCTGTGTGGAAAAAAAGAGCCCAATTCGGTGTGGATTGCGTTTCTGGACGGCGAAGAAGCATTTGTGGATTGGGATAAAGACGAGGACCACACGTACGGGAGCCGCGAGCTGGCGGCGAGAATGGCGGTGTCGGGCGATTTGAAACGGGTGAAAGCGGTGATATTGGCGGACATGATCGGGCAGTATGGGTTGGCAATTCCGCGCGAAGGGAACTCCACGAAATGGCTGACGGATCTGGTTTGGAAGACGGCGGGGCGTCTGGGTTACGGAGACGTTTTTGTATCGCGCAGCGAAACGATATCGGACGACCATCAGCCATTTCTATCGCGCGACGTGCCGTCGGTTGACATCATCGACTGGGATGGGTTTCAGAACCCGAAGTATTGGCACACGCCGCAGGACACGTTGGATAAGGTCAGTCCGCGGAGCGTCGCGATCGTGGGGCACGTGATTTTGCAGACGGTTAACGCGTTGCAGGAGAAGTTCCACTAAGTTTATTCAGAATTCAGCTATGGCGCGTTAATCAAATCTGACTGCGTTAGTGCTACAACTGGTTCCGATGGCAACCATCCGTATTAAGGCTTCTCGTGGGGTTTACGGAGTGCAGTGTTCGCGGGGCGAACTTGCGCGCACTGGGGCTGTTCTTGCGCGGCTGGCGGATGTGAGCGGGACGTTCGTGATTTCGTCGCCGAACGTTTGGAACTATTGGGGGCGGAAAGTTTCGAAAAGCATTGGCGGAGTTCGCGCCAAGAATACGTTTTTGATCGATGACAGCGAAAGCGCGAAGAATCTTCAAACTGTTGAACTCCTGTGCCGGGCTTTGACCCGTGCGGGAGCGGACCGGAGCGCGGTGATCGTGGCGGTGGGCGGCGGCGTGGTGGGGGATGTGGCGGGGTTCACGGCGGCTAGCTATTTGCGCGGAGTCCGGCTGGTGCAGATTCCGACCACGCTCGTGGCGCAGGTAGATAGTTCGGTGGGCGGCAAGACCGGGGTGAATCTGCCGGAGGGAAAAAATTTGGTGGGAGCGTTTTATCCTCCGGATGCGGTCATCGCGGATATGGATACGCTAGGGACGTTGCCGCACCGGGAGTATCGGTCGGGCTTGTATGAGGTGATTAAGTACGGGGTGATCGCGGACGCGGGGCTGTTTCCTTACCTGGAGCGCAATATGCTAGCGCTGCTGCGGCGCGATGCGGCTGCGCTGGAGCATGTGATTTATCGGTGCATACGAATTAAGGCACACATTGTGGAAGGAGATGAACGCGAGGACGGGCTGCGCGAGATACTAAACTTTGGGCATACGTTTGGCCACGCCTTGGAAGCGATTACGGGATACCGCAGATTTCTCCATGGAGAAGCGATTGGCTGGGGTATGTATGCGGCGACCTTGCTGGGGGCCGCGACTGGGCGCATAGGGGAAGCGGAAGTGGCGCGGATCATGCGGCTGGTAGCGAGGGTGGGCCCCTTGCCTTCGATGGGTACGATTGAAGCAGCGGCGTTGCGGCGGATTTTGGCGGGCGACAAGAAAACGCGCAAAGGCGAGGTTCGTTGGGTGCTGCCACGGGGAATTGGAAAAGTACAAAGAGGTGTAGTGCTCCCCTGGAAGCTGGTTGCGCGCACGATTTCGGAATTACCGGAACTTGCGATGAAGGCACGGGATTGAAAACTGCATGCCGATTATGACGCCAATCTTACCGACGCAGGCGCCGGGGTCGCGGCCGAAAGGGGCGCGTGACGAGCGCGAAGCGGCGGCGCATGTGCGGGAAATGTTTACGAAAATTGCGCCGCACTACGATTTTCTGAACCATTTACTTTCGTTGTCGATCGATCGCGTGTGGCGTCATCGTACCGCAGTGAAGTTCGGGAAAATTATTCGGCGCACAGATGCGCGCATTCTGGATTTGTGCTGCGGAACGGGGGATCTGACGTTTGCCATGGAGCGCGTGCGTATGAAGGCGTTGCGCGATTCCGGGGCGCATCGCATACCGATGGTGGGTTGTGATTTTGCGCGACCCATGCTGGAACGGGCGCGCAAGAAAGGCCAGGAGCACCACCGCGCGGCGGAGTTTGTGGCATCGGATGCTCTGAACCTGCCATTTCCGGATGCTTCTTTCGATCTGGTTACCACGGCGTTCGGGTTTCGCAATTTGGCAAACTATGAGAGCGGGCTAATCGAAATCGCGCGCGTTTTGAAAGACGGCGGCGAATTGGGCATCCTGGAATTCTCCGAGCCCAGCGGCGGAGCCATGGGGGCGCTTTTTAGATTTTACTTCAAGTACGTACTGCCCAACGTGGGCGGGGCGATTTCGGGGAGTAAGGATGCGTACCGATATTTACCGGGGTCAGTGGCGAGATTTCCGAACCGCAACGAGCTGGCGAAAATGATCAGGGAAGTGGGATTCGTGGACGTGCGGATGTATTCCTGGAATTTCGGGAGCGTTGTTTTGCATACAGCTCGAGTACCGGTAATCAGCGCAGGCGGAAGTAACGGAACGAAGGTCTAGTTTTTCAGGGAGCTAGTTTTCCAGACCTAGTGTGCGGATTTTGTGGAGCAGGGTTTTATAAGAAACTTCCAGTTTTTCGGCGGCGCGGGTTTTATTCCACTTGGATTCGCGCAAGGCATTTTGTATTTTGAATCGTTCCACGTGCGCGACGGCGCGTTGCGAGACTTCTTCCAGCGGTCCTTCCCAGACAAAACGTTCGTCCAACATTCCCTCGGGGAGTTGCTCGGCGGTAGGTTTGGCAACCGGCAGTTGCAGCGCGCCGGCATCGATTTCCGGGCCGTTGGCCAGGATGGCGGCTCGCTCGATAGCATTCTGCAACTCGCGCACATTGCCGGGCCAAGCGTATGTGGCAAGACGGGCGCGGGTTTCTTCCGCGAATTTCAAGGCGGGCTTGCGAAACTCGCGGCGGAATCTTTCGAGGAAATGCTCGGCCAGGAGGAATACGTCGTCGCCACGTTCGCGCAAAGGCGGAATAGTTATAGGTACGGCGGAAATCCGGAAGTAGAGGTCTTCGCGAAAAGTTTTCTCGGCCACGGCCGCGTGGAGGTTTTTATTTGTGGCGGTCAGGATGCGGACATTGACTTCAATCTCTTGCGTGCCGCCAACACGCTCGAAACGTTTTTCTTCCAAGACGCGCAAGAGCTTGCTTTGGATGGCGAGAGGAAGTTCGCCGATTTCGTCGAGGAAAAGCGTGCCGCGATGGGCCAGTTCGAGCTTGCCGATTTTTCGCGCCCCCGCACCGGTGTAGGCGCCGCGCTCGTGTCCAAACAATTCGTTTTCGACCAGACCTTCGGGGATGGCTGCGCAATTCAGCGCTACGAAGGGATGATTCGCACGCGGGCTGAGGTGATGTATGGCGCGGGCGAAAAGTTCTTTGCCCGTTCCACTTTCGCCAAGCAACAGAACGGTGGAATCGGTAGCGGCCACGCGTTGGGTCATTTGGCTGGCGTCCTTCATTGAGGGATGTTCGCCGACGATGCGCGGGAAGCCGTAGTGCAGCGCATATTCTTCGCGGAGAAGCAAATTTTCGCGCAGCAATTCCTGCTGCTGCGCGGCGCGTTCGAGCAGGAGCTTCAGATGATCCAGATCCACGGGCTTCTGAATGAAATCGAAGGCGCCATCTTTCATGGCGGTGACGGCTTCTTCGACCGAGCCATAGGCGGTCATTAGAATCACCGGCAAAGTGGGTTCGACGCGGCGCGATTCGCGCAGCACGTCCAAGCCGGAATTCCCGGGAAGTTTTAAATCGGAGAGGATCAGAAGATAGCGGCGGCTGCGAATTTTATCGATTGCGGTATTTCCGTCGGGAGCTTCTTCAACGGTATAGCCGGTGCGCTCGAGAGCTTTGCGCAGCATGGCGCGGAGCTCGGGTTTATCTTCAACGAGAAGGACAGGCTCCATCGCGGGAACTTCTAGCGCGCCCAACCGGAATCGCCGCCGGCTTTGCGCAATTCGTCTTCGGCATCGGAGATGGCTTGTTTGTCGGCTTCAATTTGGGCCTTCTTGGCGTCGATGTCGGCAGTTTTCTTGTTGATGTCGGAGCGCGTCAAGTCCTGCTGCATGGCTTTTACCGGGTTGTTGTAATACTGCACGTCGAGCACGCCGAGTTCGCGCTGCATCACGTCGAGTTCCTGCTGATCCTGTTCGAGCTTATGGCGTAATTTGGAAAACCTCTCGCGCCACATCTTTTCCTGAGCGTCTAAAGATGCGGGGCTGTCCTGGACAACAGCCTTCCCGTCGCCCCCAGCGGCAGCGGAGGTTTCGCCAACGGCGGAGACGCCTCCGGTGGTTGGCAAATTATCATTGGTGAAAACCTTTGCCGGTTTGGTTTGATCTTTCTTTTCTTCCCGAGCACGGCGTGCGGCAGCCACCAGCGGATCGGGCTTCACGGCAGCGGAATCAGATGATTGCGCAGCCGGCTTTGCCTGAGCGTCCGACTTCTGCGATGGGTTTTGTTGGGAACTCGGCGGAGGGTTCGATTGAGAGCTAGGTTGCTGGCTTTGCTGCGATTGATCCTGCGGGCACGCGAATCCACAGGCAGGGACGAACAACAATCCGGCCGCCGCTAACCCAACGAAGAAATGTTTTCGCATGACGTTCGCCTCCGGGGAGGCATTTCTGCCTGGCTATCCCTGCTACGAGTTTAGATGCGGGCGACGCGGGAGGCAATCGGGGATGGTATAGGCTCCTGCCGCAAAGGTAACCATAGCAAAAACTCGGCTCCGCCGCCGGGGCGGTTGCGAGCTTCAATGCTGCCGGCGTGCTGCAGGGCGACTTTCTGGACGACGGCGAGTCCGAGACCAGTGCCTTCGGACTTCGTGGTGTAGAAAGGCAGAAAGATTTTCGGCAAATCCGCGAGTGGAATTCCGGGGCCGTTGTCCGCGACGCAGATGCGCTGCCATTTTCTTCCGCCGAGATCTTCCAAGGTGCCGGAAATGGTTACGCTCGGGGCATTGGAGGATTCTTTTGCGGCTTGCGCGCCGTTGCGGACCAGGTTCAGGAGAGCCTGGCGGATCAGAGCTTCGTCGCCGGGCAGTTCTTGAAAGGCTCCTTCCCATTGCACGTTACATTCGGGAATGGTTTCGTGAAGCTCTTCGGCCACTTTTTCCACCAGCGTTTGCATGGGGATGATTTCGTAAATGATTTCGAGTGGTTTGGCGAAACGCAAAAACTCGGTGACGACATGAGTTAAGGCGCGCGTTTGATCGAGAATGCGGTCCGCCGATTCTGAGATTTCGCCGGGCTTGGATTCGCCGCGAATCATTTGCGCGTAGCCTGAAATCGTAGCCAGCGAATTTTTGAACTCGTGGGCGATACCCGCTGACATTTCACCCAGCGCGGCGAGATTTTCCTTCCAACGTATTTGCTTTTGCAGCGCGGTGAGTTCAGTCAAGTCGCTCATCAGGCAGAGAGCGCCGCTGACTTTCATGTCCAGGGCCGGATTGCCGCGCGCGGGATTTCGCACCGTGCGATAAATGGGGGAAATGGTGACGCCGAGGTGGCGGACTTCGCCGCTGGCGGTCATGTGTTCCACTTCGCCGCGTTGAATGGTTTGCGCGTCACGCAAACAGGCGGTGAGCATTCTGGTTAAGTCGGAATCAGCGCCAAGGATTTCCTGGTACGAACGGTAGCGCAGAGTGCGGATTCCGAGGGCTTCTTCGGCTGCGGGATTGGTAGAGCTGATCGAGCCAGTGGCGTTCACGAGCAGCAAGCCCGTCGGCATGTTGCGAGTTACTTCTTCGGTGAGGCGCTCGGATTCCTGGGCGCGTTCCTGAGCCAGCAAATTTAGGCGGGCAAGTTCTTTTTCCTGCGCTCGGAGCTTTTCGATCACGCCTTGCATGGATGCAGCCATGAATGCTGAAGCATTTTCCGTATCGGCTTTGGGGCTTGCAAAATCGCCTTTTGATGCCCCGGCGCCTTCGCGAAGGACTTTGCGAATGAGGACGAAGAACAACACAGCGCTGAGCATGAGAATGGCCAGCAGGCCGATTGCATAGCCGAGATTGAAAGCGGGAGGAGCTGGTATGCGTTTGGGAAGCAGTGCAAGGATCAGGAAAGTGTTCATTGCTTATCGCACCATCAATAACGATTGGTACCAGTTTACGACTGGCGTGCCGAAGAAGACCACCAGTATCGCGGCCATTCCCAAAAATGTTCCAAAAGGCAACTCGTAGTCGGACTCCTTGCGTTTCGCGAGAATTACCGCGACGCCCAGGACGCTTCCGAGCAGCGAGCCCGCTAGGATCGTGAGCAGGGTACGCTTGGCGCCGAGAAATGCGCCGGCCATCAGCATCATTTTTACGTCGCCGAGGCCCATGCCTTCGCGGCCGCGCAGGCGAAAATAAGCTTCGGAGACGAGCCAGAGGAGTCCGCTGCCGACTGCCGCTCCTAGAATTGCGTCGGCGAAAGAGAGCACTGGAGCGGGAGGCGGGAAGTCAAAAAGATGGTTGGCAATCCAGAGAGCGGTGCCGTCGGTTGGCCTGGTGAAAAAACTGAGCGCGAGACCGAGAGCGAAGCCGGTATAGTTCACAACGTCGGGAAGAAGACGTTCGCGCAGGTCGGTGAAAACCAGGACGACCATGATGGCGGAGAAGACAGACCATTTTAACGTTTCGACGCTTAACCCAAAGGCGATGTAGCAGGCGAGGAAAAGTATGCCGGTTATTAGTTCAACGAGTGGGTACATCGGCGAGATTGGCGTCTTGCAGGAGCGACATTTTCCGCGCAGGAATAAATAGCTGAGGACGGGGATGTTGTCGTAAGGGCGAATTGGCGCGCTGCATTTCGGGCAAGCCGACGCGGGCATCACGATGGATTTGCCGCCGGGAATGCGCAGAATGCAGACGTTCAGGAAGCTGCCGATGATCAGTCCGAAGAGAAAAGCAAATATGCCGATGAGGAATACGGGAGTCACACATCGAATCTGCCATATCGCAGCAAGGCTCTCAAGCTGAGCCACGCGCATCGTGTCTGACTGCTAACATTTTCCGCGCAGCGGCGCCGATATGGCGGATTTGATTGGCGTCGGGAGCTACGCTATATTCGATGGTTTGTATCCTATGAATTTACTCGAGCAGGGAATACGGCGGTACGAACATATGCGGTGGGCGCAGGAGCCCAACCGGCGTACGCTTCCGTTTGCCTGGGGGCTGGAGCATATCGGCGGCGACGCGAAAGAGGCGAATCCGCGCGGATTCCTTGACCGTTTTGTGGAGCACACGCTCGCGCACAGCGATGAGTGGTACGCGGTGACGCCGGCGGATGACTATTTGCTGGCGGATGATGTGCTGACGTTTACGAGCGCGCTCGAGTCACCGTGGCCGGGAAATAATCGCGTCCATGCGCAGCTTTTTCGGGCGCGGCACACGGGGCCGGCGGTGGTGGTGTTGGCGCAATGGAATGCGCGTTGGGAAGAGCAGCAAAACGTTTGCAAGTGGCTCAACCGGCTGGGAATCACGGCGGTGAAGATGAGTTTGCCGTATCACGACCGGCGCGCGATTCCGGGGCATCCTCGCGGAGACCATTTGGTGGGGCCGAATGTTGGGCTCACATTGCAAGCGAACCGGCAGGCGGTGATGGATGTTCGCCGCACTTTACGTTGGCTTGCAAGCCAGGGCTACAACCGGCTAGGCGTGTTGGGGACGAGCATTGGGTCTTCGATTGGGTTTGTGACCATGTGTCACGAACCTTTGCTGCGCGCGGGAGCGTTTATGCATGTGGCGACGTATTGCGGCGAAGTGGTGGCCAGCGGTTTGACGACCATGAATGTGTGGGAGTCGCTCAGCACGAAAATCTCGCACGACGATATACGGCGATACTGGTCGCCGATTAGTCCTTATCCGTATATTTCGAAGCTGGGCGGGTCGGGCAGGAAAATTCTAGCCATTACCGGGCGATACGATCCCACTTTTTGGCCGGAGTTTACGGAATCATTTTTTCACGCGGCCAAGCGCGAGAATCTGCAAGTGGAAAACCTTTCGCTGCCTTGCGGGCATTATTCGTTGGGCGTGGCGCCGTTCAGTTGGGCGGCGGGATACAGATTTGGGACGTTTTTGTTTGAAGCGTTGGGGTAGGTCCGCAAAACCCAGCAAAATAAGTTGTGAGTTAGTGCAGGATGGCAGCGAATTTTCCTTCGTTGATTAAGCGGGCCACGGCTCCGATGTCGGCGGAGAGGGAGCGGTCTGCTTCCACGAAGGCGGAAGCTGATCTGACGGCGTCGTAAGCTTTTTGTGCTTCGGGGCCGGTGCGCAGCGGGGCCAGCAAGTCCAAGCCCTGGCAGGCGCTGAGTAATTCGATCGACAAAATATTTCGCAGGTTGGCCAGCATGGGTTGAATGCGGCGTGCGCCGGACATTCCCATCGAGACGTAATCTTCCTGATTTGCCGACGTGGGTATGGAGTCCACGGAATGAGGTGTGGACTGCGTCTTCATTTCGCTGGCCAGGGCGGCCGCGGCGACCTGCAAAATCATAAAGCCGGAATTCAGGCCCGCGTCGCGAACCAGGAAGGCCGGGAGCTGGCTGGACTGCGGATTGGTCATCTGCTCGATGCGGCGCTCGGAAATTCCCGCAAGAGTTGTCAGCGCGACAGCAAGCTGGTCGGCGGCCATCGCGAGCGGCTGGCCGTGAAAATTTCCTCCACTGATTATTTCACCTTCACCCGATTTTCCGTTTGCTGCTACGAAAACCAGCGGATTATCTGTAGCGCTATTCAATTCAACGGAGATTGTGGTGCGCACTTGCGCGAGCGCGTCGCGCGCGGCGCCGTGAACCTGCGGAGCGCAGCGCAAGCTATAAGGGTCCTGGACGCGCGGGTCTTTTTCTGGGGGCCGATGCGATTCGCGAATCGCGCTGCCTCGATTTAGACGGCGCAGGTTGCGGGCCGATGTGGCATGGCCGGCGTAGGGGCGGACGCGCGCAATTCGCTCGTCAAAGGCTGCGGGGCTACCGCGCAACGCGTCTAAGGAGAGAGCGGCGGCTACATCGGCGGTGTCGGCTGCAACTTCCGCGTCGCGCAAACCAAGCGCGAGAAGGGCGAGCATCGCTTGCGTTCCATTCAGGAGCGCGAGGCCTTCTTTTGCTTCCAGGACGAGAGGTGTGATTCCGGCCGCGCGCATCGCTTCTGCGCCAGGCACTTTGCGACCCTGCGAGGTGGCTTCACCCTCGCCGATCGCGACTTGCGCGAGATGCGCCAGAGGCGCGAGATCGCCAGACGCGCCAACCGAACCTTGGGAGGGAATTACCGGATGGACGCGCTTATTCAGCATGGCGCAGAGCGTTTCGCCTACCACGGGCCGGACGCCGGAAAAACCTTTGGCGACGGCGTTGGCGCGGAGAGCGAGCATCGCGCGGACTTCGGGTTCGCTGAGAGGCGCGCCGACTCCGCAGGCGTGGCTGCGGACCAGGTTTGTTTGAAGAGTGCGAATCTGTTCGCGCGAAATTCGTACCGAGGCCATTTTGCCGAAGCCGGTGTTGACTCCGTACACCGCTGCGTCGGATTCGATCAGGCGTTCTACGACGGCGCGCGAAGCGTTCATTCGTTCACCGGCGGCCTGGGATAGATCGACCTCAGCGCCGTTGATAGCGATGCTGTAAAGCTGGTCGAGCGTCAGATTTTCGCCGTCAATTTGGATTCGATTCATGTTCTAGTTTGTCGTCTTTGGAGATTTGTTCGGCAAAACTCGCACTTCCTTACATCGGCCTTCGCTACATTGTCTCAGTCTGAATTGTTGTCTTTCGTGATCGGGAAATATTTTCGGTATTTTTCCGGCAGCGACCTCGGTTTTCCGGCTCGGTCACAAAATACGTGCAGCGTGTCACCAATTGCAATCAGCTCTCCGGAAGCCTGATTCAGGATTTCATAATCGAAGCGGACAGTTCTGCGTTGGGCTTCGGCCACTTTAGTTCGAACCACCAACAAATCGTCGAATCGAGCGGGACGTTTGTAGCGGCAATGCGCATCGGCGACCACGATGAAGCTGTCGTCTTCCATCTCCATGCGCTTGTACTCAAAGCCGAGCTGGCGGCAAAGTTCCACGCGGCCGACTTCGAACCAGGTGAAATAATTTCCGTGGTAAACGACGCCCATTTGGTCGGTTTCAGCATAACGGACGCGTACTGTCGTTTCGGCGTAGTGAGACATCGGCGGAAAATTGTAACAGAGTGTCGGAGCGAGCGTGAGCGCGGCGTAGCGTTTGGCGGCAAAATAGAGAAGCACATGTTTACTTGACGGCGCAACCCTCGGACGTTAGGCTTTCGAGGACTTCGCTGCGCACGGTGAGCGGAACTTCCAGACGATGGCCGAGGACAAAGAAGTACTAGAGCCGATCCCGTCGCTTCTGGTAGACGGAATAAAACGGCAGGTGTTGGCGGTGCAGGATTACGCCAGACTTTCCTTTGAAGCGCTATCGGACGCTTTTACTCCTCCCTTTTATTGGAATGACACGCTGGAACAGATGGACATCATTGGTGTCGGCTCGCTGCCGATTATCGTATTAACGGGGTTCTTCATTGGCGGCGTGCTGGTGTTGCAAACAGCGGCTCAATTTGAGCGCTTCGGTGAAACTGCACTGACCGGTGACGCAGTGGCACTGGCGCTGGTGCGCGAATTGGGACCAGCGATCACGGCACTATTGGTGGCGGGTCGCAACGCTTCGGGCATCGCCTCGGAAATCGGGTCGATGGTGGTGACGGAACAAATAGACGCCATGCGCGCGTTGGGCACCGACCCGATACGAAAGCTGATGACGCCTCGCGTTTTAGCGATGATTATGACGCTGCCTCTGCTGACTGTGGTATCGGATTTCGTGGGGCTGGTCGGGGGATTTCTGGTGGCATACTTCACGTTGCGACTGGGAGCGGTGCAATTCTGGACGCGCGCCGTTCACGCGTTGGATTTTGGCGACCTGGTACAAGGTCTTGCAAAGCCCTTCGTTTTTGCGTTCATTATTTCGACCGTGGCATGCTTTATGGGGCTGCGAGTGAAGGGCGGAACGCAGGGAGTCGGGAGGGCCACAACTTCGGCGGTGGTGGTTTCCTCGGTTATTTTGTTGGTGACGGATACTTTCATAACGCGACTTCTGTTGTGGGCATTTCACAAATAGTTCGCGGGCTACATCCTCGAAAAGCCTTTCGAAGCTAACGCTACAAAACCGGGATTTACATCTATAATCGCGGGATGACGCGCGCGATTCCTTTGGACGGCCGCGAACAATTCAGCGCACCCGTTCCGGGCGAGCCGGTCATTATATTCAAAGACGTGCGCATCGGTTTTGACGACCGCGAAGTGCTGCGAGGAATTTCCTTTGAGACGGTTTATGGAGAGACAAAAGTCCTGTTGGGTGAAGGCGGGTCCGGAAAAACTCTGATCATGAAGATGGCCGCCGGGCTTCTGCGCCCGGATTCCGGAACGGTAACAGTGATGGGGCACAACATCGGTGAAATGGGAGAAAAGGAATTGCTGGAATTCCGGCGGTACATTGGCTTCGTCTTTCAGGAAGGCGCGCTGTTTGATTCGATGACGGTGGCGGAAAATGTTGCGTTTCGCCTGGGCGAGGAAGGCGTGGATGAAACCGAGGCTGAAAAGCGCGTGCGCGAGGCTCTACGGTTCGTGGAAATGGAGTCAGCTTTGGAGAGATATCCGGGAGAGCTTTCCGGCGGCATGAGACGCCGCGTTTCCATTGCTCGCGCTCTGGTGGACCGGCCTCCGATTCTTTTTTACGATTCACCTACGGCGGGCCTGGATCCGGTTACTTGCCAAACGATCATGTCGCTGATCCTGCGCGGCCGCGATTTGCAAGGAGTGACGTCGCTGCTGGCTACGCAACGCGTTCAGGACGCGTTTAGCCTAGCGAATTTCCACTTCGATAAAAACACGGAACAAATCCTGAGGGACAAAGCGCAGGATGGTCGTCCGCCGCGGGCTTCGAATCCGCCAAATCGCCCGCTGGCGGAAAGAACCGCAGTGCAACAAGCGGAATCCGCGAGCAGTGCAAATGGTACGAAAGCCTCGACGGGATTCCCCACAGCCGATGGCGGTACTTCGGCGACAAATGTTCTGGTGCTGCGCGACGGGAAAATTTATTTCGAAGGCGCGGCGGACGCGCTGCTGAATACGTCCGATGAGTACTTGAACGAATTTCTTGCTTCAGCGAAATAGTATTTCTAAGAGGATCTCTGAGGAGGTAGGGCGATGCCGCAACGCAAGCAATTGACATGGGCTGAACTTCGGGTGGGGCTGTTCGTCCTGGCCGGGTTGTTCATTATGGCGGTCGCGATTTTCTACGTTACCGGCGCCGGAATTTTGGGGCCAAAATACCGGATCATCACCTATTTGCCCGAGGTGGAGAGCTTGACCACCGGTGCGCCCGTACGGCTGGACGGCTTGGAAGTCGGCAACGTGCAGACCATGCAGTTGAACCCAAACCCGTCGGACAGGATGCACAACATCCAGCTCGTGCTGCGCGTCGATAAAAAATTTGCGGATTCAATTCGCACCGATTCGTATGCAAGCCTGGCCACGGAAGGATTATTGGGCAACCGCTATGTGACCATATCGCGTGGGCTCACTGGAACGGTGATTCCGAATAACGGCGTCATTCCGGGTAAAGCAGAACTAGAGATGAAGGCGATGATAGAGAAGGGTACCGCGTTAATGGACAACATGGGCTCTCTCTCTCAGGATTTGCGCGGAATCGTGGACAAAGTGCAAAGCGGGCAAGGCTCCATCGGAATGCTCATGAACGATCCGGCTCTTTACAACCATTTGAATTCCACGGCGGCGCGGCTGGATGCGGTGGCCGGTTCGATTCAAAGAGGTGAAGGAACGTTGGGCAAGCTGACTTCTTCCGACGAGCTGTACAACAAGGTGGACGATTTGGTGAGCGCGGTACAGGAACAGAAAGGCACGATTGGCAAGCTGGTTTACGATCCGGCAATGTACGACAGCGCGAAGGGTTTTATGGATAAAGGAAACGGAGTGCTGGACGACGTGCGCGCGGGCAAAGGAACGATTGGGAAAGCGTTGTACGACCAGACACTTTACAATAACTTGCGCGACGCTTCCGCGAACGTACGAGATGCTACTGCGAAGTTGAATGCCAATGAAGGTACTGCCGGAAAGCTATTTAACGACCCGAAACTGTACGATAACATGACCGCGTTGACCGCTGATATGCGCCTGATGATCAATGATTTCAGGCAAAACCCGAAGAAATTCCTGCACGTGAAGCTGGCGGTGTTCTAAATGGAGTTTTGAAAGTTGACCCGACAGCGGCTCGTTTTGAAGTCATCGCTGAAAGTACACCGGGGAAAGCGTAAGTGAAGGTAGAAGCGAATTATTGATGAATCTCGCCAAAAGCCTCAGCTCGCCGTGACTACCTTCGAATTCACAATTCTGATTGCCATTGGGTCGTTGGTGGCCGGGCTGTTGGGCGCACTAACTGGGCTCGGCGGCGGAGTAGTCATCGTGCCGCTGCTAACGCTGGCGTTTGGCGTGGACATTCGCTATGCAATTGGGGCGTCGCTGGTTTCCGTGATTGCGACTTCTTCCGGAGCAGCCGCGGCATATCTGAAAGAAGGTTACTCAAATATACGCGTGGGCATGTTTTTGGAAGTGGCTACCACGGTCGGGGCGGTGACGGGCGCGTACCTGGCAGTGAACACTCCAACCAAAGCCATCGCGATTATTTTTGGAGTGGTGCTGTTGTATTCCGCATACGCCGCGAACAAACCCCCTAAGGATTCCCAAACGGACGCTCCGCCGGACCGTTGGGCGACGCTCTTGAAGTTGGATGGGAAATATCCGACGGCGGGAGGAGAAGAGTCGTATCACGTTCGTAACGTGCCGGCCGGATTTGGGCTGATGTACGTTGCCGGCGTGCTCTCGGGATTGCTGGGGATTGGATCAGGCGCGGTGAAGGTGTTGGCCATGGACCAGGCCATGCGCATTCCGTTCAAGGTGTCCACCACCACGAGCAATTTTATGATTGGAGTAACGGCGGCGGCGAGCGCGGGAATCTATTTGCATCGCGGCTATATCGATCCGGGGATTGCGATGCCGGTGATGCTCGGCGTTTTGACCGGAGCTCTGATTGGCGCGCGTATTCTGCCGCACGCGAAAGTGCGAACATTGAGGCTGGTGTTCAGCATCGTGATAGCAGCGCTGGCGGTGGAAATGATTCTTAAAGGTGTGAAAGGAACGTTTTAATCTATGACGCTAGGGACAACCTGGGGCGACAAAGAATTTGAAGTAGTCATAGGGAGACTATTGCGCTTTGGCGTGATTCTTGCAGCCGCCTGGGTGCTGGCGGGCGGAATTCACTATTTGGTTCAATACCGAGGCGCGAAGCCGGATTACAGAGCGTTTCACGGCGAGCCGGCCGATCTGCGATATACGCATGAGATTGTTCACGAAACTCTGCAATTGAATGCACGAGCGGTGATCCAGTTTGGCTTGCTGCTGTTGATTGCGACGCCGATCGCGCGAGTGGCGTTTTCGGTGGTCGGTTTCGCCTTGGAAAAAGATTGGATGTATGTCGGGATTACTTTGGCCGTGCTCACTTTGCTGATTTATACGTTCATCAGCAGTTGACGGGCCGCTCTCTTAGATAGCCGGTGGAGGCCGCGTCATTTTTATAAACGGCGCAGCCCCGGCCGGGATGCTGGTTTCTGTCTGATTGATGCGCTCCTTGCCGAAGCGATGTGGCAGCGACGGCGTGGAAACCTGCTGCCTAGTTATCGAGGGGCGGGAAACTCACCACTCCCTCGCTCGCGATTTCCACACCGCTGCGTTTGCGCTCCGGCTTGTAGTCACTTCGTTCACGAACCGGGAAGGGCACCACTCGCGGCGGAAATGCGTAGCCGCAAGCGATCAGAACTTCGAACGGTTCGTAACCCCGCACCACGTGCGCGTAAAGGCACGCAGTACAGAGACTGTTGCGCGGTGGCGGTGCAGCGATAGCCTGAGACACG
Source organism: Candidatus Acidiferrales bacterium (assembly GCA_050012395.1). Lineage (GTDB taxonomy): Bacteria > Acidobacteriota > Terriglobia > Acidiferrales > UBA7541 > Palsa-295. Next base: position 57,773 of record JBEKHG010000022.1, read on the forward strand.
AAATGTGTCTCGGCGCGCTCTGCACGATGCAGCCGCGGAAGATTCAGTGTGATCAGTTGTGGTCCTCCTTTCCCCGTGCGCCAGGGTTTCAGCAATACCAGCGCGAGACGGACGAACAGAAACACAATCACGGGAGCGATTCCGACAAGAAACTGCAACATAGAAGCGGCATAAGCGGACAAATCCGCCGCTATTGCCTCGGTCCAGAATTCAAAAGCTGGGATTCAGGAAGTTACGCGCGGGTTGGGATGAAGCCGAACCCCGGGCTGCGGCGTAGTTCCGCGTCCTCAGCTAACTGCATCGAATTGGGGTCTTGCTTCAACATTTCGGATTTTCTCCCGATGATCACATTTTCGTAGAAGAACGTGTTTTGGACAACGGGAAACGCTTGAATGGGGAATATTCTTTAGCGAACGGCTCTGTGCGCGCGCGAAAGGGAATCCAGAAACGGCGAACGGCGCTATTTTTAGCTTCTCAAGCTCGCGATTTGCGGAGGAAACTGAACAGGGAATCGCGCAGCAGGTAAATGGAAGCGGCGGTGGTGACCAGGGTGAGGATAGCGCCGTCGAGGAAAACCCCTGCGGGGGTCTGGTGGAATACGGTGGAGAATAAATAGTAGGCTCCGGCGGCCAGGAATACGCCGACGAAAGAAAGCAGGTTTGCTGCGGCGATCACGCCGCCCTTTTGTTCGGGGCGCGGACGATGCTGGATCAGGGCGTTCAGGGGAACGGCGAAGAAGCCCCCGAAAAATCCGAGCAAGCTCAGGTCTGGAATTCGCAGGCGGACGGCGGACACTACGAAATTGCCGAATTTAACCGCGGGGGTACTGCCTTCATTAAAAGCTACGGTGCTCAGCCAGTGCGCAAGGAGCGCGGCAGGTTGGCTGAAGTAAAGCAAGGCTCCGAAAATGGTCATGCCCAGAGCGCCTACGGGGATCAAGCCCATTTCAATTTTGCCGCGTGAGAGATAGCCGGCGGCCAGGCTGCCGAGGCCTATGCCGATGCCGACGGCGGCTTGCAGGTAACTGGTACGTGTGTCGTCAATGTGAAGGACATCGTGGCCGTACACCACGATGGTGAATTGGAGCAACGCGGCGAGAAACCACAGATACGTGTTGCCGATCACGGACCAGAAAAGCACGGCGTCGGTGTAAATTATTTTTAGCTGTGCGACTAGTTCGCCCACGGGATCCCATCGAAATATTCTGTGCGGGTCCGCTGCGGGAATGTGAGAGATTCCGAAACTTGCGAGCAAGCCAAAGCAGGTGAAGGCGAAGAGTAGCCAACCTGCGACGGTTTCGTGGCCTCTGTATCGCTCGGCCATGATGCCTGCGGCCATGGTGGCCGAGATGCTGGCCACGAACGTTCCGAGTTCGATGACGCCGTTTCCCCACGACAGCCGATTTTCGGGAAGCAATTCGGGAAGCAAGCCGTATTTCGAAGGCCCGAAAAGGGCGGCTTCCATGCTAATCAGAAAAACGGAAGCGCATTCCATGGGTATATTGTGGAGATAGAGGGCGAGGATGGTGAAAGCCATGACGAGGAGTTCGAGCAGCTTGGTGCCGATGGTGACGCTGCGCTTGCTATAGCGGTCGGCGAAGTATCCGCCCGTCATGGAAAATAAAATGAAGGGAATCGCGAACAGCGCGCCGACGATCAGGATCAAGCGGTCGCGAAAGTTATTGGGGAAGTTCATGGCCACGATGATGTAAATCACCAGGAACTTCACGGCGTTGTCGTTGAAGGCGGTTTGAAACTGGGTGACGATCAGGCTCCAGAAGCCGGCTCGCCAGGCGCGTCCGACTTTGGTTTTCGGTTCTTTCGTCATGAGGGCGGTGAGAGAAACCGTGCAGCTCTATGGATCGTGAATGCCGAAGCCGTGTCAGTCTAACCAGTGCGCCGTCGGCTGGCAAGACGGAACGGAAATGTGTTAGAGAGTTTGTCCATGACAAATGAATGGCCGAAAGACTTGCCCGTCAGCCAGATGCGAATCGCGCGTCCGACGGACAAGCTCGAAGAAGTTTTGCGTTTTTATTCGGAAGGCCTGGGGCTGAAAATTGTTGGCTCGTTCAAAGAGCACGAAGGGTATTCGGGTTATCTGCTGGGACTACCGGAGACCGATTACCATTTGGAATTCACGCAACATGCCGCGGGTAGTCCGTGTGCGGCGCCGAGCCGAGACAATTTGCTGGTGTTTTATATTCCTGACAAAGCAGCCATCGCCCGGATTGCTGTTCGGCTTTCCAGGCTCGGCTACCATGCTGCAGAACCCGAGAATCCTTATTGGAAAGAGAAAGGGATCACGTTTGAAGACCCGGATGGCTGGCGCGTGGTGCTAATGAATTCACCAGGTATTTGAACTCCCGTTATGTGCGGCAATGCGACGCACAGTCCCAGTAGGGGTCAATGAGCACACCTCCATTACGGATGGAATCACGGCGCAGTATTTTGAGTTTGGTGATGAAGCAGGGACCGGAGCAGTTTTAGCGGGCACCGGAGTTGGTGTGGTCGCGGCGCTGGCGGTGACGCGATTGGTGTCCAGCTTGCTTTTTGGCGTCCGACCGACGGACGCGCTTACGTTTTTGAGCGTGATTGCGTTGTTGTTGCTGGTGGCGCTGCGTCATGAATAAGCGGATGAAAATCACGTGTTGTCGCGATTCTTGCTAGGCGAGAACTCGGAGAGCGGGCTTGACCGGCTCGGGTGGAAATGGCGTGGTTGTCGCAGGCAGAGGCGTTTCGCGCTTGTGATACTTGGTTTCGACGTAATCGTCGAGCAGCGTTTGAAACGCCGCGGAAAGTTCGTCGTAAGTTCCTTCGAGCGTGGTGAAATGCTGGCCGTCGATATAAACGGGACAACGCGGGGACTCGCCTGTGCCGGGCAAGCTGATTCCAATGTTGGCTGCTTTCGATTCCCCTGGGCCGTTCACGATGCAGCCCATGATTGCCAGTTTCAATTCCTCGACACCTTCGTAATAGCGCTTCCACTCCGGCATCTTGTCGCGAATGTAACCTTGAATACTTTCCGCGAGCTCCTGGAAGGTCGTGCTGGTGGTGCGCCCGCAGCCGGGGCAGGCGGTTACGCTGGGCGCGAAGGTGCGCAGGCCGAGCGATTGCAGCAGCTCGCAAGCGGCATAAACCTCTTCGCGGCGATCTCCACCGGGGCGCGGGGTCAACGAGATGCGTATGGTGTCGCCAATTCCTTGACCAAGCAGAATTCCCATAGACGCGGCGGACCAGACCAAACCTTTCGCGCCCATTCCGGCTTCGGTGAGGCCGAGATGCAAAGGCTGATCGGTTTTTTGAGCGAGGTCCCGATAAATTTCAACCAGATCGTGCGGACGCGAAACTTTGCACGAAATAATGATCTGGTCTTTGCGCAATCCTGATTCGAGCGCCAGTTCCGTGGACTCGAGGGCCGAAAGCACCATGCACTCGTTGATAATTTCTTCAGAAGTTTTGCCCAGGTCGCGGTCGGTGTTTTCCTGCATTTTGCGCATGACGAGCTCTTGATTCAGGGAGCCGCCATTCACGCCGATGCGCACGGGCTTGTTGTGCTCGCGGGCCACTTTGCAGATGGTGGAAAATTGCTCGTCGCGGCGCTGGCCGTGGCCGACGTTGCCCGGATTGATGCGGTACTTGTCGAGCGCGGCGGCGCAATCGGGATATTTCTTCAGGAGCACGTGGCCGTTGTAATGAAAATCACCGATCAGGGGTACGTCGCAGCCAGCGTCCAGCAAGCGCTTCTTGATCTCGGGTACAGCGGCAGCAGCTTCCGGGATATTTACGGTGATGCGGACGAGTTCAGAGCCAGCCTGCGCTAGTTCGAAGCACTGTTGGGTTGTAGAGGCAATATCGACGGTGTCCGTGTTGGTCATGGACTGCACGACCACGGGCGCGCCTCCGCCGACCTGAATTTTGCCGACTTTGACTCCTACGGTTTTGTGGCGTTTCTGCGTCATCTCTTATCTATTGTAGCGAAGTAGCGGGAAGTTGGGTAGCGCGCGGGCCGAGATGCGTTTCCAGGGAGATTAGAGGTTCAAGGCCCCAAAAGACCTGCCAGGGAAGAGCCTGCACTCTGAATGACGAGATGTTGCCGATTGCCAGCCTCAAGAATCTAGTATTCGGGACGGCGCGCGACTGCACCATTAGCTTTGTTACTGCGTACCGGCGGAATAATCGTGGCCATCTTGCGAATCATGGCCAGGACTAGCTTCTTATCGTCGTCCGAAAGCGTGGTGGAGTACTTCTTGATGTCGGCGAGGAAGCGGATCTCTTCTTCAGACAGCTCTCCCAGCATTTTGCGCGTCTCGCGGTCTTGAGGCGTATCGCTGCCGGGGAAGAAGTCGGCCAGGGAAATCTCCATGGCTTCTGCGATTTTCGCCAGCGTCTCGAGCGAGGGAACGGTGTGGCCGTTTTCCACGCGCGAGAGGTAGCAACGCAGGAGGCCGGTGCGGCGTTCGATGTCGCCCTGCGAGAGCCCCCGATCGCTGCGGTACGACTTGATCACTTCACCGATATTCACTTTAGGTTTTTCTTTTGGCATTGTTATCTTTCCTATAACTGGGGCGTATCTTACGAGTTACTCTCCGACGGGTGCAAGACAATTTTCAATGTGGTGTTTCCTGACACGAACATTCCGTTTTAGCCGACGGATTGAGGAACCCGGGACTGCAGCGGCGCGCTCGCGCCTTTTCCCGCGCGCTTATTAACGTAGAGTTCCTGGTCGGCGCGATTGAGCAATTCCTGAGGAGTCTCACCCGGTTTATAGTCGGTCCAGCCACGCGAGAATTGCAGGCGTATTTTTTCGTCATCACAAACGAATTCAAGGCCTTCGATACGCGCGAGCACATGCCGAACTTCTTCCGCGCGGCATTCCGGAAGCAAGGCCATAAATTCGTCGCCGCCGAGACGCACGGCAAGATCCGAACCTCGAATCGCGCGTTGCAAGCGATCGGCAAACCCCTTCAGCAAAGTGTCACCCGCGGCGTGCCCATGCTTGTCGTTCACCTGCTTCAAGCCGTCCAGATCCATTAGTAGGACAGTGAGCGGGCGTCCATGGCGCTGTGCGCGGCTTATTTCCTGGGCCAGGCGCTGTTCGCCGGAGCGGCGATTGTAGAGGCCGGTTAATTGATCGAGTGCGGCCAGTTTATAAACTTCTGAAGCCAGACTTTCGACTTTAGCGAGGGAGTTAATCTGGTCGGCAAGCTGGTTGCGCAATTTGGAAATCATGTGCTGTTGATAAATCAGATAGACGCTGGACACCAGAACAATGCCCACAAGCGCGCGCACGGCCTGATTCAAATAGAAGGAATATGTGTTTTGCTCGAGACTTAACAGAGCCGGGAAGGCAAACGACGCTACCGCAATAGTCAAAAGTAATATTAAAGCGAAGGTGGTAGACCACAGCCACCATTGGCGGCGATCCAGGTGGCGAAGATTATCGCGGAGGCGTTCGGGTGGAAATTCCGCGCCGAAAGTGGGTTCGAGCGTCCGCTCGTTTGTTGTGGTCATTTTATTCAGAAAGCGACTGCCTAGTGTCGCAAATAATCGCCTGAACTATTAATTACAGGTTCCCGCCGCGAAATTCTATACGTAAGTTCCGCGCCGTTTCCATCTGGGTAACTGTGTTTCCTTGCAAGTAACTTTTCTGCCGGCCGACGATAATTCCCCGCAGTCAAGAAAGCCAATTCCTCCCGGGACAAAGAATTCCGCGACCGAAATGTAAGCGTAGACGGGCGAGGCGGTCAGCCAAAAGCTTTTCCTGCTTCGTATCCTGAGCAAATTCCCGCCGGCGATCTGAATTTCGATTTTCTCCACTACTTTGGCCGCGTTTTCGACGCGCATGGCCACTTCACTGGAGGAGATTTTATGAAAAAGAAGATTGCTTGGTTGTTTCTTGTTGCGATCGCTTTGCTGACGGTTCCAGTTTCACACGCTTCAGCGGTTACCAGTACGGGCTGGAGTATCGATGGAACGCAGCCTCCGCAGCCGCCCGTCCCGCTTCCGGGAGGCTAAGAAGTTCTAAAATAAGCAATTGGCAGGAGGGGAAGTTCCGGCTTTCCCTCCTGAGCTTTTGTGCTAGGATTTAGGCAAGCGGGATGACAATTTTTACTCAGGTCGTGTGGTTGGGAGGGCTTTTTCTGGAAGGTGTCATCCTAGTTCGGGCGATCCAAGGCAGATCGTTCTCTAGATACTCTTTATTTTATGTGTATATCGCCTCGGTATTAGTTACCTCGGCGGCTCTTTGGGTAATATACGTCTATATCGCGAAACCCTCTCTGAATATCGCGGTTTATTGGCCGACACAATACATAACCCTCGCTTTAGGATGCGGAGTAATTTTCGAAATATCGCGACACGTGTTTGCCCATCGCGTTACGCTGGATCGTCTGGCGCGATGGAGCATGCTGGCCATGTTTGGCTTGATTTTTTTTCTGGTCGCCGTCCATGCGCTTCTATTGCCAAAATGGAACGTGGCTAGCGACACAGTGGATCTGGAAAGGGAACTGCGTGTAGCGCAGGCCCTTGTGCTGATGACGATTATTTTCCTCACAGCATACTACCGCATCGAAATCGGCAAAAATATCAGGGGAATGATTCTGGGTTTTGGAGTTTATGTCGGCGCCAGCGTTCTTTCGTTGACTGCACGGCTATTTATCGGCGCTCGCTTCGGCACCGCGTGGCAGATTATCCAGAGTTCCGCCTACCTTGCGGCTCTCGCGATTTGGGCCTTCGCGCTGTGGTCTTATGAGCCGGAACCGCCCCCCAGACCGCCTTCAGATCCCGGCGGCGGATACCGAACGCTTGCTGATCAAACTCAACAAGTTCTTGATTCCATTAACGATCATCTGAACAGGCCGGATCCAAGATGATTCAGCTGACATTTTCGTTGCTGGTCGGTTTCGCGCTTCTGGTAATTCTTTATTTCTTTGCGCGCGGAGGCAAGGTTTCGGCCGAAGGGAGTGCGCAACAGCTTCGCGAAGCAAGGCAGACGCTGGATTCATTGCAGTTTGGTTTACTGCCAGGCGATCTGGTACATAGAATTTTTGCGACAGACGACCTGGAGTACGTTCGTCAGAGCGCGCCGCCACAGGTTCAATCACTCTTCCTTTCAGAGCGCAAGGATATCTCCTTGGCGTGGGTGCGCCGAGTTCGGGGCGCAATTGTAGAGCTAATGCGCTTTCACCGAGGCCATGCAAGGCTGTACGCGCGGCTTAGTCTTTCGACGGAACTGCTTTTAGCGCTTAATTTTGCCCGCCTTCTGACGGTATGCCGCTTACTGGAGATTGCGTTGTATCTTCGCGGGCCCTATGCTGCTCCCGGGATGGTCAGGACAGTTGCAGGCGCGGCTGGAAGGGTGTGCGCGATCTCAGAAGAATCTCTGGTATTCCTGAAAGCGAGTCAAATCAATCGATTGAAGAACGATCCATCGCATCACGGAGCGTCGGTGTAACGATCCATGGACTTTTCCGCGAACTATACGAACGTTGAGCAAGCCGAGGACGACCTGCGGCGGCGTTCGCTGGCGCACATGGCGGCGCCGCTTGAACGCATGATCTATTTGGGGTCCACGCGCGACTACAATACCGGGCTTTATTATCACGATGGCCTGTCATCGCGATTTTCCGAGATGGTTGCGTGCCAGGCTCTAGCGAACTGCCATCGCGAAGCTTACCAGCAGGTTTTGCAATCTTCTATTGAGGATCTTGTTCAACAGCTGGATTCTTACATTCAATCCACAAACTCCGCGCCCCGCGATTTCATTGCCGCTTGGAAGAACTTGCAGCCCTACCGAGTAGCGGTTCCAGCGGAGACCGACCCGCTAGCAGCGGAATTCCTGTGCTCCAACGTCAAGATCGCACTGTCGATTTGGGAAGTTCATCAGAGTGGCCGTTCCCGGCAGCCACTAAACGCATCGCTACCGCAGTAACCTGCCCGATAATCTCCGCTTCCGTAGGGTAAGCAAATTGCCTCAGAGCGCATCCCGAAAGGGGATGAGGGATTAGTGTCAAATTAGCGTCGCGCGCTTCACACCAGGAGCACGCGTAGCCTTCGCGCAGCTCCACAAAGTAGATGGGACGGTCAAGCTCAGTTCGCCATCCGGAAACCGCCACCCGCTTTCTGTGACTATCAATTTGCACGAAGGAGCCTGGACGCAAGAGCGGATCCATGGTGCGGTCCTGCATGCCGATAAATCCGTACTGGCAATTGCGCACGTCCAATTTCTGAATTAGCGCAATGGGCACCTCGCCCCAGACTTCCACCATGCGTGAAATCAGGCTGGTGGTCTCTACTTGAAAGCCGGGATCGAAGCGGACGGGGAAGCGGATGGCGCGTTCTCGGTCGGAAACTTCGATAGAGGCTAAGTGCGTGTTGTGAAGCGGCAAGGTGGAGTGATAACGGACAGTGTCTTCCAGTTCCACGCCGAAGATGCTTAGGAGGTCCACGAATTTAGCGCGATAGATCACGCTTAAGCTGAACAGCTTGTAGATGCTGGGAACTGAATCTTTGTTTTCGAGCTGCGTAAGCCAAGCGTTCGAGATCGAGAATTCTTCGTTCGCGCGGTCTTCGGCGATTCGGCGGCTGAGTTCTTCCACTTCGCGAGTGGTGATGCCCAGGCGATGCCGCAACTCTCTGAGACGATCACCAGGATGAACGAGCAGCGCCATAGCCCTCTGGGTGAGCTTTACGTTTTCGGATGTCGTTTTACGATTGGCATTTAGGGCTGTGATATTAAGCTTAAAGGTATCCGGGGGGTGAATCAACCTTTTTGATTAACTGGAACAAGCTTTTCGGCGGATTTAAAAAAATACGAATTGAGCTGTCCGTGCTTGCAATGATAAGCAACATTCCAACTTGGTCGAAGGGGATCCACTCCGCGCAGGGATATATATCGGCGAGGCGGTTTCACTTTACGCGTCAACGAAATTTGCGATGCTGGCTGAATGCCGGTGAACTGTGCCAATCTGGAACTACCGTAATACCGATTTTGGAACGAGTCTGGGAGTCAACGAGGAGCGAGATTATGGGCGCATTCTCTGGTACCCCATCGAATCCGTCAGGCGGAAGCGGACCGTATCCCAACAAACGCGAGGTCCCGCGCTTTAGCCTCATTGCAACCGTCGTGCTTCGCGAGCCCGACAGTGACACCAAAATTTCCGGGCGAATTTCCGAGCTGAGCCGTAAGGGATGTTACGTGGACACCTTGATTACATTGCCGGAAGGCACCCAACTCGAAGTGCGGATTTCTCGCGATCAAGGCGTCTTTGCATCAAACGGCAAGATCGTTTATGTCCAAACCGGGATGGGAATGGGTGTTGCGTTCCTGGAAGTTGCCGCCGACCAGTTGAAGATTCTCGATACCTGGCTGGCTGAACTTTCCGCTTAACATACCCCGCGGTTCACCTGTGATTTTCGCATTTTGCGGTTTGACATTTCTTTCGCTCACCTAAGAATTCGGATTCTTCGCACCCTGCGGTAAGATAGATATGCCAAGACCTGGGAGGAATGTTTGAACTTCAGCGCGAGGACGCGACAGCTGGGTGACGTTACAGTGCTGGATGTGCGCGGGGGCTTCACAAACCTGGAAGGGGAAGCAGTGCATGAACTGCTGTTGGATCTATTTCGAGAAGGGCGCACCAAGGTATTGCTGAACTTCCGCGACGTTTCTTATCTGGACAGTTCTGGAATCGGCCAGCTCGTTCGTAGTCTGTACACTGCCCGAAATAACGGCGCGGAATTGCGGGCCGTGAATCTGAACGCGCGAGCCGCGGAAGTTTTGCGTTTAAC
>JBEKHG010000023.1:0-71883 GCA_050012395.1 Candidatus Acidiferrales bacterium
CACGCGCAAGCGTTGTTGGAATCGAAGGATACGGTTTCCGTCGCACTCGCGCAGCAACCCGGGATGCCGAAGGGCGACGTGCGCGTGATGTACAACTCGAAAATGGGTATGGCCATGTGCGACGGGTGGGTGGAGCCGGCGCCGGCGAACAAGAGTTACCAGTTGTGGATGGTCCCCATGGAAGGCAAACCCGTCAGCGCCGGCATGATTGAGGGCGGGCCGATTAATCCGTGGATGGTGAAACTGCCGCAAGGTATGGCGGCGAAAGCGTTCGCAGTGACGCTTGAGCCTGCCGGCGGCATGCCGCAACCTACCGGTCCGATGGTCCTGGTCGGGCCAGTTTCCTAAATTTTCTTCAGCAAACATTTTTTTCTTCTAGGGCTTTGGTGTTGCGGGGATTCTTTCCACGTGCATGTAGGGGCACAAAACTTCGGGGATGAGGATTGATCCGTCGGCTTGCTGAAAATTTTCCACCACGGCGATCCAGGTACGTCCTACGGCCAGGCCGGAGCCGTTCAGGGTGTGGACGAATTCGCTCTTGCCGGTTTTGCCCTTGAAGCGGATGCCGGAGCGGCGCGCCTGGAATGCTTCCGTGTTGGAGCAGGACGAAATTTCCATGAACTCGCCGGTGGAAGGTAGCCATACTTCGATGTCGTAGGTTTTTGCGGCGGCGAAGCCCATGTCCGCGGTGCAGAGTTGCATCACGCGATAGTGCAGGCCGAGGCGTCGGAGCATCGATTCCGCGTCCTGCACCAGCGCTTCCAGTTCAGCGTAGCTTTGTTCCGGGCGCGTAAATTTGAACATTTCCACTTTTTGAAATTGGTGCTGGCGCTTCAGGCCGCGCGTGTCTTTTCCAGCGGCGCCGGCTTCGGAGCGGAAGCAAGCGGTCCAGGCGCAGACTTTGATGGGCAATTTTTCCGCGTCGAGCGTTTCGTCGCGATGCAGGCTGGTAAGTTCCACCTCGGATGTGGGCGTAAGCCAGAGGTCCGTGCCTTCCACGTGAAACATGTCGGCGGCAAATTTGGGCAACTGGCCCACTCCAATGAGCGAGGCCGTGTTCACCAGGAAGGGCGGAAGAATTTCCGTGTAGCCGTGCTCGCGGGTATGCACGTCGAGGAAAAAATTCGCCAGGGCTCGTTCCAGGCGCGCGCCCAATCCTTTGTAAACCGCGAATCGTGAGCCTGCAATTTTTACCGCGGACTGAAAATCCAGAATTCCGGCGCCCTCGGCAATTTCCCAGTGGGGCCGCGGCTTGAAGTCAAATTTCGGAGGCTCGCCGCAGCGCCTTACTTCCACATTATCAGCCGCGCTTTTTCCTACCGGCACGCTGGAGTGCGGAATGTTGGGGATGGTGAGCAGAAATTGTTTCAGGCGCTCATCCAGCTCGTTGATGCGCTCGTCGTCGCGCTTCAGGCGGTCGGAAACTTCCTTCATCAGCGCCAGTAGCTGCGAAGCATCTTCGCCGGCTCGTTTCTTTCGCGCGATTTCTTCGCTGGCGCGGTTGCGCTCGGCCTTCAGGCGCTCGGCGGAGGTGATCAACTGGCGGCGCTCGGTGTCAACCTCGCGAAAGGGCGCGAGGTCCAGCGCGATGCCGCGGTCCCGCGCCATCTTTTCAATCGCGTCAAGGTGCTCCCGTACGTAACCCAGATCCAGCATAGGCCCAGCAGAATACAGGAAGGGAGTAGCCGCTGTGAAGCGGCGGTTGCGGGCCGTTCGTTGCGGGGACATTTGTTGACGGAGGGGGCGGCGGGGCGATGCGGGACTCGCGAAACGCGGCGCAGTTTGCACGGCGGAATTTTGCGAAAGAGTGAAATCATTAATGTGTGTTGTGGCCCCGGGTAGAAATTCGCCGGTTGTTTGTTTTGAGTAAGTTACGTCGTTTTCTATATTTTGTGCAGAACCGGGTAGAAGTGGTCTAGACCACTTGTAAAAGCGGCTCCGTTGCGCGACGGAATGAGCAAAAAAGCTAGATCGCTTATGTGCAGATCTAGAACCGGTTAGAGGGGGTTTAGTGGTTTGTTTTCTGTGACTTCTGTTTTTGGTCCAGAACCGGTTAGAAATGCGATTTTGCCGACTAAATTTTTCTTTAAGAATGATCCGAATCGCACGCGATTTGCGAGCGGCCGAGGCGAGGGCGAGGTATGCCCTGGCTTTCCGCCGTTCAACCGCCCCGCCGTCCACCATGTCCCTTCCTTGCCGTTGCTGAATAACAGCCCCAACTCATGTTATCATATGAGTAAACATAAGTCAAGAGGTAATGTAGTTAGGAAAGCACACAGATGGCATGAGACTTAGCGGAATCGTACCAATTCGGGAATAAACTTTTAGCGGCGAGGCCTGTACGATTCCCAACTTCGGGGAGCAATCGTTAACTGATCTTCCAGACATCGCGATATGCTTCAGTCGCTAGTTCGTTTGCGCGTTCGGCGATCGCCTTTTTGTCCCATGAGTCAAACGCTTTCGCGTATTTCTGAATGAAGGCCTTGATGTAAGCCATGTTTTGAATCTTCTTCGCCAGTTCACCGGTCATCTTCTCTACTTTTTTCCGGGGAGATAGGTTGCCCAAACTGGAGTTGGCCCTGAAGCTCACTACGAGCAAGTTTCCGATATTGTCGATCGACTCCCGGGTTTCGGGGTCAAGGGATACATCATCGTCTGGCTTTTGCGGATAAAAGTGCTCGATATTGTGATTCTTCCGCTTGACTGAAGCCTGCGGACTGAAAATTGGAATTCTTTCACCCGGCGCGAGGCCGAGGTTGTTAATTCGGTCGAAAATATACGCGATGAGACCTATATTCTGCGGGGAATATGTGATTTGGCAAAAACGTGTGGTGAATTCGTCCTCAGAAGCCAGTTGCTTTTTCAAAGCCGCAATGAAGTCATTGGTCGTCTTATCGAAGTCCTTGGAGAGTGCGTACTTCTCGCAGTAGCCGGCGTAAAGTTTCTCGACTTCGTTTCCTATCCTGTCGCATACCGCGTTGTTAATGAAGTGATATTTTTCCATTGCGTCTAGTAATTTTATTAGCACCTTGGACTGTTTCCGATTGTCGCAAGCACCAGTGCGGACGAAACACGTGATGGCTGCATCCACCAAAGGATAGATCTGAGAAATCTTAAATAGGCGCAAGCCTTGCAGCGCGATATGGACTCTCTCGTACTTATCTTGGTCCGCGGAAACCGATTTACACCCGAGTGATTCGAAATACTTTCGTATGACTTCGGGGCCTTCCTCTTTCCGCACAACGGCGTAGAACTCTGAGAATTTGCGAAGTTCTTCGACAAGCTTATCTGCGCCTCCAATCTCTCGACAATAGTCTTTGAGCTTGCGATATAACTCGGACTTGCTGACGTAACCCTTTCTTGAAACATAGAAATACTTCAGCATTCTTAAAATAGTGCCTTTTGAATTTCTGATGATTTGAGACCACTTGTCGTCTAAATCCGGTACACCTTGCTGGTAGAGGTAGTTTTTGAGCAAGTCTGATATCTCAAGGTCGGCACCCCGTGCGTTAGTCCTTTCGAAAATACTAAAGGCCTCCTCCTCTCGATCGATATCAATCCGGATTACGCGGGTCTTGTAGATTGCGGCTAATAGGCGACTCAGTTGGGGGGCATCGTGATTGCGGAGAAAATCGTCGAATAGGTCATAAATCGGCTTGACGCGGTTGATTTGTCGTTTGCCGACCTTGAGAGAGAACTTTCCTTTCCAAGCGTAATTACACATTTCGTCAAACACGTCCTTGATCGATTCGGACGCGATGAGCAAGGGGCCGAGGGGTTTGGCATTCGTCGGATCAACGAATGTAATTCTTTGTTGTGTCTGATGGGCAATTCCCTCATCCTTGATTTTCTTTGCGAGATTTCTACAGGCGATCAGGAATAGAAGGATGGTCGTCAGTCTCTGCTGACCGTCCACGATAGTCATCTTTTTCTCTTTCTCTTCCGAAATGTCAAAAATCAAAGTTCCCAGGAAGAGTCCTCTCTCTGCATCCGCTTCACTCTGTAAATCACCGAGGAACTCGGATGCCTCGCTCTTATCCCAGGCGTACCCACGTTGGTATTTCGGCACAACAAATTGGTTGGAAAGGCCTAGGATTTCGCCAATGTTGGCGAGTTTTGGCTGGATCATGGGTTCGAGTACCTCGCTGACGGGCTTCTATGTATGCCCACGAAGTTAATTGCACGGCGCATTAGATCACGTCACGATCTACGTGGGAAGTGGGAGATTAGGCGAGGTAGATTTCGGTCTCGGTTTTGATGACGAAGAGGACTTGGGTGGCGGAGGCGGCGCTGCTGCGGAATCTGGTCCAAGCTTCGGCCATGTCGTGGGCGGCGACAGTGAATACGACGTCGCGCGGATCCGCGCCGACGAAATGAAAATTTCGGTCACGGCGGACGAGACGAGTTGGAGGAGCGTCGGTCACGTGCAGATTTCCGGTCGATCCTGATCGATCCATAGATCGCGAGCGGAGATCAACAGAGATCTGCACGCAAGAGACAGAAATTTCGGCGTGTACCAGATCGGAACAGATACGGCGGAGGGCAAGACTTACGGATTGGAACTCGAAGTCGAGACCGAAGGCGCGGCGTCGAAGGCGAAAGGCGCTTAGCAGAGTCGTTCCGCTGCCCATGAACGGGTCGAGGACTAAGTCGCCTTCGTTGGAGGAGGCGAGGATGATGCGTTCAAGCAGCGCGATCGGCTTTTGAGCGGGATGCTTGCCGAAGAGTTTTTCTTCGCGTGTGGGAGGCAGGACTTCCCAGACGCTTTTCATTTGCTTGCCGCGATTGGTTTCCTTCATCAGCTTGTAGTTGAAAGCGTGGCGGCTCTTTTTGTTCTTTGCGGCCCAGATGATGGTTTCGGTGGCGTGAGTGAAATAGCGGCAGGAGAGATTGGGGGGCGGGTTGGGCTTGACCCAGGAAATCGAGCTGCTGCATGGCGAAGCCGACGGAATGGATTACGTGGCTGGTTCCGCTGACCCAAATCGTTCCGTTGGGCTTGAGCACGCGCTGGCAAGCGGCAAGCCATGCGCGGTTGAATTCATGGTTGGCGTCGGCGCCGCGGGAACGGTCCCAATCGCCTTTGTTGACGCTGACCATGCGTCCGGCGTGGCAGGTGATTCCGTTGTTGGAAAGGAAATAGGGCGGGTCGGCAAAAATCAAGTCCACGCAGGCTTCGGGAATTTTTGCCAGGATGTCGAGGCAGTCGCCTTGGAAGATTTTGATGTGGTGTTTGGGGTCGTGGAAAACGGGAGCGGGGAGGCGCGATTCGTCGCTGGGAGCGACGGCTGCGGAGTTAAGTTGTACGGATTTGCGCATTATTTGCGGAATTGGGCGGAAAAGCTTGACCCGTTTGGATCGTTGATCGAATGGTAATTGGTGTCAAGCGGCATTGGATTGAGGAAAGCAAACTTAAAGATAGGAAGAACCCGTAGAAACAAAAGAGCCGGCAGGATGCCGGCGGTACGAAGAGCGAAGACAACAGCAGATCCCTCGAACATATTCTGTCTACTTCGTAGACTCATCCCCAGGCTCGACTAACCGTCGACCTGGGCGGCCCCGTGAATCCCGCGCGGGACTTCGCTCGGGATGACAACGTGAAAGAAAAAGCGGAAGGAAGATGCCGGGCTGAAGGCCCCGGCGCTACATTAAATGCTAAGCAAACGCAAACCGCCGGCAAGATGCCTGCGCTACGAAGGGCTAAAACTACAGCAGGTCCCTCGGACTCCGCTCGGGATGACAGCGTTAAAAGAGAAACCCAAAAGACATGACAGTGCAAACCTGTTCGGACGGACAGGTCTTGCCCGATTGAGCGCATCGCGCGGGATGCGCGTGGATGCGCTGGGTGGATGGGGGTAGGCTGTAAGCGCAGGGTGAATCGGAGCCATAGGCATGCAGATCAATAAAGCGGCGCGCGAAGCGGAGATGCTGGGGACGCTGGCGCTGGCGGCGCCGAAGACGGCGGAGTTTCAATTCGTAAAGTTTCGGATTGAAGGCGAAATTGCGCGGCTTACGCTGGACCGTCCTGAACATAATTTGCTGAACGAGCGCGTGCTGATGGAGCTGGTGGCGGGAATCAACTCGGTGAGCGAGACGCGCGAGATAAAACTGATCGTGCTGGATTCAGCGGCGAAAACTTTCTGCGGCGGGATCGAGTTGGGCGAATATACCGCGCGGCGCGTGTTTCAGTTGCTGGACGCGTTTCACAGCGCGTTTTCCGCGATGGTGGAAACGGCCAAGCCGATTCTGGTGGTGATTAACGGGCCGGCGTTTGGCGGAGGCGCGGAGCTGGCCGCGTTGGGCGACCTGGTGATTGCGACGCCGAATGCGCGGTTCGCGCAACCGGAAATCAAACTGGGAGCGTTTCCTCCCCTGGCTGCGGCGGTGCTGCCTTATATTCTGGGGCCGAAAATGGCGCTGGAGCTGGTGCTGACGGCGGAAACGATGTCGGCGGAGCGCGCGCGGGAATTGGGCTTGGTGAACTGGCTGGTGCCGGAAAAAGATTTGCAGAAAAAAGTGGATGAAGTTTGCGCGAAGGTTACGGCGCAGTCAGGGCCGGTGCTGACGATGGCGAAAAAAGCGATTCTGGGTAGTTTGGGATTGCCGTTGCGCGAAGGCGTGCGCAATTCGATGAAAGTTTTCCTCAATGAGCTTGCCGACCTGGAAGATTCGCAGGAAGGTTTACGCGCGACGGTGGAAAAGCGCGCTCCGAAGTGGAAGAACCGCTAGCAGAAAGAGCCGCGCAACGAGATGAGACCCATGAAGTCCGAAGGCCTACGAAAGGTCAGATGGATTGCATTTGCGTTAGCCGCTCTCGGCATTCTGGAAACGCCGTTTGTGATCCCCAATGCCATGTCCCAGGCGATGGCGGATCATCGCTTAATCGTCCTTTTCGTAATGGCATTTGCAATCCGCATCTTTATCATCGGATTACTGTCAAAGGTCTGGTGGGACAATCGCGCGGACGCTAATGCCAGCCCCGCTAGCCCAAACCCCCGGGAATAGCGACGCGTCGATAATTTGCGTGCGCGCCAGTCTGGCTTTCACATTTTGACGCAGCGGGTCTTCACAAAATTCCCAAGCACTGCGACCGTTTCCATTCGATTGACAGTGAAAGGCGGGGCGCATAAACTCGCCGAAGACAACTTAGCTGGCTTGGGGTATAAGTTTTCGAACGTCCAACGATGATTCGGAAATGAGGGGAAGGCCGTGAAAATCGGCCACGGTCCCGCCACTGTAATCGGCTGATTCTGCGCAAGCCGAAAGTCAGGAAACCTACCCGAGCTGGTGGAAGCTGACACTCTTCGCGAGAGAGGGTGTGGCGAGATGCCTCGCTCTATTCGCGAGGCTTTTTTGTTGGGAGAATAGTTTACGCGCGCGGGGCGAAAAGTTTTTTGCATGATTTATTTTTTGGTGTGTAGCAGCGTGGTGCAGGCTGCTGCTGCGGCGCCGCGTCAAACGCCGGGTTTCAAGCGCGCCATGAAATTTGTGACGGATGAGACGGGGCGGCGCGTGGCGATTCCGTTTTCCGTGCAGCGCATTGTGACTTTAGCGCCGGATTTGACGGAAACGGTTTACGCGCTGGGACTGGAAGACAAACTCGCGGGCGATACAAGTTTCTGCGACACGCCGGCGGCGGCGAAGTTGAAGCCGCATATCGGCTCGCCGCAGACGCCGAATTTGGAAGCGATTGTGGCGCTGCATCCGGATCTGGTGCTGGCGACGACTTCGATTAACCGCCCGGAAACGGCGGACGCGCTGCTGCGGCTGGGGATTTCTGTTTACACCAGCGACCCGCATACGGTGCGCGGGATGCTGGATTCGATTGCGCGGATGGCGGATTTGATGGGAGCGAACGAACAAGGGACGTCGCTCGTGGCGCAACTGAAAACGCGGCTGGATGCGGTGCACTCGCGCATTGCGGAGTTGCCACTCGTTCACGTGCTTTTTGTGGTGTGGGAAGATCCGCTGATTACGATTGGGCAGAATACGTTTATTGCGGACGCGCTGCGATGGGGGGGCGCGGAGTCGGTGATTGTGGCGGATCAAAATTATCCGCAAGTGAGCCTGGAAGAAATTGTGCGGCTGCAGCCGGAGTATATTCTGTTTACGGGGAACCATGCGGAATCGAATGGCGACAATGAGCTAAACCGTCTGCGCGCGCGGCCGGCGTGGAAGGCGTTGAAAGCGATTCAATTGGGGCACATCGTGAGAGTGGACGACGAAATCACGAAGCCGTCGCCGGGGTTGGTGGGAGCGATTGAGCAAATTGCGCGGGAGTTGCATCCGGAAGTGTTTTCGTCCGACGCTGGCGGCGAGAGCTTCAACTTTCAACGCGAAACGATGACAGGTGTTTTTGCGAATGTTTGGTGGGAAAAGGAGCGTGATTTTTGCGGCCTTTAACTCCGCAGCGAATCCTGGGGACTTGCCTGGGACTTTGCGGCGTGTTGTTTGTGGTGTCGGTGATTTCGTTGCGCATGGGCGCGTACCCGATTTCGGTGCGCGATATCGTGAGCACGCTTTTTAATGCGGCGGCGGGGAGACGCGAAGAAATTCCCGTGGAGTTCTGGCAAGTTGTGTTTGGGCTGCGGTTGCCGCGAATTGCGCTGGGAATTTTGGTGGGGGCTTCGCTGTCGACGGCGGGCGCGGGGTTTCAGGCGTTGCTGCGGAATCCGTTGGCCGATCCGTACGTGCTGGGGGTTTCGAGCGGCGCGGCACTGGGCGCGATCATAAGCCTGATCCTGGCGCCGCATACCGTGGGAGCAATTCAGATTGCTGCGTTTATCGGCGCAGCATCCACGATTGCAGCGGTTTATTTTTTGGGACGGCGCGGCGGGCAACTGGATAGCCCGACGCTTTTGCTTGCGGGAATCGTGGCGGCTTCATTTCTCTCGGCGATCATCATGTTTCTTTTGACCATGGTCACCGGCTCGGAGCTGCGCAGCATTGCGTTCTGGCTGATGGGCGATCTTACGGCGCCTCCGCCCACGACGAATGTATTGGGATGGCTTGGATTTCTGTTTTTTGTGTTCATCGTAGCGGCGGGCGCGATGTACACGACTTCCTCGGATCTGAATTTAATTCTTACCGGAGAGCAGGAAGCAAAACATCTGGGCGTGAACGTTAACCGCGTGAAGTTTGTGGTTTATATCGCGGCGTCGGTGCTCACCGGCTTGGCTGTTTCGGTGAGCGGGGCGATTGGATATGTGGGCCTCCTGGTACCACACGTGATGCGCATGTTATTCGGGACGGATTATCGGATGTTGATTCCGACTGCGGCGATTGGCGGTGCGATTGCGATTGTGTTGGCGGATACGCTGGCTCGGACGGTGGTAGCTCCCACGGAATTGCCGGTGGGCGCGATGACGGCACTGGCGGGAGCGCCTGTTTTTATTTATCTGATGCGCCGGAGAATGCGATGAGCGCGGGAGGCGGAGCGGTGACGCTGCCGCAACCGGCGCTTCCGGGCGGGAACGCCAACCTGCGGCTGAAAGTTGAACAGGCAAGCTATGCGTACGCAGCGACGGATCGTTCGGCGCCCAAATTTACTTTGGGGCCGGCGAGTTTTGAGGCGCAGCAACGAGAGTTGGTAGCCATACTGGGGCCGAACGCAAGCGGGAAATCGACGATGCTGAAGTTGCTCGCGGGATTGTTGAAGCCGCTATCGGGCCGGATCGAAGTGGATGGCGCGGAAGTGAGCGAGCTTGATTTGAAAGTGCGAGCGCAGAAAATTGCGCTGGTGGCGCAGGAGAGCGAACTATTATTTCCGTTGCGAGTGTGGGAGTACGTTTTGCAGGGGCGCTATCCGTACGGGCGAAGGCTGCGGT
This sequence comes from Candidatus Acidiferrales bacterium, assembly GCA_050012395.1. GTDB lineage: Bacteria > Acidobacteriota > Terriglobia > Acidiferrales > UBA7541 > Palsa-295. The sequence goes on from JBEKHG010000023.1 coordinate 9,825, forward strand.
TCGAGTCGGATGAGGATTGCCTGTTGGCGGGGAACGCGCTGGCACAAGTGGGGGCCGATGCGTTGCGCGATCGTTGGATGGACCAGCTTTCCGGCGGAGAGAAGCAACGTGTGATATTAGCGCGGGCGCTGGCGCAGCAGCCTTCACTGCTTTTGCTCGATGAGCCTACGCAACATCTTGATATTGGCGGAAAAGTGGAATTGCTGCGCCGGCTACGGCGGCTGGCTGACGAAAACCGGTACACCGTGATCGTCGTGACGCACGAATTGAATCTTGCCGCGGAATTTTCGGACCGGATCGTGCTGGTACACAAAGGGAAGTTTCCGAGGATTGGGACGCCGGCAGAAGTTTACGAGCGAGAATTGCTGGAAGAGGTTTTTGAGGCGCCGCTGGAAGTGGAGACTGGATATAGCGGTCGCCCGCGCGTGATTTTGAGGGCCACGCGCTAAAGTTGACGAGTTTTTATTCAGCCAGGTCGCGGAGGCCGCGATTTACCTCCGCAAGCGGCGAGCTGCAAGGGATGTGGCGCGCCGTTCACAATTACCCGAGACTCCGCGCACGGGAAGACGGTGAAAAGCCGCCGCCGCCGCGCGACTGTAACGCGGAAATTCTCGGCGCGTGCCACTGTCGCTCATTTTGAGTTGCAAGCAATTGCAATTGGAAACTTGCGATGGGAAGGTCGCGCTAGTGTTTCGGCGTCATCGAAGAAGGTTCGCTGACGCTGGACAAGCCGCCAAGCCAGGAAACCGAGCGGAATCTCAATCTTTGCAAATATGCAATGCGGTGAGTTTGCGAACCGTTTGAATCGGTGACGGATCGCAAGAAAACGGCGCAAAGCGTGGATGCCAGGACAACCTTCAACTCCCGCGCGAGAGGGAGAGGAGGAAAAATGAGACTGCTCCGCTTTTTATTTCTTGCTTCAGCAAGTTGTTTTGGATTTTTGTTTTTTCTCCCCACCGTAACACCCGCGCAGCAAACTGCCGCAATCACCGGAACATTAACAGACCAAAGCGGGGCAGCAATTGGGGGAGCTCTCGTGACGGCGCAGCCTCTCGGTGCAAAGGATGCGAGTGTTCACACGGAGAGTGGGGCAGACGGCAGGTTTTCGCTGACACTCAGTCCCGGACGGTACGGCGTAACCGTGGTGCACGACGCGTTCCAGAAGGAAGAGCAGGAATTCACGCTGGGCGCCGGAGAAGCGCGGACTTGGGACATTCGACTACGGCTTGAGCCGATGTCCGCGGATGTTGTCGTGAGCGCTTCTGCTGAACCTGCGACGATTGAGAATACGGCAGCTCTGGTGAACATCGTAACTCGCGAGGAAATTGACCAGCGCGGAGCAATTTTGTTGGCGCCGTTGACGCAGGGGATACCAGGCGTGAGTTTTTCGCAACTGGGACCGATGGGGGGCTCGACGACATTTTTCTTGGACGGCGGAAATTCCAATTACACCAAGGTGCTAATCGATGGAGTGCCGGTGAACCAGCCGGGTGGGTTGGTGGATTTCTCTAATTTCTCGCTGGACGGCGTTGACAAGATCGAAGTGGTGCACGGAGCGTCGAGCGTGCTCTATGGATCGGACGCAATGACGGGCGTGATGCAGATTTTTACGCATCGCGGCAGTACCAGCCAGCCGATACTGGAATTGAATGCCGACGGAGGGACGTTTAACACTCAACACACTTCGGGGCAGTTAAGCGGAATGCTGGGTGCTTTCGATTATTCAGCGGGTGGGGCCTATTTTGATAGCGACGGGCAGGGACCGGACAACTATTTCCGCGACACGACACTATGGGGAAATTTCGGCTGGAAGTTTTCCGACACCGACACGCTAAGGCTAACGCTCCGGAACAGTTCGAGCGACGCAGGTCAGCCGGGGCAGACTGCGCTGAACCCGCCAATTTTTGTAGCGGGGCAAAGCACGGGCCTGCACGACTTCGCTGCAGGATTGACCTGGGATTTTAAAACCGGTGACTGGCAGCACCAGATTATCGGATTCGAATCTCGCGACTACGCTCTCGACGTAGTGCCCCCCTTCGGATCGTTTCCTTCGGATTTCAATCGCGCGGGGTTGAACGAGCAATCGACCTATCTTTTTCCCAACGGCGGCGTTTCCATCGGATATTTCTTCGAAGTGGAAAATGGCGGGGCGACCGCGCGGCACAATCAAGCGGGTTACGTGGAGGCGCACTACCAACTGGTTCACCGGTTGACAGTGATTGCGGGTGGGCGTGTGGACGGCAATGGATTTTATGGTGTGCGCGCAGTTCCACGAGTGGGCGCGGCATATGCCTTGCGTTACGGTTCTGGTTTTTGGGGCTCGACGCGGCTGCGCGCCTCTTATGGGTTGGGAATCAAAGAGCCGGAATTGCTCCCGCCCGATTGCAGCCCGCAGCTTGTTCCGGAGCGCAGCCGGACGGTGGACGTGGGTTTCGATCAGGTGTTGGCCTCGGACCGAATTCGTTTCTCGGCCACGGCATTTTTCAACCGGTTTCAGGACATCGTGAGCTTTGCAGAAGTTACCACCAATCCCAACTGTCCGGCGTACGGTGGGAGCTACTTCAACACGGACTTGGCGCGGGCCAACGGGATTAATTCAACGATTGAGGCGAAGCCACTGCATTGGCTGAACATTGTGGGGAACTATACCTATGACGACTCGAAGGTGCTAAAGACTACCAATCCGCTGATGGATCCGGCACTGGCGCAGGGCAACCGGCTCTTCAAGCGGCCATTGAACTCGGCCAGCTTGATTGCAAATGCACATTTCCATTGGGCCAACATCAACCTTGCGGGGTATTACGTGGGGCGTCGGACGGATAGTGATTTCGACAGCGTAATCGTGGGAGGCGTTTGCACGGGTTACTGCATTACGAGTGATCCGAGCTATGTGCGTTGGGATGCAGCGACAACGGTGCCAGTGGCGAAAGGGCTTTCGGCAATCGCGCAAGTGCAGAACCTGTTCGACCGGAAATATCAGGATGCGGTGGGATATCCTGCACTGGGCCGGGGCTACCGCGTGGGAATACATTACGTCTGGGGCCGGGAGTAGCGAAGAAGGCGTTAAGAGTAGCGCGGATGTTATAATTCTGCGCTGCCAATGAGCCGGACAACAGAGGAACGGCCGCGCGTCGCGCCGGAAATCAGAGCACGTTATGAAGCGGTGATTGGGCTGGAAGTGCACGCGCAGCTCAAAACGCTGACGAAGGCTTTTTGCGGCTGTTCGACGCGCTTCGGTGACGCTCCGAATTCCAATACGTGTCCGGTATGTCTTGGCTTGCCTGGTGCGCTGCCAGCGCTGAACCGGAAAGCGCGCGATTTGGCGATTCGGGCGTCGCTCGCTTTGCATTGCGAAATTCACGAGCGGTCGGTTTTTGCGCGCAAGAATTATTTCTATCCGGACTTGCCCAAGGGCTATCAGATTTCGATGTACGAGTTGCCGCTGGCTACGAAAGGCTCTTTGGAATTTGAGCTCGATGGAGCGGTGACGCGGATCGGAATTACGCGCGTGCACATGGAAGAAGACGCCGCGAAGAACTTGCATGAGGGATTCGCAGATTCGGACCGCTGGAGCTATATCGATTACAACCGCTGCGGCGTGCCGTTGATCGAAATCGTGTCGGAGCCTGATATACGGACGCCGGCCCAAGCGTATTCCTATTTGACGACGCTGAAACAGGTGTTGGAGTACACGGAAGTGAGCGATTGCAACATGGAAGAAGGTTCGCTGCGCTGCGATGCGAACGTAAGCGTGCGGTTGCGCGGTGCGCCGAAATTCGGGACAAAAGTGGAAGCGAAGAACCTGAATTCGTTTCGGTATCTGCAGCACGCTCTGGAATATGAAATCGAGCGGCAAATAGGCGTACTGGAAGCGGGCGGCCAAGTCGCGCAAGAGACGCGTTTGTGGAATGTGGCGGCCGGGCGCACGGAGCAGATGCGCTCGAAGGAATTTGCGCACGACTATCGCTATTTTCCAGATCCGGACCTGCTCCCTCTTCTGGCGCCGGAAAGACTGGTGGCAGAAGTTCGGGCGGAGATGCCGGAACTTCCGGACGTAAAGCGCGCGCGCTTTTTGAAGGAATACGGGATTACACCGTATGACGCAGAGGTTTTAAGCGCGACGCGAGCGCTGGCGGATTATTTCGAAGCGTCCGTACGCGCGGGGGCTCCGTCCAAGCCGGCGGCGAATTGGATTTCAACGGAACTATTGCGACGGCTGAATGAAGCCGGAAAGGAGATTCAAGGTTGTCCGGTGTCGCCCGTTGCGCTGGCGGAATTACTCGCGAGGATTGAAAGCTCCGAAATCACCGCAGCTACCGGAAAGAAAGTCTTTGCGACGATGTTTGATAGCGGGAAGCGCGCTGCTGATATTATTTCGGCCGAAGGAATGTCGCAGATCAGTGATGCGGGCGCGATTGAAAAGATTGCGCGAGTGGTGGTGGCGAAGAATACGGACAACGCGGCGAAATATCGAGCGGGAAATGAAGGCGTATTCAAGTTTTTTGTGGGCCAAGTGATGAAGGAAACTCGCGGGCAGGCAAATCCACAGGTAGTGAACGACGTTTTGAAACGCGTGCTGATGGAATCGTAGCGCAGGCGAATCGAGGGATCGACCGAAATGCTGAAAGAAGGCGATCAGGCTCCGGACTTTTCGGTAACGGCTGATAGCGGCAAGACCGTTTCGCTCAAGGATTTTCGCGGGCGGAATCTGGTCCTCTATTTTTATCCCAAGGCCAATACACCGGGTTGAATTAACGAAGCGTCCGAGTTTCGTGACGCAATGAAGGAATTTGAAAAGCTGAGTACGTCCATCCTGGGGTGCAGCGGCGACGACGTCGAAGCGCAAACGAAATTCAAACTGAAGCATAAGCTGAATTTTCTTTTGCTCGCGGACACCGAGTTCGAAGTGATCGAGCCGTACGGGGCGCGGCGGATGAAAAGTTTTCTGGGGAAATCATTCCTGGGAATCGTGCGCATGACTTTTTGGATCGGTCCGGACGGAATCATTCGGAAGATTTGGGATAAGGTGACGCCGAAGGGGCACGCCGCCGAAGTGATCGCGGCGATCAAGGCGGGATAAGCGACGCATCCATCGAACATCGATGGCCTAAACCCGCATTTTTTCTGCAATGAAGCGCAAAAAAGATGCGGCGCCGTGGGTTACTTTTGCCAGCGTGACTGGGTTCCACTACGCTGCGACAGAATTGGCGCACCTGAGATTTCAGGCTATAACGTCACCGTGAAACTTCCGTTATTTTTCTCGATCAGCGCGTTATCGATTAGCCGCGTTTTGCCTAGCCTCGCGGCGAGTAATATAAGGCATGCGCCTCGCAGGCTTACCACGGGTTCCAAAGTTTCCGCGTCTACGATTTCCGCATAATCGAGAACGACACCGGGTTCGGAATCAATTACGTGGCGCAACGCTACGAGCAACGGGACTACGTTCCGTTCGCCTGCGATGATTTTCCGGCGAGAGGCTTCGAGTGAGCGATACAACGCGGTGGCGGCGCGGCGCTCGCCGGCATTCAAATAAACATTGCGAGACGAAAGCGCCAGGCCATCAGACTCGCGAAGGATTGGGCGCACCACGATTTGCGCGGCGAGATTAAGGTCCAAAGCCATTTGGCGGATGATGCGGGCTTGCTGGGCGTCCTTGCGTCCGAAGTACGCGCGATTGGGCTGAACGATCTCCAGAAGTTTCAACACCACGGTTGTGACGCCCTGAAAATGTCCGGGGCGCGAGCGGCCTTCCAACTTTTCGCTTAGGCCTTCCACCGCGACGGTGGTGCAAAAACCGCGTGGATACATTTCGTCGGGAGTGGGCGCGAACAAATAATCGACTCCGAGAATTTCCAGGGCGGCACGGTCCGCTTCGAAGGCGCGCGGATACTTCTGAAAATCTTCGGAGGGACCGAACTGTTTCGGGTTTACGAAAAGTGAAACGACTACCGGGGAACATTCGGATTTTGCAGCGCGGATGAGCGAGAAGTGGCCTTCGTGCAAGGCGCCCATGGTTGGAACCAGGCCAATAACGCGATCTTTCGCGTGCGCTTCGCGGGCTACCTGGCTCATCCACGATATGGTGCGGATTATTTCCATGGCATTGGAGACGCGGGCCCTCAGGGAATCGCTCCGCGCGAGATTTGCGGATTTGGCGGCTGCGTCATGCTTTGGCCTGGGCGGTGCGCTCGCGATAAAAGAAGATCAAGTCGGTAGCGATTGGCTTGGCATCGAGCTGGCGCAGCATAGTGGCAATCTGGCCGCGATGGTAGGTGCCGTGATTGACGAGGTGCTGCAACATTTGCGCGAGCGGCGCGGCCTGTGGAACACCTGCGGTTGTTTTATGTTCGATCATGCGATCGAGATCTTCGGGTTTCAGCCCAGCGATGTAACCGAGGAGATTGTTTTCTACTTCAGCCCAGCGGCGGCGGACCGCTTCGAGTGTGGGGAAATCGGTGGCAGGCGGGTATTTATCCGGCGAACTTCCCAACCATCGCTCGCGCCACAACCATTCGACCAGGAGAATGTGAACGAGGGTATCGCGGACGGAGCGAAAGCTGGAGTGTAAGTCACGGGTGAATTGCTCGTCGCTGAGCGCCGCGCAGGCTTCCAGAGTGCGGCGGTTGGCCCAGGAGTTGTAGTCATACAGGCGGCGGAAGTCTTGGAGGTTCATGCGAATTTGTCTCCTTCGAAAATACGAAGCGCGCTTTTCGGACCACGAGATTCGTTTACGTGCGCTGACGAGCGAGAAGTAGTTCGCGCAATTCGGCCGGCGAATGAAAAGATTCCGCGTCGGATGGAAAGCTGCCATCACGCACATCGTTGCAATAGGCTTCCGCAGCGTGCGAAATCTCGGCTCCGAGATTGGTATATTGCCGGGCGAATTTCGGCTTGTGACCGATGGTAAGACCTACAAGATCGTGGAAGACGAGAACTTGCCCGTCGCAATCGGGTCCGGCGCCGATGCCGATGGTGGGAATGTGGAGCTTGTCGGTGATGCGCGCGGCGACTTCGCGGGGAACGGATTCCAACACGACGGAAAATGCGCCGGCGGATTCAACGGCTCGCGCATCGCGTTCGAGCTGGCGCGCGGCGTCAGTGGATTTGCCTTGGACGTGGAATCCGCCCAGAGCGTTGATCGATTGCGGCGTGAGACCCACGTGGCCCATTACAGGGATTTCGGCTTCGACCAGGCGCGAGATTAATTCCAGACGGCGTTCGCCGCCTTCGATCTTCACGGCTTCGGCGCCACCTTCTTTCACCAGGCGCATGGCGTTGCGTATCGATTCATCGATGGAGACGTGAAAGCTGCCGTAGGGCATATCGGCAACCAGCAATGCGCGCTTCGTTCCACGACGGACGGCGCGGGTGTGATGCAACATTTCTTCCAGCGTGACCGGCAGGGTGCTGTCGTACCCGAGGACCACCATGCCGAGTGAATCACCGACCAGCAAAATCTCCACGCCCGCTTCGTCGAGCAGACGGGCGGTGGGATAGTCGTAGGCCGTCAAACAAGTGATTTTCTTATTTGTTGCGGGAGAGCTGGAATTGAACTTGCGGGATTGGATGTCAGGCACGGTAATTTTACCGTTGCCCGCACGCGGTGCAACACTCATGTGAACCTCCGGTGCCGCTCCCAGGTTCGGGATGCAGCCCATCGAACAATCTGATTCTAACAAAAGGCGGCTGGTTGCACTAAAAATTGTTGTCCTGATGCGCCGCCAATCGCCGAATTGGCTAACGTCATTGCGCGTCTGTAACCTTGCCCTTAACAAAGGTGACTTTGAGGTCCTTATACACGTAAATCTGCTTGGCGCCGAGGTTTAGAATCTTCTCGGGCTGTCCAAGTATCGCGACGACTTCGTCGGTAGTTTGGCCTATCCCCACCGTGGCTGGCGGAGCGGGCGGAGCCGCATCCGCAGCGGGGGCTGCATCGGCCGCGGGAGCCGCGTCGGCTGCCGGTGCCTGGCCGGCTGCGGGCTGCTGTTGGTTGCCCTTGTCGTCAGACTTCGCGGAATCGTCTTGCTGGACTTTGAAAACTTCCGCAACCGTTTTCAAAACATCGTCGGTTGAGGGCGCGGAGCCTTTCGGATAAACGAATTTGAGCGTGCATTGGTAACGCACGTCGCTATAGGGATCGCTGAAGAGTGTGAATACCACGCCGTCTGACTGCACGGCAATACCAGTGACCCAGAATTTTTCGCCGGTGACGAAGTGCCGCGACTGCGTCTGCGCCTGCTGCGGGGGAGGGTGGCCGATGAAGCTGCCAAATTTCTGGACGTTGTCATGCACGCCGAAGGCGCCCTCAGAAAGCTTCCCGGCTTTGTAAGTGTTCTGCGGCAATACCTGGTTAGAAGTGGCGTACATTATTATTTTGTCTTTTTGAAGAATCAGAACGGCGCCGGCGGTGACGATGTCGCTCTTGTCGTCGGTCGGTTTGGTGAGCGCGTAAGTCGATTCCAACTGCTGTTGAAGTCCCTGGGCCGAGCTGCGGGGAGTGATGCCGAGCGACGCAAAGAGCAACGCTGCGACAACGCTGAACTTAATAATTGTTGGGCGCGAGAACATGGGCTTCCCTCACTAGGAAGAAATTTTTTTCGGGGAGCGGGGGAGCATCCCTTTGGATGAAACGCCGCCGTAACTATAGGTAAGCGGATAAGCTCTGTCAACAAATCCGCGACTTAAATCGAACCTGGAATCCGTCAGTTTTCATCTGCCGCATAATGCGAACCGGGAAAGCCGGCCTTTTTGGCGCCGACTCTCCCGGTCCCGTTGATACTTTGCTTCCGTTGATAGGATTAAGGGTTGTTAATTGCTGATCCCGTCGTTTTGGGCTACCTGGACGTCTTTGTCCGCCTGGTCTGCCTCTTGGTCTTGTTGTTGCAATTCGGCAGCGGCGTTAGGATCGGGCGTCGCCTGGCCTTCGGGATTCGGCCTCGAGACAGCCGAGCCAGCCGGAGCGGCAGGCATGCCGTTCTTGCCCTGATTCTTCGCCAGTTGTTCGAGACCGTCATCGATCTGCTCGCGGAAATGATTGTGCATCTCTTGCAGGTCGTTGAGGGAGACGGCGACTTGAGCACCCGAACTGCAGTCGCCCTTTTGGCTGCCGCTGACAAGCACCTTGACGTTATTGTTGCCGTCCGGGGTGTCGTCGATGCGCGTGAGCACATCGCCCTGGGTCAACGAACATTCTGTGCCGTCGGGCAACTGTGGGTTAAGCGCATCGGCCACGATGAACGTGCGATTGTTCGGATTCAGCGCGTCGGGCACAACTTCTGGCGGCGTCGCTGCAGCCGATTGTTGAGCGTCTGCTGCCGGCGCTGCTGTTGCCGCTGCCGGGGTAGCCGATTGTGCAGCCGCTGCATCGCGCTCAGCCGCGATTTGGGCTTTCACTTCGTCAGCAATGGCCTGCTTCACTTCCGGTGTAAGAACGACGGCACTCTGAGCACCGCCGCCACCTCCACCGTCCGCGGGCGCAGCGCCGGCGTCACCGCCTGCTGCGGCGTTGGCGTTCGCAACGGCAGCCGCATTCGCTGCCGCCGAGGCTGCGTAGGCCGCCTGGAGATTTGCTGAGATCAAGTAGTCAGTGATCCAGAATGCTGGAGCAGCGTAGACGGGATACGGGTTGAAGTAGTAGCCATAGTACCCGAACCAAGGCGCTCCTCCCCATCCCCAACCCCAGCCAATGCCTGGGCCCCATCCGCCATAGGCCCATCCATAATAGCCACCGCCCCAGTAGTGCCCTGGGTAGTAGTGGTTGTAGTAGCCACCATGATAGTAGCCCCTGCCATAAGCACGCGCGTAGGCGTGGCCACCTCGATAGTAGGTGCGGCTAGTGTAGCTACGTCCGCCGCGTGAGAAGGTATGCTCTGTGTATCCATGGCCGTGACCGGTGCTAACGACTCGGGTGCCGTTGGCGCGCGTGCTTACCGTGCGCCGGCTGCCGTTGCTACCGTGGTTTATGGTCGCGCCGCTCTTGGTATGAACCGTGCCGACCTTACCGCTGGATGTGAAGCTGGCTTTATTTCCGCTCTTAGTCGTGACGCTCGTGGTCTTGCCGGCCCCGTTCATCGTTTTTGTGCTTCCGTTCTTAGTCGTGACGGTCTTGCTGGCGCCTGCGTTCTTAGCGCCCCCTGCTGTGTTTCCCTTAGCGCCTGCGGTATTGGTCTTGGCGCCGCCCGCGGTAGTCGTCTTGGCGCCACCTGCGGTAGTTGTCTTCGCACCGCCGGCGGTGGTTGTCTTCGCTCCACCCGCCGTGGTGGTATGGCTGGTGTTCGCCGTAGTCGTGTGGCCGGCATTAGCCGTGGTGGTATGGCCGGCATTAGCCGTGGTGGTATGGCCGGCATTGGCGGTAGTCGTATGGCCGGCGTTGGCCGTGGTGGTATGGCCGGCGTTGGCCGTGGTGGTGTGACCGGCGTTCGCTGTGGTGGTATGGCCGGAATTGGAGGTGGTCGTATGTGAACCACCGCTCGAAGTTGTATGTGATGGAGTCGACGTGTGGGCCGGCGCAGACGGATGCGACCCGCCCCCACCTGAAGAACCGCCGCCGCTCTTACTTTTCTGGCCCCAAGCAAGACTTGGGAGCATGAGCAAAACTAGAAACACAACCCACTTTGCAGCGAGCTTGTAGCTTGGCTGGCCCAATTTCATAATTATCTCCTCTTTCCAGAACTTATTTGCGATTCAACTTCTGAGAGCGAATTCGAAAATTTTGTGCGGTATTTTTCGTTACGTCCCCGGACTTCTTGCCTTTCGACAATCCGTGCCTACGCGCGCCTTCGAATTAATTACGAATAAACGAGTGGGTTCCATCCCCTTGCCTCGACTCTTAGCGAGCAACCATTTAGCCCCGGAATGGGCTTACTACAGGCCTCTGCAAGAGCCAGGTTACAAGGGCAGTAATAAGTGGGGAAACTATAATCCGAGCTTTGGCGGAGTGTCAATTCGAAACAAAAAACGCTAGTACCCTTTTTGCGTTACGCCTCGCTTGGATTGTCATATGTCCGCTGACCTAAACCCGCATGGCACGCGAAAGTTGCAAGATTTCGATAGACGGCAGATTAAGAAGGGGCGAGCTAGCCTACAGGGCGCAACCTGCTATGAGCGGCGTACAACAACCTTAACGAATAATCAGGATTGGACTGCAGGGGCGGGTATCTGGGGTTCCACGCCACGCCATCCGACTGGGCGACCCTGGATGGCTTCTTTTAATGCGCGGAACAACACGACATACATCATTTGGCGGTAGTAGAAACGCTGCAGGATTAGCGGCGCTAATAACGTCCAATCCTCGTTCTTTTCCAGCGCGAAGGCGACCACACAAGTTAGAAGATCGATGACCATGAAGATGGCAAAGAAAATCAAAGAGCGCTCGACGTCCTGAAGCGTCCAGAGCTGGGGCAAACGGGCAATTCGAAGTTGCGCGAGACCCCACAGTGCGATGGAAAGTATAAATAGAAGATCGATGACGGGCGAGACTAGCGGAAGAATAATCTGGAAAAGGAAAATATTCGGAATCGCGATCCAGCCCAGCGTGCCATAGCGAGGCTTGCCCACCGCGTCGCGATGTTTCCACACGGCTTGCAGCGTTCCGAAAGTCCAACGGAATCTCTGGCGAATCAAAGCCTCGACGGTATCTGGAACTTCGGTGCGGCCAATGGCTTCTTCGTCATACAGAATCTTCCAGCCGTTACGCCGGATCGTAAGTGTGAGGTCTGTGTCCTCGGCTACTGTATCACCTGAAAATCCGCCGTTCGCTCGAAGCAAATCCGTGCGCCACGCTCCAGCCGCGCCCGGAACTACCGGAATGCAATTCAGCAAATCGAACGCGCGCTTTTCCAAGTTTTGGCTGGTGATGTATTCGAGAGCCTGCCAGCGCGTGAGCCACTTATTGCGGTTCATCACTTTCACGTTTCCGGCCACGGCGCCTACTTTTGGATCCGCGAAATGACGAATCAGGCGCGGAACGGCTTCGGGGTCCACAATCGTATCGGCATCGATGGAGACAACGATTTCACCCGTTGCTTCTGCGAGTGCGTGATTGAGCGCCGCAGGTTTTCCCCGGTTTGGCTGGAGCAGCAATCGCACGCGCGAGTCACGTCCGAAATTGGCGCGCACCAATTCAGCGGTGCGATCGGTGGAACCATCGTCTATTACAAGAATTTCCAGCTTGGGGTAAACAGAAGCGAGCGCCGAGCGCACGGTGTCAACGATCACCGTCTCTTCGTTGTAAGCCGGAATCATCACGGTAACTTCCGGCTTGTACTCAGGATGGTCCACGGGCGAAGGCCGTAGTTTTTCGGCCAGTGCAAGCAAGCCAATAACGAGCGCGCGTCCGCTTACGAGCAGGATTCCGGTCATAAAAATAAAAGCGATTCCGAAGCGGAACCAGCGGAAAGCTTCGAAGGCGAAAGCGTCGGCGCGGGCAAGCAGCCATTCCTGATGGCTGAGAGGCGGCATCACTTGCGCGCGAGTTTGCCCCAGCAGGCTTCCGACGGAAACGAATTCGTAACCTTTAGCGCGGAGCCCATCGATAATTTGCGGCAGCGCTGCGATGGTGTGGCTGCGGTCGCCGCCGCCATCGTGCATCAAGATGATGTTTCCCTTGCCGGTTTGGGTATCCGCCAACACGCGCTGAACGATGGTAGGCACGGGCGGAGGCGCGCCGCCGTCGGCTTCTCCCCAATCGTGCGGGTCGATCTGCGCGCCGACGATGATGTAACCCATGGCCTGCGGCACGGGAAGCATGGCGATTTCGCTGGCCGTTTCGGGCTGGTGGTCGATGCCGTACGGCGGGCGGAACAGAAGAGTTTTCACTCCCAAATTACTTTCCAAAAGCAGCTCGGTGAGATTCAGTTCGAATTGAAGCTGGGATTTCGAGATGGTCTCAAAATCGGGATGAGTGAATGTGTGATTGCCGACTTCATTTCCAAGGTCGAATTCACGCTTGACGATTCCAGGATACTGATTCGCAGACTCGCCGATCACGAAGAAAGCGGCGGGAACTTGCTTCTGATGCAGGATGTCCACAATTTTGGGGGTCCAAGTGTTGTCTGGACCATCGTCGAAAGTTAGGGCTACTTTATGCGGGGCGTAGCCCATCTGGTCGATGCGCCAGGAAAGCGGATACGTTTTGAAGGTTTCGTCGGTGAAAAGATCGGTGTCAGAATCGTACTCGAATTCACGGCGGCCGCTTTGAGGAGTGGCGGTAATACGCCAGATGTCGCCCTGGCCTTCGAGAATTAAGTCATAACCGGGCGGAACTTCCTGCACTTTGTTACGAATCGCATCGTCGGGATGAGTGGCGTCCCATATGAACCATATGGACGGATCTTCCATGCCCAAGCGCCATAACGCTGTGCCGCGTACGCCGGCGCGCTCGGCGGCGCGCAATTCGTTGTAAGCAGTGAGGGCGTCCAGCATCCATACTTGGTGTACGTTATTCTTTTCGTCTTCGTAGGAGTAATGCGGATTCAGAGAGTCGGAATCGAACTCCACGTCGGTTTCCGATTCCACTGCGGTGACGATAGCTTGCTGGAAAGTGACAGGCTGAGCGATGGGATGCGGAGCTGTCCTCGATTTTGCCTGCCAGTCGTAGCCATAGTTCGCGATGCCCATCACAATTTTTTCGGCCGGCACCAGTTTGAGGATGTTCTGTAGGTTGGTGATAAACCAATCTTGAGCCGTGATCGGGCCAGGGTCGGAAGTCGAGTAATGGAAATCGTAGTTCATGAAGATAATGGCGTCGCTTTGTTCTGCCAGATATTTGTAGTCGTAGGTCCAGTCCGCTGCGGGGAGCGCGACCATCAATTTCAGATTCGCGGCGCGTAGCGACTCGCCTAAATCGTGAATGAACCGATTGAAGTCCGGCATGCTGGATTTCGAGACCTGCTCGAAATCCACGACCAGGCCGGGTTGGTGCTGCGACTTGACAAAATCACTGAGTTCTTTGACGAGACGATCGCGTGCCAAGGGATGCGCCAACATGTCCGCCATGTCTTTGATGGCCCAGTCTTTCCCGTTGTAGTTATTGACCATGGACATGATCGGGAGCTCGAGACCGGTGGGCTGCATGGATTTCATCCAAGCATCGAGTTTCGTGTGGGTGTCAATTTCCAGATGACCATCGGGCCAGGCGGCGTGGAGCGCGTCAGGAATCAGGACGTCGATGTCGTGATAGTGCAACTGCAGAGAGGCCAAGCTAGAGGCGTCGTCTTCTTCGTAAAACGCAGCGCGCAAGGGATCGTAGTTCTGCGGAATTTTACCCAACGCGGCAATCTTGCGTTTGCGGCCGCGAGTAGGCTTGGGTTTTAAAAGAGGCAGATGCGCGCGGACGGCATGGAGGCCGGCATGCGTGTCGGCCTGCAAAATATCGGGTAGCTCAGGATTGCGGCCGACGTTAATCAGGAAGATTATGAGAACGATAGCGAGAAATCCGCCGGTGATTTCCAGCACGCGGCGAGTGCGACGCCAGCGGCGACGCTCCTGATCGTAGAAAATGGGCTTGCGTTCAGGCATCGGGACAATCCAAGCTAGCCGTCCATTGAGATGGTGTCAATTACCCAACACACTAAGATGCGTGTAAATGCTGGCCTCGCTGTATTGGCTGGGTTGGCCCTGCGAGTGTTCTTCGTACTGAAGTTCCCCGTCACGGACTCGGGCGATGCACCATTCTACATTGAGTTGGCTTGGAATTGGTTGAAGAAGGGAGTGTACGGATTCCCTGTGAATGGGCAGCTCACGCCCGTGGACATGCGCGTTCCCGGGTATCCGGCGTTTATCGCCGCAGTGTTCGCGTTTGCTGGAAATTCTCCGCGCGCTGTGATGCTGGCGCAAGCTGTTCTGGACTTGGCGACATGTTTCCTGATCGCGCTCATTGCGTCGCGGCTAGCGCCGGAAGCGGCCCGCAGGCGCGTAGCGCTCGCTGGGTTGTGGCTGGCGGCGCTTTGTCCGTTCACTGCAAATTATACGGCGGTGGTGCTGACTGAAACGTTGACGATATTTCTCACGACGTTGGCGATTTTAATTTTGCTGGAGACAGAGTTAGGCAGAAAAATCAGCAACTTTCGTGACGGGAGCTTTGCGCGGGGACTTTTGAATCCATGGTTCCTGGCTGGAATTGTGGTTGGGTTCGGCACGCTCGTACGTCCGGAGACCCCTCTGTTGCTTTTTGCAGCGGGTTTGGTGCTGGCAATTAAGTGGTGGCGGCCGGTGAATTGGCTAAGACTTTTGCGCGCGGGGTTACTGCTCACGGTGGGAGTAGTATTGCCGTTGATTCCGTGGGCCGCACGGAACTGGCGCACGTTGCACGACGTGCAATTTCTGGCGCCGCGTTACAGTGAACTGCCCGGGGAATATACGCCGCTTGGTTTTAACGAGTGGACTAACACCTGGATGTGGCATTTCCGCGACGTGTATCTCACGCAGTGGAAATTGAATGTGGAAGAGATTTCTCTGGACGATATTCCGGCAACGGCGTTTGACTCAGCTGCCGAACGCGGACGAGTTTCCGATTTGTTGGACCAATATAACGAAGAGCTGACGGTGGGGCCCGCCCTAGACCAGCAATTTCGCGAAGTGGCGCGGGAAAGAACTTTGCGCCATCCGTTGCGCACATATCTGAAGATTCCATTCTTGCGCGCGCTTACTCTGTGGTTCACACCCCGGCTTGAACTGTTGCCGTATTCCGGGCACTTGCGTCCCGTGCGCGTGGAATGGGAGGACGATCGCCCGGATTTTCTGGTGACGCTCGCTCTCGTCGTCGTAAATATTATTTATCTGGGGATGGCGCTGGTGGGGGGGTGGATGGCGCGGCGCCATCCGGGTGTAGCATTACTGGTTGTATTCATTATTATTCGCACGGCATTTTTCACCACGTTTGTGGAAACGCCGGAACCACGCTACGTGCTGGAATGTTTTCCCGCGGTGATTGCACTGGCGGCGCAGGTTTTTGCTGGGCGGACGTCTGCTGGTGCCACGGCGTCGAGTTAAGCGTCTTCGACTGGCTCGGGATGGATCGTCAGCCTGAAAATTTGCGGGAATTTTTCTTTTACGCGGTCTTCGAGCGCGGCAGTGATGTCGTGAACGTCGGTGATGGGAAGGCTTCCGTCCATGGCGCAATGGCACGAAACCAGGATTTTGTGATCGGCGCTGCGCACGCGCACGTCGTGGCAATCAGTCAACTCGTGATACTCCGATTGAAGGGAGTTTAGGAAGTTCTGGACCGCGCGTGCGAGGTCTTTCATTTCTTCGGCGCTGCCGATCTTTACTCCTAACGGCTCAATGTGAATGTTGACGCGGGCGCCCGGTTCTGTGGCCTTTAAGATTTCGTTTTCGAGCTCGGTGGCGCGGCGATGTGCTTGGCGGAGGCTGGATCCTTCTTCTACCTCCAGATGCAGCTCGATAAAAAGGTGGCCGTCATAATGATTCGCCGATATTTCGTGGATGGCGAGGCCGCGGCGCTGGGCGATGGCGCGGACGGTCTCAAATAAAGTTTCGTTTTTGCGGGCGCGGGGCTCGACGTGGACCACCACATCCGCGGGAACAATCTGGCTGATGCGCTTTTCCACAGTTTCGCTGGCGGCGTGGGCTTGCTCGAGGCTAGCGGTGCGCGGGACGCTAATCGTCGCGTCCACAAAATAACGCTGCCCGGCTCGGCGCACGCGCACACGTTCTGTGCGCAACACGCCCTCCGTTTTGTCCAGAGCGGCGGTGATGCGCTCGCGCAGGCCGCTGGGAGCCACGTCGAGAAGGGCGTCGGCGGTGCGTTTGCCCAGACGCGAGCCGATCCAGATGATCACTCCGGCGACGCCGAGCGCGGCAACAGCGTCCAGTTTACCCAGCCACGGAATACCATACTTTTGCCCAAGCAATGCGCCGGTAATGCCGAGAATGACTACAAACGTGCTCCATACGTCTGTTGAGAAATGCAGCGCGTCTGCTTCCAACGCTTCGCTGGGATATTTTTGGGCCACACGATTCAGTGCGCGCGAACGGACAAAATCTATGCCCATGGCTACCGCGAGAACAAGAATTGCAGTGATGCTCGGACGAACTTCGACGGAATGAAAGACGAGGCGTTGGATGGCCTCGAATATGATGTAAACCGCAGTGAAAAGTAAAAGCGCGGTTTCGACGAAAGCGGAGAAGCTTTCCACTTTTCCGTGGCCGTAAAGATGGTCGGAGTCGGCGGGCTTGTCTGCGACGCGCACCGAAAGATAGGTAATTACAGCAGCCACCAGGTCGAGGATGGAGTGCAACGCTTCCGACAGAATTCCCAAGCTTCCGGTCAGCGCGGCGAGAAAAACTTTTAGCGTGACAAGCACAACGGCGGAGCCGATGGAGGCGAGCGCCGCCAGCCGCTTTTCGCGAGAGGAGTGTTCGATGGAGACTGGCGCCGATGGCATCGCCGGATTATACGCTGAGTCGAATGGGGCTTCGAAGAATCAGGCAAATCGGTGTGGCCGATGACGGAAATACGCCCGGTCATGTATGTTAGTGCGATGCACCTGGGGGAGAGGATCTGCAAAGGCGTCTTCATTATTGCGAGTCTGGCGTTGCTGTGGGTTGCAGGTTGCGATAGCCGATCGGCGGGAGTAAATCACTCACTTGCGGCTACGGAATCGGCCGTGGCGCAAGCTACTATTCCGGCTGTGGCGCCGCCGGCATCTTCTACTGGCGGGTTTGACGGCGCTAAAGCTCTTGAACATGTGCGCAAATTGGTGGAGATTGGGCCGCGGCCGCCAGGATCGGATGGGATTCATCGCGCGCAGGAATATATCGTCGGTCAGCTCAAGAGTTTTAACTGCCAGGTCGAAGAGCATAATTTCAACGGCTCTACGCCGCTTGGTGATATCGCGATGAAAAACATTATTGCGAAGATTCCGGGCACCGGCCGAGACATCGTTCTCTACACCACGCATTACGACACATTGCGCATGGCCAACTTCGTGGGCGCGGACGATGGAGGTTCGGGCACCGGCACGATGCTGGAGTTGGCGCGGATTTTTTGCGGCCGGCAATCAAAGAGCGCGCTCACCGTGTGGATTGTTTTTTTCGATGGCGAGGAAGCACAAAATAATTGGACCGATAAAAACAGCGTGCAATGGCTGGATACAAACAGCACTTTTGGCAGCCGCGAGATGGCTGCGAGTATGGCGCTCTCCGGAGATCTCAAGCGTGTCGATTCGATGATTCTAGCGGACATGATCGGGTCATTCGATCTCAAGATCAAGCGGGACACGAACTCGACGCCGTGGCTTACGGACCTGATCTGGGCGACCGCTGCGCGACTCGGTTATGCGAATGTCTTCGTCAACGAAGGCACGGTCACATCTCTTGACGATCATCTCTCCTTCATCCATCGCGGAGTGCCCGGGTGCGACATCATCGATTTCGACATCGCGGCAACCTATTGGCATACTCCAGAAGATACGTTGGATAAAGTGGATCCACGTAGTCTCGCCATCGTGGGCCACGTATTGGTGGAGACATGGCCTGCGCTGGAGAAGAAATTCCACTGACAGGAACCAGGAAGGAGGTTTATCGATGTGCAGGAATATCAAAACGCTCTTTAATTTTGAGCCGCCGGTCACTCCGGAAGAGGTTCGGGATGCTTCGTTGCAATTCGTGAGAAAAATTACCGGCTTCAACAAACCCTCGAAGGCGAATGAAGCCGCGTTCCTGGGCGCGGTGGATGAAATCGCAAAGGCCTCGATGCGTCTGCTGAAGTCGCTGGAAACGAACGCGCCGGCTAAGAATCGCGAAGAACAGGCTGCCATAGCAAAGGCGCGGGCCGCTGAAAGATTTGGCGCCTAAGGATGAGCACTTCGGCGGTGCAAACAAATGACGAAGGGCGCTTCCGAGCATGAAATCCGAAGCACGCCGGAAACGGGGCTAGCAATTAGGGGGCAGAAGCGGTTTGGCGCAGAAGTACGACGTCGCTATCGTTGTGAGTGCGAAGTAAGCCGAGAGTTTTGTTGTCCGCGGTCCAATGGAAATCGGCAATGTGATCGGGCTCGAACTCCGTAACCAGGTGGCCGGGTGAGCCGTCCACTGGCGATACCCACAGCGCGTACAAACCATTTTCACGAATCGGATAGCCGATCGTTTTTCCGTCGGCGCTGTAGCGAATCTCGCCGCCCGCGCGCGGATCGCGCTCAATTGTTTTCACCGGCTGCAAGGTTTCGAAATCCAAAATCTTGATGACTACCGCGCCACCGGTTGTCGGCTGCGTTTGAAAGGCCAAATACTTTCCATCGGGCGATACATTGACACAGCCGCAAGTGAGGAGCGCTTCGGAGAGTTGCGTCGGAGTTCCACCGTCCACCGGAACCTTTTTCGCCACAAATTTTCCTTTGTCAAAACTGGCATAAACGAGCCACTTGCCGTCCGGTGAGCACATAGCTGGTTCGTCATCGGTACCGGTGGTGAGCTGTTTCAGGTTCCCGCCGGTGGCATCGATGCGCCAGATGTTGAGCGAATTGCCTCCACCGCGCAGCGCGGATCCGAACATCACATAGCGTCCGTGATCGCAAGAGATCGGCCCGAAGGAAGGAAAATCATCATGAAGCAGAGGAGCGCGGTTGCTACCGTCTGCGTTCATTTGAAAAATTCCATTTTCCTGATCGACGAGAAGTTTGCCATCGGGTGTCCAGGCAAACCAGTTGGTGGGTGGGCGAGTGCTAATAGTGACCGGCTTTCCCGCGCCTTTGGCCTCGTAGGATGCGGTCTGCAATGTTCCGACGTACTGTGATTGTACGGTTGTAATAGTTTTGCCGTCGGCTGAAAGGCTGATGATCGGATAGGAATTGGTGTCATTGGTGATCGGGCGATAAATGCCTTGGGGGTAAGAAACCACGCCGATCTGATTGCGGTTGAAGTTCGAATCGCGTCCGCTGGCCACCACCAGGATGCCGCTTTGATCGGGCAACCAAACGGGAAAATCCAGGAACACGTCGGCTTTCATGAATGTTTGTTTCTTTCCGGTCGAAGAGTCGAAAATATCCAGGGCCGACAACCCGGATTGGTCCGCGAGTATTTCCGCTGCCACGATGGTTTTTCCGTCAGGAGACCAGGCGGCTTGGCGCAAGCGGGTGGATTCCTTGGACAAGACTTTCTCGCCTGAACCATCCGCGTTGGCAATGACAAGGTCGCCTTCTCCTTCATTTCGTTTGTAACGGACGAAGACGAAGCGTGCGTGGTCGGGTGAAAAGCTTATGTTCGAGTTAAGATCATGGACGATGCGCTCGGGGTTTCCGCCTAAGACCGGCGCGCGGAATAAGCTGCTGACACCCTTTTCGCCCTTTTGTTCTTTGGCAAAGTAAATCGAGTTGCCGTCCGGTGAAAAGTTCAGGCTGAAGTAGCGATCGTCGGATGGCGGAACGATCTGGGTGTTGCTGTTCGTTGGAACGTTACGCAACCACAAGCTTTGCTGGCCGCCGTCGCGTTGCACATTTAAAATGTAATTCCCATCGGGGGAAATTGCGGCGAGCGAGGCCTTGCCCGTTTCCGTTACGCGGGAAACGGTAAAATTCTGAAAACTCGGTGTTTTTTTACGTGAAAACAAGGAATAGACGCCGAAGGCCGCCGCGGCTAACAGCACCAGCAAGATTACTGACGTTAGCGCCAACCCCAATTTGTGCTGGCCCGCTACTTGACGCACGGAAGAGCCCGATGCGGTTGACACGGACGCCGAAGAAGCAGGCAGGGTTACTGCGGGCGTAGAACCCGAGAGCGGGACTACCCCGCTGGCCGCCGCTTGTGAAGTGCCGGTTGAGGAAACGCGCCCTGACGAGTCAATCTCGCGCCGTAGGCGCTTCAAGTCTGCGCGAATTTCGGCGGCGACCTGGTAGCGCAACTCGCGATCTTTCTCGAGAAGTTTTTCCAGAATTTCTTCGAGTTTTACCGGCACATCCGGATTGAGGCGCAGCGCCGGAGGCGGCACGCGATTTAAAATAGCTTCAAAAGTAACCCCGGTGGTATCGCCGCGGAAAGGCATCACGCCGGTGGTCATTTCGTACAGGACCGTGCCGAAGGAAAAAAGATCGCTGCGCGGATCGAGTTCCTTGCCGCGGACCTGTTCCGGGGACATGTAAGCGACAGTTCCTACGGCGGTCCCGGGGCTGGTGAACATGTCCGCAGATTCATCCGCGCCATACGTTGCGGTACCTACAGTTTCACCGACGCGCGCGCTTCCGGCGCGTGCCGGCAGCAATTTCGCTAAACCGAAATCGAGAATCTTGGCGTGGCCGCGGCGAGTGACGAAGAGGTTCGCGGGCTTGATGTCGCGATGAATGATTCCCTGAGAGTGAGCGGCATCCAGCGCGTCCGCAATTTCGATGGCGATGTCGAGAAGGCGGTCCATTTCCAACGGACGCCCGTTAATCAGGTGCTTCAGAGTTGAGCCATCCAAGAACTCCATGGCGATGAAAGCTTTGCCATGGTCCTCGCCAATATCGTAAATGGTGCAAATGCACGGATGATTGAGCGCTGAGGCGGCTTGCGCTTCGCGCTGGAAACGTCCCAGAGCCTGCGGGTCGCGGGCTACTTCGTCGGGCAGGAATTTCAGGGCCACGAAGCGGTGCAGACGCGTGTCTTCAGCCTTGTAAACGACACCCATGCCGCCGCCACCCAGCCGTTCCACGATGCGGTAATGCGAGATGGTCTGGCCGATGGGGGAGGAAATCTCTGTCATGGCGCGCGATTTTAGTTTGCGCGCGGTTGCAAGTCAACGACGCCGTCGATCTAAGGGCCGCAATTCAAGGGAATTACGGCGTGATTTGGCGAAGGGCTTTCGCACCGCGGACCGTTACTGGTTGGCGCTGTACTATTGCGAGCGGTGTTTTCAGAGTGGAAAATGGAAGGTGGTAACTGACGGCAAGGACAGTTCAGGGATATGGATAGTCAGGGCGAAAAGGCTGCAAATCCCGTAGGGTGTATGAAAACGAATGGCTGATCCGGTACAAACTGCGCAAGCCAGCGCGCTCGAGATTCCGGTCACGGTTCAAGGGTCGAAGACCGTGGAGGGAGCGGAGCGCCGAGAGCTATTTACGGAGACGACTACAACGATGCTCGTCTCTGACAATGGCGCAGTACTGAAATTGGACGCAAAGGTTCTGCCGGGTCAATGCGTCTTTCTGCGCAATGAAAAGTCCGGAAGAGAGATTCTGTGCAAGGTACTCGGATCGCGCCAAGCCGGGTACGCGGATTTGGAATTTACCGTTTACGATCCAAAATTTTGGGAAGTGCCGGCGGAACAGCCTCCCACCAGCGAGCCTAAGCCCGAGGCGAAAAAGGAAATTGAAGAAGTAATGTCGAATTCGGCTCCGGCACCGAGTGCGGAATCGTGGGCGCCAGCCAGCGAAGGAATTCCTGCGACGAATTCGGAAACTGCAAGTTCGGCCCCCGAAGCTCCGTTAACAGAGACGAGCGAGAGTTCGCTTGCTCCGCCAAAAGAGGCGGACAAGGCCGATTCAAAAGATGCAGTCCCCGATTGGGACGAGGCCAGGGACGCTCAGCTAGTTGCGTTGCTGGCTTCCATGGATGGCAAGTCGAAGGCTCGGCGAGAAGCTCCCAAGGCAACAAAAGATGCTGGAGACGGCGCGAGTTCACCGACAGGCGCGAATGCTGCGAACCAACCTGGCCAGACAGGTTCGGAAGTCGCGAACAAATGGAGGGCACTCGCGTCCGTATTTTCCATGGTTGGCAAGGTTCGCGAATTCTTGGCAAGACAGAATCCGATCTACATCGGAGCCGCTGCTGCTGTTTTGGTCGCGGTGGTAGCGGCTGGTGTTTGGCACGCGAAGAAATCTCCGGCGCACATCGACAATCGGTTATCCGCGTTCTCGGCGCAACAGGCACCATCGGTTTCCGCACAGGCGTCACAAACTCCGGCTTCGGCAGGCGTTTCGGGTGCGAACAATACCGGAGCATTGTCTGTAGGGACATCCCCTAACGTTAAACCGCCAAGTGAGGCTGAAAAGGGCCGCGTTGCAGTTGCGCAAGGTGCTGGTCCGGCGACGGCGGCCCCTGACACAGCCCGGCCTGCTAAGAGCCCAGATTCCGACGCGTCATCGGAACCCAGGTTTGTTGAGCCTTCGGCAAGCTCCGACGAAGGCGGAGTTACACACGCGATACATCAAAACTCGAACGGAACAAAGATCGCGGAGAACGTCCCGGCAAAAATTGTGTCGCAAACTCAGCCGGAAATTCCCGGTTGGGCAATAGGACTCGACGTTGACCCGGTGGTGAAACTTGACGTTCTGATCGACGAGAAAGGCAACCTGGTGGAAGCGAAACCGATTTCTGGCCCACGCGTACTGCAGGCTTCTGCGCAAAGAGCCGTGGCTCTATGGGTATTTGAGCCTGGGTTCTCCGATGGGAAGCCGGCTGCGACACACATGACTCTGACTGTTGAGTTCCAGAAAAAAGACGCCGGCACGAACTAGCAGCGGCTCCCCGAAATTTATTAAAGCCCCATAACAAGTGGAATTTCCACAGCGTAATAGCGTAGAAATAGAGCCATGTGGGGTAGAAAACTGCATTGCGGCGTCCGTTCGGGCATTCCAGCGGGAATTTTCTCGAACTGTTTAAGCTTATTGTGGTGGTCGTTTGCTGCGGTAGTTCTGCTGCTGATTTCCCCGTTCGCGCGGCCTGCTGTTGCGCAAACGTGTGGCTCGCAAGGCGTAGCAGTCCAAGTGCTCGGCTCCGGAGGGCCGGAGTTGCAAGACAAGCGAGCTTCGAGCAGCTATCTGTTGTGGGAGGATGGCCAAGCGAAAGCGTTAATCGATGCGGGTGGAGGAAGCGCGCTGCGGTTTGGCGAAAGCGGCGCGCAAATGTCGCAGCTCGAGGTGATTTTTTTCTCGCACTTTCACGTCGATCATAGCGGAGATTTTTCGGCGCTGATCAAATCGTCGTGGTTTGAAGATCGCAAGACTCCGCTCCCGATTTACGGTCCGCCCGGCAATGATTTCATGCCCTCGACTACGGAGTTTGTGAGTGATTACTTCGGAGGCAAACACGGAGTGTATCGCTACCTCAGCGAGCTTTTGGAGCCGGACGAAGATGGTAGTTACAAAATGCAGCCGCACAACGTGGAAGTCGGCTCTACGCCGATCGCTGTATTTCATAATGCCGACCTTTCGGCGTCTGCTGTGCGCGTGATTCACGGAGGCGTTCCGGCACTGGCCTGGCGAATTGAAACGCGGGGCAAAGTGATCGTTTTCAGCGGAGATACCAATGGCGAAGGCGCCGGGCTGGTGAAATTGGCGGCGGATGCTGATTTGTTCATCGCCCACAACGCGGTACCGGAAGGCGTCACGGGAGTGGAGCGGAACCTGCACATGCCCCCTTCGGTGATCGGTGAAATTGCGCAAGAAGCCCATGTTAAGAAACTGGTTTTGTCTCATCGCATGCTGCGCACATTGGGAAAAGAGGCCCAGACGGAATCTGAAATCAGGAAAAGGTATGCGGGGCCTCTGCAATTTGCTAATGATCTAGACTGCTTCCCCATCAAATAGCGGGTTCAGCCGCTGCACGATCGGGGACTACGCGGAAAGTGAGGCAATGATGACCGAAAGAATGTGGAATGAACTGCAAGAGTCAGAGAACGGCTTTGCGCATATCCAGCGGCTTCGCGCGAAGAATGGTGCGGTCGGCGCATTGGCAGTCGGCGCGCTGGCGTTGGGAGCGGTGGCAGTGGGAGCATTGGCGATAGGCCGTCTGGTGATTGGAATGTTGAGAGTCGGCAATGCGAGGATTCAGGGTCTGGAGATCGAAGAGCTAAAGATAAAGCGTCTGCACGTGGGTGAACTTGTTGTTACTGAGACGCTGATTACACCGGGCGAGAACGAGCAGCCAAGATAACCACCGTAGCTGGTCGCGCATAATGAGATCTCACGTTCACTGCCGCGCGGTAGAAGACCGCGGTGCTAGATTCTAAGAAGTGCCCTTCCCACGCACGGTCAATTTGGGCTGTAAATCTTCTGTTATCACCACCCATGGATGATAGAAATTACTAATCGATGCGATTAAGAAGTTCTGGCTGCCACGGCTTCTTAGTTGTTGCTATATTTTCTAATCAAGTTGCCCCGTTTTGGTTGACCGAGAGCAAGAAAACCGGAACGCACAAAGTTCAGAATGAATTTTAGGGGATCGCGATTGAGTATTGGTCGCTTGTTGATTTTTTTTCTACGACGGTTGTGGCTGCCGGTCGTAGTGTTTGCTGCCTTCAGCATTTTGTGTGTCCTGGTTTACATGCGGCTGGAAGGGTTGCGATGGTTGGATGCACTTTTTTGGACCGTTCACCCTCACTCAATCGACTATCGAACCGTTCGTGTTGCCACCAAGGCATTTTCACTGTTTGTGTATATAGGAGTGTTTACGTTTCAGGTTTGGATTGCAGAGCGTGTATTGGTGACGATATTCAACCGCCAGGGAGTGGAGGCATGGAAATCCATGATCAACGATATGAACATTCGAAAGCTGCAGGATCATTTCATCATTTGCGGATACGGCCAGGTTGGCAGGACCGTCTTCGATCAATTGACGCGGTATCAGATTCCGTTGGTGCTTATTGAGACGGACGAGGGACTCTATCGCCAGCTTTTGGGTGAGGGCGTAATGGTGATTCACGGAGACGCGAAAAGGCACGATGTATTGCTGGCCGCGGGAATTGAACGAGCACGCGGTGTATGCATTGTGATCGACAATGACGCGGACAATCTTTACATCACGGTGACGGCTCGCTCATTAAACGCGAAGGCCAAAATCATCACACGCGCGGGCCAACAGCGTTACGCTACGGCCATACGCAATTCCGGGGCGGACGAAGTGATCATTCCGGAATATGAGGGCGGCATGATGACTGGCCGCATGATTCAGCGCTACTATCCGGTGGCCGTAAAACTGCAATAATTCGTTGCTCTGTGGCCGCAAAATGGAATCGACAAATTGGGCGCACTATTTGCGACTTGATAGATTCGCACGGGCCCAAAATTGCCCTGCATTGACTCGCCTCTTGGGCGCGGAATAAAATGTATGTGCAGATGAATCGCTTTAAGTTTGTCTTTCCGCGCACTTTTTGGGCCTTTCGTGCTCCCCGTTTGATTTGCGCTTTTGCAATCGCACTATCCTTCGGCGCGGTGACAGCAATCGCGCAATCTCCGGAACAGCTCCAGTCCGCCAGCGGTGCGACATCTTCGTCAGCTTCCATGCCCGCAAAGAACGATTACAGCAAGGCCGACGCGTGGATATGCCGGCCTGGGCGGCAGGATTCCTGCACCGTCGATCTGACAACGACGATCGTCGAGGCGAACGGAAGGCTGTCGCTCGAGAGGTACGTCCCTCGTCCAAAAGCTCCCGTAGATTGTTTCTACGTCTATCCCACGATTTCTGCGCAGCCCACTCCCAACAGTGACATGACGCTTGGGTCGGCGGAAAAAGGCGTGGTTCGAACGCAGTTCGCGCGCTTCGGTTCGCAATGTCGCCTGTACGCCCCGCTTTACCGGCAAGTAACGCTGACGGCGTTGCGCGAAGCTTTGATCGGGGTACCGCCCGCGCCAGAAGTGGTCGACCGGGAACGAGCGGTGGCTTACAACGATGTTGTGGACGCGTGGCATTACTACCTGGAGCATGACAATCACGGCAGAGGCGTGGTCCTCATCGGGCACTCGCAGGGTGCTAGCATATTGATGCGACTGATCCAGGATGAAATCGACGGCGAGCCGGTGCAGTCGCGCCTGGTTTCCGCGATGCTGCTGGGCACAAATTTTCCGGTGCGAAAGGGGAAGGAGGTAGGCGGCACATTTCAGCACATCCCGTTATGCCAGTCCAATACACAAACGGGTTGCGTCATTACATACGTTTCGTTCCGAGCGAACGCGCCGCCACCGTCTAATAGCCATTTCGGCCGGGCGAAGCGGGATGGCATGATGGCCGGCTGTACAAATCCGGCAGCACTCAGCGGAGGCAGCGGAGAGTTACACGCGTATTTGCCCACTGGAATGAGCGGCAATATCGTAAGTGCAGTATCAGCGGATCCACCTTCGTGGGTTACTCCGACGCAGCCGATCGATACGTTTTTTGTGAGTGTCCCGGGAATGCTTAGCGCCGAGTGCGTTTCGAACGAGCACGGCTCCTATCTTGCAATCACAGTGCATTCCGAGCCTGGAAGCACGCGCGCCCACGACATAGCCGGTGATCTCGTGTTCCACGGGATCGTGCTGCAGGATTGGGGATTGCACTTGATTGACGTGAACCTGGCGATGGGTAACCTGGTTGATATCGTGCGTCAGGAATCCAAGGCCTATCTGGCGAGTACAGGAAAAAATAAAGAGCGGAGCAGCCCGCAGACAAGATAAGGTCGACGAGCGACAGCGCCTTTCTATATACTCGTCAACATCTTAGCTTTGGAGGTAACGCTATGTCTTCCGCGGCGCAACCGATTTCAACACTTGAGAAAAACAAACAACTGCTCATTCGCTGGTTTGAAGAAGTATGGAATGAAGGGCGCAAGGAAACCGTCTTCGAACTTTTCCCGGAGGGAATACTTCATGACGGCTCTGCACAATTAAATGGGCCGGAAGAATTCTGCAGCTTTTACGACGCGCTGCACACTCAATTCTCGGACTTCCGCTTCAGCCCGGGCGTTTCCCTGGCTGAGGACGATCTTGTCTGCCTGCATTGGAGCGTGGCATTTCGTCATACAGCCAGCGGTAAAGCACTGAACGTGACCGGGACGACGATTGTGCGCGTTGAAAATGGCGTGTTCGCGGAAGCTTGGCAAAATTGGGACGCCGCCAGCCTGGGTGCCCAACTGAATGGCCAGCCTCCTGCCCCGCTATGGTGAGTTCCCATCGCGTGCTATCAGAAGCCGTGCGCATAAGGCGCTAACAATAGAAAGCGCTGTGCAGATCAGCATTACGACGCGAAATCCGTACACAAACGATTGGTCGATCGCCGCTGCGATTTTAGCCGCGGTAGAAGAATCAACCCCAGCAGGAACGGTAGCTGCCGCAAGCTTAATCTCGCTCGAACGCAGATCGTGCGTTGCATCCGCCGATAGGCCCAGACTGGCAACGCTTTTGTCCAAATGAGAGCTGAACGCGCTGACCATTACGATTCCGAGCGTCGCAACCGCAAGTAGCCCGGCCACGCGCGCGACAGCATTATTGATGCCCGAGGCGGTCCCGGCACGGTTTTGGTCCACCGCGCTCATCACAATGGTGGTCAATGGAGCGACACTCACCGCCATTCCCAGACCCAGGACCAAAAACGCGGGGAAAAAGGTTTGCCAGTAAGTGCCACCTGTGGACGGAACGGCGGATAGAAGAAACCCAACAGCGGCGATGATAGGGCCAACGATTAGGGGCAGTTTGGGCCCATAACGGGCGACCAAGCCACCGGACCAGCGCGAAAGCAAGAACATTAGCAGGATCATCGGGAGAGCAGCCGCACCGGCAGCCGTGGCCGAATAATGCTGAACCTGAATTAGATTCAGAGGGTACAAGAAGAAAAAGATTCCGAGAGCGGCATAGAGAAAAAGTGTCAGCAAGTTGGCGCCGCTGAAATTACGCGAACGAAATAGATCAAGCGGGACAATCGGCGACTTGACGCGCGATTCAACGTAGAGAAATGCAATCACCGATGCGCACCCAATAGACAGGCTGCCCCAGACCCGCGGTTGACTCCAGCCGAGATTGGAGGATTCAACGAATCCGTAAGTTACGCCGGCCAAACCTACAGTTGCGAGAAAAGCTCCCGTCCAATCCACGGTTGCCGGTTCCGAGTTCCTGCTTTCCGGCACGCGCCAAAGCGCAAGCACAATCACAACCGCTGCGATGGGCACGTTGATGAAAAACGCCCAACGCCACGAAGCATGTTCGATCAGCCAGCCGCCCAGCACAGGCCCGATGGCTATGGTTATGGCGGTGAAGCCAGACCACGTGCCGATTGCCCGGCCGCGTTCTTTCTCGCTGAAAGATGCGCTGATGATAGACAAGCTGCCGGGAACCAGGAACGCCGCGCCAACTCCCTGTATCACGCGCGCGATTACGAGCTGGTGCATGTCGGGAGCGAGGCCACAGCACGCCGATGCAATCGCGAAAACTACTACGCCGGCCAGAAACATCCGCCGGCGTCCCAGCAAATCGCCCAAAGAACCGCCTACTAGAATCAGCGCGCTTAGAAAAAGAGCGTAGCCTTCGACGACCCATTGCAAGTCAACGACGGTGCCGCCGAGACTTTTCTGAAGCGCAGGCAGAGCGATGTTTACGATGGTGCTATCGATGAAAGCCATGCTGGATCCGAGGATGGTTACTGCGAGGATCCATGGTCCGGCACTTTTTGCGCACGGAGCGGCAGCATTTCCGGACTGGATTGCGGCCTCGTCACATGGCGCTTTCATAAAAAAATTCGAAGGAAAAGCAATCCGATCGCGTTGGATGCAGAACGGTTGGAACGGAATCGATTGAGCCGCAACATGCTTGATGCGGAGAGTTTACTTCGCGACGGCTCGACGCGCCACTTTAGTGAGACCGAGCCATTGGGTTCATTTAACGGCGTTACGGGACGTAGGACTATTTTAGGGGAGGAGCAGGCACGATCGGCAGACGTCGTGGTTCGCCGTGGAAGCCGCGGACTTCAATTTCATCGAGCAGCAGCGACGGCGCGGTGACTGTGCTGGGAATACCGCCTTGAGCCGAGCCGAAAGCTCCAAGCGCTGTGCCGGCGAAGCCGCCAGCAGGATTCTGCATATAGGTGCTTACGACGCTATCGCCTCCGACGCCGAGTATGTTGCGCATGGAACGAAGCGTCAGTCCTTCGATGTGGCCACCGCGAACCATTTCCTCGCGGCCATCGGCAACGTACACACGATAAACGGTCAACGGCATGCGTTCGCCGCTGGAAAGCCCGCCGGCAATGGAACCGATGAACTCGTTGAAATCTTCCTGGCGAATGGAAGAGAGCGCCGGATTGTCCATGCGCTTTACTTCCAGACACCACTCGTGCCCGTCGCTATGGCAGGCATCCAGAAATTTCTTTTTCAGCGCGGCGGCGTCCAGCGAGTCGCTGGCTTGAAACGAAAGGTTGCTGGCAAGCGGGATAGTGTCGGAAAGCATTGCCGAGCGCGCGTGGCCATTTGATTTTTGGAAGTCAGGGCCCGGACGGCGCGACATCAGCAAGTTGCGCAGAATGCCATTGTCCACCAGCGTGACGCGTTCAGCTTTCACGCCTTCATCGTCCACCGCATAATTGCCGAGCAACACTTTTCCTTGAAATTCTTTCAGCGTGGGATCGTCCACGAGAGTGACATTGCTCGGGAGCACTCGCGTACCTACGCGTCCGGTCCATTCGCTGCGTCCGCCAAAACGCTCCATGATGGCGTCGAAAGAAGAGCCCATGGAAAGAGGGGGACGCGCACCAGACAGTGAAGGCGCAAGAACCTGCGCGAGCACGGAGCCGGCAGCAGGCGCGTCAAAAAGAACCGGGCCGGTGTAATCCGGGACCAGCGGGCTTGCGCGCAATTCCATCAGCTCAGTTCCAGTTTGCGCCAGGGATTTGCTCAACGCCGCCGAATCCGGAAGGTCTGTGGGCCGCCCGACGTACAGCGAATAATAATTGTGCAGTTGCATGCCGTCGTCTGCCTGCGTATCAAGCGCCGCTTCCACCGCAGCCAGGCTTCGCGACGTGCGCAGTGTGGTGCCTTCGCTGTTCATCAAATAATAGGTGACGTACACCATGTAAAAGTTCACGCGCGAACCGTTGAGCTGCGGAAAATCTTTCAAAACTTCGGAAGCTTTGCGCGCTTCCTCCTCCCAATTGCGCGAGGTCCAGTCGGGATCGACGCGCGGGTCGATCTGTTGTAAGGGAGGCTCTTGCGCGAAATCGTCAATCTCCGGCGGTTTGGTCAAACTGCGGAGAAAAGCCTGCTTGAGCGACATTTGCGTGGCGGCCTGTTTGTAAGCTTGATCGGTGGCGAGCCACAAATCCTGGCGCAGCGAGTTGTAGTCGCGGTCAATTCCGACTTGGCCGGTGGAACCGAGAAAGCCCTGAAAGCCATCTTCACTGATGAAATTCGAGCTATCCAGGTGATAGTCGCCAACGCGCACATCCACGCTCATGATGCGATCGCGCGTGGTGGAAGTGTTTACAAGCGAGCCGAACGACGCGGTCACCGTGCGCACATCCAGATCCATCAAGCGATATTCGATGTAGAAAGGTTTGCTCACGCCGGGAATCTGCAAGCGCGTTCTGGCGCGTTCCATTTCGTCGTGCATGGCGTGGAGGGTTTGGTCCGTTTCGCTGGACGGCACGGCAGCTTGAGTGGGAACTGGCACGGGCACGGGAGACGCCGTGGGCAAGTTGTGCGCGGGCGTGCCTGCAAACAAAGGAATCGCAAACGCCGCAATCAAAGCAAACACTGAAAAGTTCTTCAAGGCTATTGTCCCTTTGACTGCGAATTGTTTTCCGAGGTTTTAACGGAGCCCGGGTAATGTCCTTGCGGGTCATGAGCCGGGGGCGGAAGAATGGGTGGCTTGTCCGTGGACGTTTCTTTCTTCTGCACTTCCATTTCGGAAATCAAAATTGCCGGAGCCACCGCCGAAACCGGAACGGAGCCGGATTCGGCACCACAATAGCCATTGAAAATATCGGGCGTGTCGCCGGTAGCCACTATTTTCGTCAGCGAGACGAGCGGAGTTCCAACGATATCGACGCCACGAACCAATTGATCCGGGCGGCCATCCGGGAAAACTTTGTAAACAACCAGCGGCAGCACCTGAAACGCCTGCGGCTGAGAGCGGCCGGTGAAGGTGAAACCGCCGGCGATATCGTCGATCAGCAGGCCGAACGGTTTTCCTTGCGCTTTCACCAGTTCGATCAGCTGGCTTCGCAGTTGCGCGTCCGTCATGGTCTTGGAACTTGAGACGATCAAGTTTCCCTGGCGGGCGACCGGGACGTATCCAAGCTGGCGGCGTCCGTGACCGTTCGATTCCGGAATTGTCACCAGCGGCGAGCGCGACATCAGAAAAGTTTTCAGCACGCCGTGATCCACCAGCGAAACATTTTCGCCCGGCACGCCTTCATCATCGAACGCATAGTTGCCCAGCAGCATTTGGCCGTGGAAAGCAGCCTCGGTGGGATCGTCCTTGATGGAAATAAAGTCGGGCAGAATCTGTTCGCCGACTTTGCTGGTAAAGGTCTGGCCTTCGTTGATGTCCTTCTGGCGGAATCCTTCGGCGCGGTGGCCGAAAACTTCGTGGAAGAAAACGGCGGCTGCGCGGCCGGTCAAAAGCGCCGGACCAGCGTAGGGCTCAACGAGAGGCGCCTGATCCAACGCCTCGGTTTCGGCGATCATAGTCTGGATGCGGTCAAAAACGATCTTGTCGGTGGGAGCGTTGTTGGTATCCAGCCAATCAAAATTCGCATAGCGATTGATGTCCATACCATCGGGCGCTTTGCTTTGAACGTAAAGCTCGAGCCGGTAGTGCACCTGGCCGAATGCGAGTTTGGTTCCTTCGGTATTCACCTGATACTGATTCATGCCAAGCGCCGTGAATGTAGCGATGGAGTTCAGCACGGCAGGCGATTTGCTGAAGGCGGCGGTATATCTCCGCACGCGCTCTTCCCAAGGCGTGCGATCGACCTTAATTTCAACGCGCGGCCCGATGGAGACATGAGCTTTCTCACGCGAAAAATCGGGGGCGTTCCCTTCGGCGGTTTGAACTTGAACTTGCTGGCTAGTCTCTACCTTGATGAGCGCTTCAGTGGCGGCGCGGTATTGCCGGTCAGTCTCACGCCAGATCTCGCGGCGGAGCACGTCGATATCATTGTCGAGCGCCATGGTTGTGCCGGGGCTCGTCCAGCTCGGCGGGCGATCGCCCAGCTTGTGCGTGTCATCGAGCTGATAGGTTCCAACGCGGGTCTGTACTTCAAGCCAGCGCGCGCGATTTTCCGAGCTGGAAAGCAGAGCGCCATTCGAGCCGGAAACTTCGGCATACTGTCGGTCCGCGACCGTATAGCTGATGAAATAATCGGGTGGCTCGGACTTTGAAATACCCGTCATCGAGCGGTTAAGCTCTTCCTGCATGGCGGTAAGCACAGGCGGGGTTGACGTTGACGCGGGTTTCGCGTCGCCAGCGAGGCAAACCCATGGGCTGACGAGAACGGCAGCGGTAATAAACATTGTTGCGGTCTTCAGTTTAGTTTTCATCGTTGCACAAAGCCTTACAGTCTAAGATAGGATGCCTCGAATCCAAAATGAAAACCGGCGAGATAGAAAACCCGGCGCGGAAACGACAATAACGGCACAAGGAGACTTAGATGCGCGCCATGGTCGTTAGGAAGTATGGAGCACCTGAGGTTTTTGAGGCTCGGGAGGTCCCCGATCCCCGACCAAAAGCGGGAGAAGCGCTTATCCGCGTGAAAGCGATCGGCGTTAATTTTGCGGACCTGTTGCAGCGTATGGGAATTTATCCTGGAACGCCCAAGCCGCCTTTTATTCCGGGCCTGGAAGTTGCCGGTGTGGTTGAGAAAGTTGCGGAGGGCGGCGGTAAATCGGCGGAAGGTGAGCCGCTCAGGCCCGGCGAAGCAGTTGCCGCTCTTATGCAATTCAATGCCTACGCCAGCTGGGTCGCGGTCCCAGCGCGGCAAGTCTATCGCCTGCCGGCGGGCATGCCGTTTGAGGATGCCGCCGCTATCCCCGGGAATTACCTGACCGCGTATCACTCGATGTTCACGATGGGTAATCTGCAGCCAGGGGACAGAGTTCTCATTCATGGTGCGGCGGGTGGCGTGGGTATCGCCGCAGTGCAGCTTGCGAAGGCGCGCGGACTTGTGGTCTTCGGTACGGCGGGCCCTACGAAGCAGGAGTACCTGCGCAAGATCGGAGTAGATCACGCGATTGATTATCAGAAAAACGATTTTGTTGAAGTGGTGCGCAAATTCGCTCCGGACGGAATCGAAATGGTGATGGATCCGATCGGCGGAAAATCCTTCTCGCGAAGTTATAAGTGCCTCGGTGTCACCGGCCGGCTCGTGGTTTACGGTCTTTCCTCGGCCGCGGGACCAGACGGAAAAAGAAGCTTGTTGCGTGGAGCTACGGCGTTGGCTCAAACTCCCCGGTTTCATCCCCTGAAACTGTTGAGCAGCAACATCTCCATAATTGGCGTGAGTCTCGGGGGTCTGCAGTCGCGCGGCCCGCTGTTGTGCGCCGAGCTTGACGAGATTTTTCGTATGTATGGCACGGGCAAAATCAAGCCGGTAATCGCCAAATCTTTTCCGCTGGCGGAAGCCGCCGCGGCTCACACCTACATTCAGGAACGGAAAAACATCGGCAAGGTAATCTTGACCGTGAAGTGAAAGGACCATTAGTTGTTAACAGCGGGTCCCGGCTTGGCGAATAGCGATTCGTCCAATTTTGGATTTAGCTGTACGTTTTGGATGGTTGATTCAAAAAATTTTGATCCGTCGCGATAGGTCACGGTTGAAAACGCAAAGACCCGGCCGTCCACCGTGCGGTAATCGCTCCAGCGCTGCTCGTTGTCGGAAGTTCCCTGCGCTCCCATGGATTGGAACCGAGCGGCGGAAAGCAGGTGCGTTATGGGATCGAAATAAAGTTTCACCGGGCCAAAAGAGCCGTCGATGGACACGCCCAGCGTTTTCTTTCCGTCAATGTCCGCTTCCCCGATGAATTGCCCGTTGATTTTACCGGCAAGCACTTGCTCGTAAACTCCCCAGCCGCCTCCGAAAAGCGAGATGCCGCGCTTGAATTCTGAAATTACCGGCGTGGTGTCACGCGTACCCTGCGGAAGCTGCAGCCATGCTGAAGCTCCATCACAAACTTGAACTACTTTTTGCCCGCCGAAATCTACCTCGCCGTGCGAACGATCGGGGTATGCAACCATCCACTTTACAGCGAGAGTTGTGTCTCCTTGCGAACTCATGATTTTCCCGCTTTCATCAATGGCAAGTGTCGCCACGGAACTGAGTTTTTCACCTCCCGCGGCGTTTGCCGCTTCCAACAACACCTGATTACCGCGCTTCGTTTCATCGCCGGGATTCGCAGATTGGGCAGGCCGCGTGCTCGCTACCAACGCTGCAGGGATTGCTGCGAGACAAATAATTGCGCCGAGTTGAGACCACTTCGTCATGTCTGGATTACTCCTCTCGAATAATAGTTAGACGTGTTCTACGCAAAAAAGGATTGTTTCGCAACTTCTGGTCTTTTTTCGCACTGCCGGATTCGTATCGTTGCTCGCATGGAACTCGTTTGCCCGCCAAACATTGCGGAATGCATGAATACCGTAAAATCGAGGTACGAGGGACCCATGAAAAGCCTGGCTGGAATTCTGGTGGTTTTAGTAGTTTCGCTGCTGGTTTACAAATATTACTTCGGGAAAGCTGAGTCCGACGGCACCGGAACGCCTGCGCAAACCATCAACATTGTG
The DNA here is from genome assembly GCA_050012395.1 of Candidatus Acidiferrales bacterium. Lineage (GTDB taxonomy): Bacteria > Acidobacteriota > Terriglobia > Acidiferrales > UBA7541 > Palsa-295. Next base: position 45,272 of record JBEKHG010000023.1, read on the forward strand.
GGCGTGAAAAACGATCTTATCGCCATCGCACAAGCGGAGCGCGCTTATCAGGCTGAACACGGAAGTTATGCTTCTTTGGACGATCTTACATCCAACGGCGCAGTCACGTTCGAGAAGCGAGGGCGCCAGGGGTATAGCTACGAAATTCAAAATCCCGCCGGAGGATTTCGCGTCGTCGCGCACTGTCCGGCGGCTACAAATCCGGGCTGCTCCGATTATTTCATCGACCAGAGCATGGAGGTTCAGACCGCGCACTAATCACTGGCTGACGGAGTGCGCTTCTGGTCGGCGACGGTTACGCCTGCCTCGGCATAGTCTGTCGCCGGCAGATCGACAAACGTCACCTGAATATTTTCCCGCTTGGCTTTTCCGTCTTCGACCAAGGCTTGTGTGATGCGCTCGGCTAGTTTGCGTTTTTGGTCCGGAGTGCGCCCGGCCACCCAGGTCACCTGTACATATGGCACAAAACCTCCTCGTGTTTCGCTGCATTCTAGGCGAAGTGTATCAATCTGCACGCGATCTGCGCTATGCAACGCGAGCGGTTTGCGCCGGCAATTTTGTGCCGCAATGAGGGCAGTTTGACCAGCCCCGCTCTACGCCCCGCCCACAATTCGGACAGGTGGCTTGGAGGGGCGTCCCGCAGTGCGGGCAGAACACAAATCCCGCCGGAACATCCTGAGCGCAGCCTGGGCAAGGTTTCGGCATCGCACTGCGCAAGATGAAATACAAAATCATGCCGATGCCGTCCGGGATAAAAATGGCCAGCAGCGTCCACATCACGTAGCGCATGCTGCGACGTTTTGCGTCGCCATACACATAGCCGGCAAGCAGCACATAGGCAAAGACGAATAGTGGGATGCCAAAAGAAAACAGGAGTTGCAAGCCAGGATTCCAAGTGCGCATGTGGTTATCGCTCGGCAGCGCCACGGTAAACAGCAGCAATCCCATCCCAAAGTAAACGAGCAAACCGATAATCCACGCAAGCCTTGGGATTACCTTTAGTTCTTTCTGAAATCGGCTCATGCCAAGCTCCTCTCGCGCCGTTGCTGAAGTGACAAAAACACGGCCGCTGCGCCACCCGATGCCCAAACAATCGTTGTAAAAATTGCGAACGCTATCCAGGCGTGGTTCAAGCCCGGATCCAGCATTCCCAGTATTCCGCCGCTTACTAGCTTCACTACCGGCCAGCTAATCAGCGTCATGGCCCAAGCGAATAGAATCACTGACATCATCACAATGCGGTGCCAGCGATGTTCGGCCTCTTCCGCAAGTCGTATCGCCGCCTGCGCTCGGGCGCGTTCCACAATCACGGGCCGCGGTTGCGGTGTTGGCAGGCGGCGCATTCCGGCGGCAAGCAGACGCCATCTATCCACTTCAGCCGAACAGTCCGGGCAGGTTCGTAGGTGGTTCATCACCTGCTCCTCCTCCGCGCGAGTGAGCGCATCGGCTGCAGAAAGAGCCAACAATTCGCGGATTTTTCCGTGGTCGCTCATTGCCATACTTCCCCCGGATAATTTGTTTCGAGAGTGTTTCGCAGACGGTCGAGTCCTCGGCGCAATCTCGTTTTCACGGTGGAAAGCGGAGCATCGATCACGTCGGCGATTTCCTCGAGCTTCATTTCCTCTTCGAACCGCAGGGTCAAAACTTCGCGCTGGCTCACCGGCAAAAGTTCCAGCGCTTGGGCCAGGCGGCCGGAGCGCTCTCGGTCCATAATTCCGTCGAGTACAGGACGCTCTCCCGACGGCAAGCGCGTGCCCGGCGATTCTCCCGGCATTCCCGGGATCGGCTCGTCCAAACTTTCCGGCCGTATTCGACGCAGATGATCGATAGCAATATTTCGCGCCACGGTGAAAAGCCAGGCTTCGAAATTACGCTTCGAATCGTACTGCCGGATTTTTTCCGCCACGCGCACCCAGGTCTGTTGAAACAGATCTTCCGCCTCGGCCGGCTCGCGCACGAGTCGCAGCAGGTAACGGTAAAGGCGATTTTGATAACGCGCTAGTAGCGCCGAGAGCGCGTCAAGGTCTCCGCGCTGAAGCTGGGCTACTTCGCTTTCGAGCCCCACACGCCCCTCCCACGCAATGGCTGCGCTGGCTATCATATCCATACTACGGACGAGGCCCGGAAAAAGACTCAACCTGAGTGTTATGAGAGCGGTCTCAGCGGACGCCCGGGTACCAGCGGCCTGGACAGCGGCGTGTGTTAGAATGTTTCCACAGTGCTGAAGATTCTTCAGGATCTGCTCGAATTGCAGGCCGTGGACATGCGACTTCAGGACGTCCACGCGCGGCTGGCAGCCTTTCCCAAGAAAATCGCGGATGCGGAAGCACGCACCGCTGCAGCCAAAACTGAACTCGAACGCAGCAAGGCCGCTCAACTCGCCACCGTAAAGGACCGCAAAAAATACGAGCTCGATGTGGAGGGCTGGAAAGAGAAAGTCCGCAAGTACAAAGATCAAACCTCCCAGATCAAGACCAATGAAGCGTACAAGGCTTTGCAGCACGAAGTGCAAATGGCCGAGGAGCAGATCGCCAAGGCCGAAGACCGTTTGCTGGAGCAGATGGTTTCCGGCGAAGAGTACGATCGCCGCATCAAGATTTCCGAAAAAGAGCTGAAAGAAGTGGAAGAAATCGTGCGCGGCGCGCGCTCCAAGATCGAGGCCGAAAAAGCCGAAGATGAAAAGGCTCTGGCGGAATTAAATACCAAACGCGCTGCTGTGGTTCCCCGGATCCCCGAGAAACTGATGGATCATTACGATCGCATCGTGAAGAAACACCACGGCGTCGCACTCGCGGAAGTTCGCGACGAAAAATGCACCGCCTGCGGAATGCGGGTGCGTCCTCACGTCTTTCAAGAGATGCGCCGATCCAACAGCGAGGAAATGTTTCACTGCGAGACTTGCACGCGCATTCTCTATTACTACGAACCGGCGTCATCCGCGGCTACAGCTTCTTCCACTACTCCTTCGGCTCCGGCCGGCTCTCTCTCCAATGAGACTTAGACTTGGAGCGTCCCCAGGTTTCTTCGGGTGGATCTCCCCACATGAAAACTAGCTTTAAATCGTCCAAGTCCAACATTCCGGGAAGCGCGCGCCTTTTTGCCGACGCTCATTCGGCGGCGCCGCCTGCCGTCCATATTGCTAACATTGACGGTGCCTCGCGAGGCAATCCCGGCCCGGCATCTTACGCTGTGGTTTTGCGCGACCCTTCCGGAAAGACCGTTCTTGAGCTGGCGAAAAATATCGGTCGCGAAACCAATAACGTAGCCGAATACTACGCGCTACTCGCCGCCCTCGATTACGCCACGTCCAACGACATCCACGCACTGCGAATCCGCAGCGATTCCGAACTACTCGTGCGGCAGATGCAAGGCCGCTACAAAGTGAAAAGCCCGGACCTGAAGCCGCTGCATGAGCGCGCTGCCAAGCTAGCGCGACAAATTCAATACTTCGTGATCGAGCACGTTCGTCGGGAGCTGAATTCGGACGCAGACGCCCTCGCCAATATCGCCCTGGACCAAGCGAGCGAGCGCCGCGCACTACAATTGCAGGGCTCGTCCGCCAAAGAAGCCCCCACAGAGGAATCTCGCGCGCCGTTGACGCGGGAACTGGGCGGCACATCGATCAAAATCCGTGCGCGTGTTCAAAATGGCGTGTTGGTCCCTACCGAGCCGCTCGATCTTCCGGAAGGAAGCGAAGTCACCTTAAATGTCCGCAAGTAACTGAATAGGAAACCCTTAACTGTCGATTGCCGGTTAGCCGTTTCGCAGAGTTTGGTACCAACGCTCTATTGTTCCACCTCCTCTCGGCCTATAACCTCAACCCTGCAAGACTAAACCTGTGTCTCCACTGCTCGATAAACTTCCGACGATACTTGTGCTCGCCGTTCTGGTGGGCATATTTCTTTCGCTGCGCAAACACGCTCCGTCTGCGCGAATCCGGCTCTGGACCTACGCGTGGGCGTTGATTTTCCTGCACTTTTTCATTCAAGCATTCGAAACGCACACAGGCACCTTAGAAACAATTATTGAGTCGATTGACATTACAGCTCTTGAGCTTTCCGGAGTAGTTTTCGTCATATCGATGCTCCGTGTCGTCGAAGATCGCCCGAAACGCCGAGGGCTGCTGGCGCTTCTTGGGATTTCTGTGGCATTTCACGCGGTTGCGGCCAGTTTCAATTGGCAAATCCCTTGGATCATGTCCGCCGCACTCGCGATTACCTTCTTTGGGTCAGCGATTCTCGCTCTTCGAGTTCGTCCGCTGCCACGGTTTAACATTGGAGTTGCCGTGGTTCTTACCGCTGCAGGAATTTGGGCCTTTCAGAAACAGTTGCACGACAGTCCCGATTTTGCCATCAATGCTATCTTGACCATCTCTTTCGGATTGTGCGGGCTTCTTTTTTGGAAACGCTATCCCAGAAGTTCAGCCGGCGTAATTGCTGTTTCAGGCGGATTTCTTGCGTGGGGCGCGGTGTTTCCGCTCGGCGCGGCGTTCGAATACTTTTGGCCGAAGTTGCAGATGAATCCGGAAATATGGAACGTCCCGAAATATTTCGTCGCGTTTGGAATGGTGCTGACGCTTCTGGAAGACAAATCACGCATCATCGAGCAATCCAGCGCTCGCGAACACGCCGAAAATTTGCTGCTCCAGCGGCTATCGCATATCACTTCGCGGCTGCTGGCGGGGAAAGATCCCGCTGCGCTGTGCAAAGAAGTCGCGGTTGCGGTTACCGACGCGAGCAGTTTCAATAAAGCCGCTCTGATGCTGGCCACGGAAGAACGCTCGTTCCACCTGGCCGGCGCAAATGGGTTTTCGATGGATGAAAGCGATGCGCTCGAAGAACGGGCCAGAATTCTTACCATCGAGCAGCTCAAGAAGCTTTGCGACAGCGCCACAAAGTTGGGAAGCAATTCTTATCGCATAGCCGAGTCTCAAAGCGAAGTCCTGATCCCTCTGATTTCATGGCGGGGGTCTTACGTCGGCTGCTTGTTCCTGAGTTGCGAGAATTCCGCGGCGTTTCCGGATGTGTCTGAGATGGTGAAGCTGGAAGTGCTGGCCTCGGATCTCGCCGTCACCATAGAAAATACGCGTTTGCATCATCAACTCGTGCGTGCGGAAAAACTGGCGGCGCTAGGCCAACTCGTGGCCGGCGTGGCGCATGAATTGAACAATCCTCTTACCGGTATCATCGGCTATTCGGAATTGCTTGCGGAGGAAGTGCAGGGCGAAAAGGTGGTCAAGCGGTTGCAAAAATTAGGACACGAAGCTCATCGCATGAAGCGCATCGTGGACGGCTTGTTGCGGTTTGCGCGCCAAAACAATCCCGCGGCACGCGCGGCTGATCTGGACGGTGCGTTGCGCGACGTCGTCCAGCTTCGCGAATTCCATCTGCGTAAACTTAACATCACGGTAGAAACGCACCTGGATCCGAAGTTGCCGCCTATCGCCATCGGCGAGGACGAACTGAAACAAGTACTCCTGAATCTTTTGAATAACTCGATGGACGCGGTGGAAGACAGCGCGCAACGCGTCATCCAGATTCGCGCTTCCCGCCGACAAAACACTGTGGTGATCCAGTTCGAGGATTCCGGGCCGGGCTTCGCTGATCTGAATCGCGCGTTCGATCCGTTCTTTACCACCAAGCCGGTGGGCAAAGGAACCGGACTGGGCCTCAGCATTTGTTACGGCATCGCGCAGGAATGCGGCGGGGAAATCGTGCTTTCCAATAAGCAGCCTTACGGCGCGAGCGTGGTGCTTGAACTTCCCGTTTCTCTCGCAGCGGCGCAACCCGTTGCCGCACTCTCCGTTTAGCCTGCCATAAGAAATCCGGTTGAACCTAATCCTCTATTGCAGTTATTTCAAAACGTAAGAGCGGTACAAGGTGTCGCGTTGTGCGGGGATGTAACCGGCGTCGGAGATAATACGGCGCAACTCGGCCTCGTTCGTGCGATTGCGTACGCCCGCAGCGTAAACCACATTTTCTTCAATCAGGATGCTGCCCACATCGTCGGCGCCGAATTGCAGCCCAACCTGGCAAATTTTGATCCCGGGCGTAAGCCAGCTCGATTGGATGTGGTCAATATTATCGAGATAAAGGCGGCTGATCGCCAACGTCTTCAGATAATCGAATGCCGTAGCTTCTGGGATCTTCTTGCCCAACGGCGTATTTTCAGGAGCAAAAATCCAGGGAATGAAGGCAGTGAATCCGCCGGTGTCTTCCTGAATGCGACGCAAAAGTTCCAGATGGTTCACGCGATGTCGCACTTCCTCGCCGCAACCGAACATCATGGTGGCGGTGGTGCGCATGCCCAACGAATGCGCTGCGCGGTGCACCTCTACCCATTCTTCGGACCGGCATTTCAGACGGGAAATGCGCGCGCGTATTTCGTCGTCTAGAATTTCCGCTCCGCCACCCGGAACGGAATCGAGTCCGGCATCGCGCAGCCGCGCAATAGTGTCGCGCAGAGAAAGTCCGGAAACTTCGGCAATACAAGTAATCTCCGGCGCTGAAAAACAGTGCAGGTGGACTTCGGGAAAGCGTTCCTTGATCGAGCGCAACATGTTTTCGTAAAACTCAATGCGCAGGTCGGGGTGCAGGCCGCCCTGCATCAGCACGCCTGTTCCGCCCAGCTCGATCATTTCCTCTATTTTTTCGTAAATCGTTTCGAGCGGCAGAATGTAGCCGTCTTTGGCGCCCAGCGGACGATAGAAGGCGCAGAACGAACAATACTCGGTGCAGAAATTCGTGTAGTTAATGTTGCGGTCGATTTGATAAGTGGCTACGCGCGCGTCCGTCTTTTTGCGGCGGATTTCGTTCGCGGCCATGCCGATTCCGATTAAATCATCGGAGTTAAAAAGATCCAGCGCTTCTTGTTGTGAAATACCCATTTCGTTTCGTCCTTACCGGGGCTCAGACTAAATAAACCGGATTATGAATGCGTACCACGCCTTCGCGAAGCACCGCGCCGTAAACTCCCAAGCACCCCTGGTGGCGGAGCGCCACGTTTTGCAAAACCGCTGGCGCTGGCGTAGCGGTGTCCGGATCCAGATTGAGCATCACGCAGCGCTCGTTCTTCTTGACCACCTGCAGCGTGACTTCGTCGCCGATTTGCAGCTCACTTCCAACCAACTCATCTTCGTAATATGGCTGGTCATTATCCCAGCGCACATAAAAGTTAGCACGGAATCGACGGGTATCGAGGTCCAAGCCCACTTCTTTCGAGAGCGCGCTGGCTGTGCTTAAACCCAGGACGGACACCGGGCGCGCGTCGGTCTGGCAACGCTCCGAAAAACGTAATCGGAGAGATCGGTCGAAGCGCTCTTCCAAGTACTTGGTGAAGCGTGAATCACCCATGCGAAAAACTTCTCGCTCAGGAGTGCTCACTTCGACCGCGTAACTCGCCGGGTCCGGATTCTCTTCTTCTATCTTCGGCGCTTCCAGAAAACGCGGCCGAAAAAGAATCATCTCTCGGCCTTGCCGTGCGGTCATCCAGGGAAAATTCGAACGGTTGCGGTTGTCGATGAACGCAAAAACACGGTCCCCGATTAGGCCGGCGAAGCTGACGCGCGCCTCTTCCAGATCTTCGCCGGCCATACTTTTCACCGGATAGCGGCGCAGAATGCTCAACTGGCCGATACGCTCCACACATCACATCCCAAATCCTGCTGTGGTTTTCACCGGAGAATGAAAAAATTCCAATGGACGCGCGCGAGGAATCAGCCCGGCTGCGGCGGCTTTCTCATAATACAGACGCAATCCCGCGAGATACTCTTCCTCCAATCCGAAATGAATGTTTTCAGACAAGTAACGTTCCAACGCGCGAACGGGCAGGTCGAGTTTCAACGAAGCGCCTTCCGCGATTTCTCGTATGCGCCCAAGTCCATACGCTTTCGAAGCTTCAAAATCAGCGAGAACCTGCGGGGTGACCGCGCTTCGACGACCGGCCCAAATCGCCAGTACGCAAGGTCTGCCGGTGAGTTCCTGCCACTGAAAAGCCACATCGTACACGAACAAAGTTTCAAATCCCGGCACTGGCATCGATTCCGGATCGCCCTTGCAACATTCCTCGCCGCTGGGAGCCTTCCCTGCCAAGGCTTCCATCTTCAGCGCGATGCGCAGCGCGGGGTCGCCAATCACCAAAGCTGCATCGGCGAGCTTCAACATTTCGGAAGCGTCCGGCGGCGCCTCTACGAATTCAGGATGAATCTTCCAGTGTTCCGCGGCGAGCAAACGCACCAACGCTGCGGAGCTGCGCGAACTGGTATCCAGCGCAATGCGCTTCACCTTTTCGATCGGGCGTTTCGCTACCACCAAAATGCTGCGGACCTCGCCTTTCGCGGCCACGCCCATTCCCGGCAGCACAACCACATTTTCCATGCGCTGATATTCGACGGCGGGAATAATCGCTATGTCGGCATCGCCACGCCGCAGCGCTTCAGCGCACTGCGACGGCAGAGTAAAGGAGAGATCGTACTTTCCGGTGAGCGGCCCATCGGTAAAACCCCAGACCAGTGGAGCCGTATTCAGAAATTCGACAATTGAAACTCGAGGTTTTGCCATATTTAGTTATTTCACGCGCTACGTACCATCGTAGCACATCGGTTTAGACGCGGGCGGTTTCACAAAGGGAATTCGCAAATAGGAAATTCATTAAGGAATCGGAGTGAAGCGGACCACTTCGTCCTCCAATGGAATTTCCATTTCGTGTTTCACGGCCGCTTCGTGCGCATCGGAGGGTTTCCAGCTTTCTCCTTTTCCCTCAACCTCAAACGAAGCGAAGGCATAGGGCATCCCTTCGCAGGCCAGCATCGAACTTGCAGTACAGATATCAAAGTGCAGGTGAGGCTCCGACGAATTCCCCGTATTGCCCAAAAGCCCGAGCACCTGCCCGGCTTTCACTTTATCGCCGACTTTTACTCGCAGCGATCCAGGCTGCATGTGCGCATAGAACGCATAAAGACCATTTCCAATGCTCATAATGACGTGGTTGCCGCCGATGGTTTCAAGGGTTATCGGTACGGCCAATGATTTTGCGCCGGGCGTGTTCTGCGGAATGCCGTCTTTCGTCTCCGTAACCGTCCCGTCGGCGACCGCGTGAATTTCGTGTCCATACGCGCGATAATTTTTGTTGTCCGCCGGATCACCTTGATAGGTCTTGCCGTCCGGATAAGCTTCTATCCAATCGATCGCAAATCGCTGGGAAATATAGGCGCAGCCATTGACTGGAATCAGCGCGCGGCGGTGTGCCGAAGCATTCGAAGGACCATTTCCGGCCACCCAATCCTCGCCGGTCAATGGGGCGCTGATCACAACAACCGGCTTTCGATCAACAGGGGTCGCGGGAATATCAACCGAAAACGCTTCCGGGTAATCACCAATTTTCGCAGCCACTCTGTGGCTCATCGAAGCCGGCACTGCATCTAGAGTGTCAAAAGTCGCCCACATATAAACCACAGCGAATTGCGCTGGACCTATGTTTGATTTTTGGGCAGCGTCCCCGCCGGGATGAACGACCATTCCATCGAGCTCGCTACCGGAGAAACTAGCGAGTGGTTTTTGTGTGCCGTTTGCATCCAACACTTCTATGCGCGTCAGTTCGCAATCCCATTTGCCGAGATTGGAAACGTGCAGCTCGTACACTAGATGCCATTTTCCATCCGCTTTGAACGCAGTTGGCGCAACTGGAATCTGAATGTCCAACGGAAACGTCAGCGGCTTCGGAGTATGTTCCGCGCTTTTCGTCGCATTCTCTTGCGGCGGTTTCGATTCCGCGCTTCGCTTGAACGAAAGCGGCTGTTCCGGAACTCCCCGCTGCTCCCAAGTCCCGGAAATTTCGGTGCCTTTGTCATTCATCTTTCCTTTGTATAGGCCGACGATCCGGCTCACCTCAAACTTGACCTTATTGTCGACCAGCGACGCCTTCTCGATCGGCAGCGTCACATGCTGGTCCACACTATCCATCTGCCCAGCCAGCTCACCGCTGCTTGTCTTATGGATGGTGACCACCAGGTTAAGGCGGCCGCCCAAAACACCTTCCCAGGTTCCTTCCAGGCCAGCCGCAGCATTGGTTTCTTGTGCCGTCGCGCGCGCGTTCGGAAACATTAAGATCACTAATGCTGCTAACAAGAAGCGGCGGCCGCAAGCCACTCGTCGCGAACGGGTAAAGTTTGCCGGTAACTCCCAGGAATTCACTTTTTCTGTATAACGTACCCTTCTCATTCTTCGCCCCCTGCGGCCTAATATTCTTACCGCACTCTAGCCGCATGTCCAGCGCTAGCCGTTGAACTGGACATAAGCGCGCTTGAACCGTCTATTTCCCGGGTCTAGAATTCGAGAGCCAGGTGTTTTTGATTCGCTCGAAACATTCGCCGACACTGTGCGTAGTCTTTGAAGAGAGTCTTGCAGCTCGGAGGATGCATGAAACCGCTTGCCCGCTCTATCGCCATCTTTTGTTTAGCTCTGCTAATCCTCTTCTTTAGAATTGCGCGAGTCCAATCGACAGCAGCGGATAGCGAATCGCTCGCGCTTACCGGCGCGAAGATCTACACCTCACCTACCGCTGCTCCGCTGGCAAACCGTGTGATCTTGATTCGCAATGGCAAGATTGTAAGCGTAGGCCCAGCCTCCTCCCTAGCAGTGCCCAAAGATACAAAAACACTGGATTGCACCGGCAGCGTAATCGTTGCTGGCTTTCAAAACAGCCACGTACATTTTACCGAGGATAAGTGGAATGGCGCCGCGGACCAGCCGGCCGGAAAATTAGCGCAGCAGCTCCAAGACATGCTGACGAGCCACGGTTTTACAACCGTGGTCGACATAGGCTCGTACCTTCCCAACACGGCTGCCATTCGAAAGCGAGTGGAATCTGGCGAAGTCCCCGGTCCGCGCATCTTTACCGCGGGTAGCGGCCTTTACCCGCCCAACGGAGCGCCATTTTATATTCCCGACTCCATCAAGCCGTTTCTTCCGCAACCGGCCACGCCGGAAGCTGCGATTCAGATCGTTCAATCGCAAATCGATGGCGGAGCGGACGTCACCAAACTATTCACCGGTTCACTTCTCAGCCGCACGGAGATCAAATTGATGCCGCAAGATGTCGCCACGGCTGCCGTTACCGTCTCTCACCAGCACAATCATCTGGTATTCGCTCATCCTTCAAATATTCTCGGACTGGAAGTTGCGCTCAATGCCGGTGTCGATGTGCTCGCCCATACCACGCCGATATCTGGAAAGTGGGACGATGCGCTTATTGCAAAAATGATCACTCACCACATGTCGCTTACTCCCACCCTTAAGTTGTGGCTTAACGAAGCGAGAAAGGATGATGCCACTCCCGAACAAGCCGAAAGGTTCGCAGCGAAAGGTGTGGCAGAACTCGGCCAATATCAGCGCGCCGGTGGCCAAATTCTTTTCGGAACGGATGTAGGCTACGTAACCGACTATGACGTAACAGAAGAATATCGCTTGATGTCGCAAGCTGGCCTTACGCCGATGCAAATTCTCGCATCCCTGACCACCGCTCCTGCCGCTCGCTTCAGCGAATCGCAAACACGCGGACAAGTGGCCTCTGGGATGGACGCGGATCTTGTAGTTCTCAGCGCTGACCCCGCGAATGACGCAAACAACTTCGCCAAAGTTCGCTACACCATTCGGCGCGGCCAAATAATATACGCAGCGCCCACAAACTAGACGCAAGCCGCATCGGCCAAAAAACGGAAGGAAAGAAGTCAGCGCGAATTAAATCGCGGAACTGCGTATTCGCCGCTACTCCAAGTTGAGTACTAACACCGCTGGACAACCGAGCAATCCCCTGCGTAATCTCAGGCCAGAATCGGCTTTTTCCCAGAATGCAACCCAACCAATACTTGGGCTGGTTGGCGTTAGGTTTGACGCCGGGGCTCGGCCCGCGCATGGCCGGAAAGCTGCTACAAGATTTCGGTAGCCCAGACGCAATTTTTAGCGCGTCCCTTACCGCGCTGGAATCCAAACGCTTGCCCGCGGCCGTAGCCCAGGCAATCCACACCCGCCAGTCGCTGAGCGCGGCATCAAAAGAGTTGGCACAGGTCCAGGCAGTAGGCTGCCATCTTGTCACCTGGGACGAACCGCACTATCCGCCACGCCTTCGTGAGATCTACGACCCACCGCCGCTCTTGTATGTCCTTGGTAATGTTGGACTTCTAAATCGTCACGCAATTTCCGTGGTCGGCTCGCGTCGTCCAACCCCTTACGGGAATCAAATGGCTCAGAGGCTGGCGAAGGACTTAGCCAATTGTGGTCTGGTAATCGCAAGCGGGCTGGCTCGGGGAATCGATTCCTGCGCGCACAAAGGCGCGCTGAGCTCTGACACCGGGGCGACCATAGGAGTCTTGGGTTGCGGTATCGACGTGGTCTATCCTAAGGAGAACAAGAAAATTTTCGAGGAGATCACTCAGCGCGGCGCGGTCATCACGGAATTCCCCATGGGAACTTTTCCTGCGCCCCAGAACTTCCCGATTCGGAACCGGATCATCGCCGGAATGTCGCTGGGTGTTCTGGTGGTGGAGGGTGCGCAGTACTCCGGTTCGCTGATTACAGCCCGTCTGGCGATGGAATTTGGCCGCGAAGTGTACGGCGTGCCAGGAAACGCCACGCAACCTTCGAGCTTTGGGCCGAATCAGCTTATAAAGCAGGGTGCCAAGCTGGTCACGTCGTGGGAAGATGTGATTGAGGAGCTGCCAACCCCGGTCCGGTCGCAACTTCTGCCTGTCGAAGCGGCAAACTCCGAAGAGCGGGCCAAGCTTCTGCACGAAAGTCTGGCGCCGGCAGAACGCACGCTCTACGATCTTCTAAGGGAGGACGAATCGCGCCATATAGATGATATGGTCGAACTTTCCGGCCTCACTTCCTCGGAAGTGCTGGCAGCCCTGTTTGACCTGGAGCTCAAAGGCGTGGTACGTCAGTTACCTGGTAAGCAATTCCTGAAAGTCCTGTTGTAACCTTCCAGGGGATAGCAGGCTAGGATGGGAGTGCGCCAGTGCCTTCGAGCGCTGGCCCAAAGCTGTTTCACGGGGAACGCGACAAAAAATGGCACGATCGCTCGTAATCGTTGAATCGCCGGCTAAGGCGAAAACAATTAATAAGTATCTCGGCCGCAATTATACGGTCAAGGCTTCCTACGGCCACGTGATGGATTTGCCCCGGAAGACGATCGGTATCCTTCTGCCCGGCGAAGAAAACGGAAAAGGCAAAAAGAAAAAGCGCAAGACCAAGAAGGCTAAAGGCGCCGAAGCTGCTCCGGAGAAAAAAGCTCCCAAGCCGGTGACCATTACCGCTAACAACATCTTCGAACCGACCTATCAAGTCATCCCGGGGAAAATCAAAGTTATCAACGATCTTCGCAAAGCGGCGCGCGGCGCCGACGCCATTTACCTGGCGGGTGACCCGGACCGCGAAGGCGAAGCTATCTGCGCGCACCTGGAAGAGATCTTGAGCAACCCGCGCGAGTACTCCAACCTGAAAGAAGAAGGCGAGGAATCAAAAAACGGCGACGGACCAAAAGAAAGCGCCAAGAAAGAACCCAAGCTCGCCAAAGGAAAATTGGAAGTTCCGCCGATCTACCGCGTGATGTTCAACGAAATCACGCAGAAGGCTATCAAGGCTGCCTTCGAAACGCCGTCAAAGGTAAATGGGAACTTGGTGGACGCGCAGCAAGCTCGTCGCGTTTTGGATCGCATCGTGGGTTACAAAGTTTCGCCGCTCTTGTGGAACAAAGTGCGCCGCGGTCTTTCCGCCGGCCGCGTGCAAACCGTCGCGCTCCGATTAATCGTTGAGCGCGAACAGGAAATTCGGGCATTTGTTCCCAAAGAATATTGGACTATCCACGCGCTCCTCGGCGCGGACGAACCGCCCTCCTTTGAAGCGAAGCTGATTAAATACAAGGGCCAAGACATCGAAGTCCCGGATGAGGCGGAAGCGCAACGCGTTCTGGCCGCCGTTCAACATGCCATTTGGCAAGTTGCTAGTGTCACGCAAAAAGAGAAGCGCCGCTTCGCACCGCCGCCATTCACTACTTCGAAGCTACAGCAAGCCGGCTACAACCGCCTGCGTTTCACCGCCAAGCGCACCATGATGCTGGCGCAAAAGTTGTATGAAGGCGTCGAGCTCGGCACCGAAGGTTCCGTTGCGCTGATCACCTACATGCGCACAGACTCCGTCAAAGTTTCAAATGACGCGCTCGCCCAGGTTCGCGAACACATCGGCTCGAGTTATGGCGAAAAGTATCTTCCGGAAAAGCCGAATTTCTTCAAGGCAAAGAAGGACGCGCAGGAAGCTCATGAAGCGATTCGTCCCACGGACGTGTCCCGTACGCCAGAAAGCGTAAAGCCATATCTCGACGAGTCCATGTTCAAGCTTTACCAAATGATTTGGCAGCGCTTCGTGGCTTCGCAAATGGTCCCGGCCGTGTTCGACCAGACCACCATCGACGTCGATGCCAACGATTACACGTTCCGCGCCACCGGCTCAGTCCAGAAATTCGATGGCTATCTCGCCGCCTATCAGGCAGTGAAGGAAGAAGAAGAAAAAGATGACGAAGGCGACGCAGCGGGCAATCGCTTGCCGCCCGTTCGAGAAGGCGATCAGCTTCGCTTGGAAACTATTCGTCCCGAGCAGCATTTCACCGAGCCGCCGCCGCGTTACACCGAAGCGACCCTGGTGAAAGAGTTGGAAGAAAAAGGAATTGGCCGGCCTTCCACTTACGCCACGATTATCTCCACGATCGTCGAGCGTGAGTACGTCACCAAAGATCAGGGCCGCTTCACGCCTACGATGCTTGGTGAACGCGTCAGCGTGCTGCTGGTCAAGAGCTTCGAGGATATTTTCGACGTGGGCTTCACAGCCCGTCTCGAAGAAGAGCTGGATGAAATTGAAGAAGGCAAATTGCCGTGGCGCCAGGCGGTAAAGGAATTCTGGGATCCTTTCCTGCTGGATCTGGATAAAGCCTCGGACGAAATGCTTTCTTACAAAGCGGGCATTCCCACTGGACAAAAATGCGAAAAATGCGGCCAGGGTGAATTGCTGGAAAGAATCAGCCGCCACGGCTTTTTCCTAGGATGCGATCGCTATCCGGATTGCGATTTCATCAAGGACCTATCGCCTGAGTTGCCCGCGGACGACGGCGAAGTAAAAATCGAATATTGTGATAACTGCGGAAAGGAAATGGCTATCAAGCGCGGCCGCTTTGGCGTGTTTCTTGCGTGCACAGGTTACCCGGACTGCAAAACTACGCGCAGGTTGGTTAGCGGCACGCGCACCGCGCGACAGCCGGATGTACGTCTCGACGAAAAATGCCCTCTGGACGAAGGCCAGCTTCTTCAGCGCCAGGGCCGCTTCGGTGATTTCATCGGCTGCGAAAATTATCCGAAATGCAAGTACACGCGACCCATCACCCTGGGTATCAAGTGTCCGAAATGTGGCGAAGGCGAATTCGTTCGCCGGGGCACGGCAAAAGGACGCGGGCGCGGCCGGATATTTTACGGCTGCAGCCGCTATCCCGATTGCGATTACACTTCACCGCACGAACCGCTAAACGAGCCGTGTCCGAAATGCGGCGCTCCGTTTATCGTCGAAAAGCGCACCAAGGCCGGCAATTTCCGTTCTTGCGTTAAAGAGGGATGCGACTGGGAAATCGAAGCTCCATCTGAATCCTCAGGTCCTCCGGTTGGCGCCCCAACTCCTGCGGTTCCCTTCGTGCATCCGCAAGAGCCCCGGACAGAAAATAATCTCGCTCCCGTGAAATCCTAGAGAAACTCCAGCTTGATTTTGCGGCGGGAATTCCGAGCGCTCCGATTCACAGGAGCGTGCTTATGCTAGTCATTCAAAAATAAAATAACCGTAACGTGGCAGTAAGGGTGAAACTGATTTATGACCCTGATACAGACACCAGTACGAAACTCGCTTGGGCCGTTCTCCGCTACTGCCGCATCCAATTCGTATACGAATTGCCAGGCCGCGCATCGCAATCCTAGCCGTTTTTAAGGAGTGCTTTACCCATGAGTGAGAAAAGCATGAAGCACTATTTATTTGTCAGCGATTTTGACCAAACGCTGACGTTCAACGATTCCGGGTACGTTCTAAGCGAGATCGTGGGCATTCCTACCGACGAATTCGAGCGTAAAGCGGCCGGCATGGCCAAGTTGAATCTCGTTCAACAAGGCGCGGAACTCGCTTACCTGCTGCTGCACGATCCTGAATTCAAGTCGCGGGTTCGCAAGGAGCATCTCTATGAGGTGGGCAAACGTATTCGTCTAAAAGACAACATTGCGCTTTTGGATCAAATTCTCGATCACGGAATCGATGGATTTCACTTCGATTTCTCGATTGTGTCGGCCGCGCCGGTGGAAGTAATAACTTCCGCGCTGGAAGGGATTATTCCCGCGGAGCGTATTTACGGAACGGAATTCCAGTACAAACCCTCCGGAGAGATTGATTCAATTGTGCGCGCTCGCGCGGGTTACGGCAAGGTCGCCATACTCGACCAGCTACAGGCGGATTTCAAGATTGGACCGGACCATATTATTTACGCCGGCGACGGGAACTCCGACATCCATGTGATGCTGCACGTGAATGCGCGAGAGGGCTTCACGATCGCCGTTTCTGAAACAAAACATGTAGCGCACATCGCCAGGCGCACTGTGCTCGGCAACAACGCCATTGTTGTTCTCGTGCCCATTCTCGAAAAAATTGCGGGCTGGCAGCGTCCTCAAATTCGCACGTTCCTGGAATCCTACGGATTTCTGATCCAGGAGTGGGACCGTGTGCGTACCGACTGGCTTACCCTGCGTCCTTCTATTCCAGGACCCGCGCACGCCGCGATTGCAAACTAGTCAGATCAATCGCCGGCAACGATTGATCGCCCGCCAATGAATAAACGCGCTTTGTGACTTCACGTTGACGCGTCGCGATGGTAGCTATGCGGTCTAAATACGTATTTGCCGATTCGTACAAAACCTTAGAGAACATAAACCGCCCCGCTAGTTCCGTGGGCTTATACTCTTGATACCGGCCGGACGGCCAACATGAAACAGCACATCGAACATTTCACAAAGTATTTGTTGTATGAGCGGAATGCATCGCCCGCGACGATCCGCAGTTATCGCAACGATTTGAATCTGCTCTACGAATTCCTGACTCCGCCGGGCGAAAAGACCATGCCGCTCGGAGAAGTGGACCATCGCATCATCCGCGAATTCGTGAGCTGGCTCTACGACCGCAAACAGCAGAAAGCTTCGGTGGCCAGGAAGCTCGCCGCGCTGCGAACTTTCTTCAAGTTTTGCGTGCGCGAGAAAATTACCAAACAAAATCCTGCACGGCTGATCAGCACACCCAAGATTCCCAAGCGCGTGCCGCGCGTTCTGACCGCCGAGGAACTGAACCGCTTTCTTGACGGGTTGCCGGGAGGATCGGCTGGCCGGAAACAAGCACGCCGAAAAAGCCAAACAGCCGATGACGCGATTCTGATTCCATGCCGCGACCGCGCTATTTTGGAATTGCTGTACGCCTCAGGCCTTCGCGTCAGCGAGCTGGTCGGCCTTTCCATCGGAAACCTGGATCGCGCCGGACAAATGGTTCGCGTGCTGGGCAAAGGACGCAAGGAACGTGTGGTGCCTTATGGTGCGAAAGCCGAGCAAGCGCTGGAAGCGTACTTGCCTTTACGCGCCAAACTTCTGGTGCATCCGCATACCAAACCTTGTCCCGAGGCCGTGTTCCTGAATAATCGCGGCGGGCGGTTGAGCGGGAAGTCCATCCGCCAGCTGGTGAAGAGCTACGCGCGGCTCGCCAACGTGAACTGGGATCTGCATCCGCACTCACTGCGGCACGCCTTCGCCACCCATCTGCTTGCCGACGGCGCGGACCTGCGCGCCATTCAGGAGCTGCTCGGCCACGCTTCTCTGACCTCAACGCAGCGATATACGCAGGCGAGTATCGAACAGCTCATGGCTGTGTACGACAAGGCTCATCCGCACGCCTAATTGTCTCCGCGTGTTTTTTCGACACATCTAAGGCCGAGTAATATTCATTGAAAAAACTTTGGCGGTTTTCTCGTGAGATTCATTCTGTTAAATATTTAGGGTAAGAGAGGTTTCGGGGATGAAGCCGTCGATGCTGTGGGAAGAGGGGCGAGCGGGCGGAATTGGCATTTTCGCGCGGTCAACCGGATTGTAGAGCGTGTCGCGCTCTACCGGGACGCGGCCTGCGGCGCGGATCAGGCGCTCGAGTTCCGCGCGCGTCATGTGTTCCGGGGTGGTTGCGCCGGCATCGTGATAAATTTTTTCTTCCACGACTGTGCCGTCGAGGTCGTTTGCGCCGAAACGCAGCGCCACTTGGGCGATGCGCGGCGTGAGCATGATCCAGTAGGCTTTGATGTGGTCAAAATTATCGAGAAGCAAGCGCGAGCAGGCGATGGCTTTCAGGTCGTCGAAGCCGGTGGGATTGGGGATGTGCGAGAGGCCGGTATTCGCGGGGTGAAACGCCAGCGGAATGAAGGCGACGAAGCCGTGCGTTTTGTCCTGGGTATCGCGAAGCTGTATCAAGTGGTCCACGCGCTCTTCGTTCGTTTCGATGTGGCCGTAAAGCATGGTCGCATTCGAGCGCAGGCCGATTTCGTGAGCGGTGCGCGCGATTTGCAGCCACATTTGGCCGCTCACTTTGTGGTCACATATGATTTTTCGCACGCGCGGATGAAAAATTTCGGCGCCGCCGCCGGGAAGCGAATCCACTCCCGCTTCCTTCATCGCAAGCAGCGTGTCACGAATGGATTTTTTTGAGATGCGCGCGTAGTAGCCCACCTCCACCATGGTGAAGGCTTTCAGGTGGACTTGCGGGAAGCGCTGTTTCAAGCCGCGAATCAATTCCAAATAATATTCGAAGGGCAAATCGGGATGCAGGCCGCCGACGATGTGGAATTCGGTGGCGCCTTCCGCCAAACCTTGTGCGGCGCGCTGCCAGATTTCGTCGAGCGCGAAGGTGTAAGCGCCGGTAGCGTCAGGGGAGCGCCCAAAAGCGCAAAGTTTGCAGTGCGCGACGCAAACGTTGGTGGGATTGATGTGGCGGTTGACGTTGAAATAGGTGACGTTGCCGTGGCGTTTCTCGCGGACGTAATTTGCGAGCCAGCCAACTCCGAGAAGATCGTGCGATTGATAGAGGGCTAGGCCGTCGTCTGCGGAAAGGCGTTCGCCTGCGAGAACTTTCTTTGCGACGGGTTCGAGCCGCGAATCCTGGAACGCCGGAACCGTTTGTGCGTCGAGCTGCAGTCCTGTCGCCATTGACGTCAGTTCATTCCTCTAAAATCCCCGCCTGCCCTTCATGACCTCTGGGCAAAAACGTGGCCGGTACAACACCCGAACCCATGAAGTCCGGGTCAAGGGCGCACGACCGCGGCGCCCCAGAAGAGCAGGAACAACAAACTAATATAGCCATTCACGGTGAAAAAGGCAGCATTCATTTTGCTGAGATCGTTGGGCTTTACCAGCGAATGCTCGTAGGCGAGAAGCGCTGCTACGACGGCGATTCCGGCCCAGGCGGGCCAACCGAGTTGAAAGCCGAATGCGAGCCAGCCTAGCAATCCGACCATTACGATATGCATGGCGCGCGCAATCACAAGCGCTTGGGCGATGCCGAATTTTTTTGGAATGGAGTAGAGGCCGGCGGTCTTGTCGAATTCCACATCCTGGCAAGCGTAGAGGACGTCAAAACCTCCTACCCAGAGCGTAACGGCGGCGCAGAGAATCAGCATGCGCGAGTCAAGCGAGCCGCGGATCGCGATCCATGCGGCCGCAGGCGAAATGCCGAGACAAAAACCGAGAACGAAGTGCGACCAGGAGGTGAAGCGTTTGGTGTAAGAGTAGAAAAATAAAATTGCGAGCGCGACGGGAGAAAGTTTCAGCGCCAGCGGATTGAGTTGCCACGCGGCGATGACGAGAAGGGCTGAGGCAATTAAAGTAAAAATCCGGGCGAAACCGACGGAAAGTTCGCCTTTAGGCAGGGCGCGATTGGCGGTACGAGGATTAAGGGCGTCGTATTTTAAGTCGGCGATGCGGTTCATGGTCATAGCGGCGGAACGGGCGCTAACCATGGCGACGATAATCCAGAGAATTTGGCGCCAGGTGGGGAGGCCGCCAGCAACCCGCGCGGCGAGCAGGGCCCCTACAAGAGCGAAAGGCAGGGCGAAGACAGAGTGCTCGAACTTGATCATCTCCAGGACGGTGCGGACGCGGCTTTTTGTCATTGCAATATCCGCCAAATTGCGAAATCGCTGACTTGTGTTGTGGCCCCGGTTAGAAACTTTTCCGTCGTTTGTTTTCTGTAAGTTAGGTCGAATTCTGTTTGTGGGCCAGAACCGGTTAGAAGTGGTCTAGACCAGTTGTAAATTTGTACTGAAATTTCGGACTTTTCGGCCCTAAAGGTAGACCCTTCGCTCGTCGGGCTAAAAGAGGGAGGCTTTCCACTCCGCGGGGTGAACGAAGGGAGCGGGTGCGTGATCCACGAAGGATTGAGGCCATCTCGCTCCGACCGGCCTGCGCCAAATTTGCCAAAAATAATCACAATTCACGCTAGCACTTCGCTTGGCCAGATTCAAGGACCGGGAGCCTGTGGATGTAGTGGTACCCGCATTGAAATTCCCGTTTCGCTTTGAGAAATGGTGTGGAAGGACGAACGTTTTGAACGCGGCTCGAAAATCTGTAAGTTTCGAATCCGGGAACGTGCGGTACCTAGCTCTGATCGGAATTTGAGTAAATCTGATGTGGGGTCGAATCACGCCTGTGCTTGCCGACTCGTTGCACGAAAGAACTGATTTAAACAGGGACGGTGATGCGATCGCGGCCTTGTGTTTTTGAGTCGTAGAGACATTTGTCCGCCACGCGGAATAATTCTTCGGCGGTGGAACCATGCTGGGGAAAGGCGGCGAGTCCCACTGAAAACGTAATCGGATCCAGAACGGTATTTCGATGGTTTATAGACAGCTTTTGGACTTCAACGCGCAAAGCGTTGGCACGCCTTTCCGCGTCTTTTAATGAGGAGTCGGGTAAGACCAGAGCGAATTCCTCGCCGCCATAGCGGCAAATTATGTCGCCGCCACGGAAATGGTTCAGTAATGCTTTAGCAAAAACTTGCAGGACCAGGTCTCCTGCGTCGTGTCCGAAGGAATCGTTGAATCGTTTAAAGTGATCGATATCAATGAACATTACGGTAAAAGGGCGACTTGTGCGTCGCGCGCGGAGCAATTCGCGGTCGATGGACTCTTGCATGAAGCGACGATTGTACAGGCCGGTTAGCGGATCTCGAATGGATTGATCTTTGAGGGCTTCGCGGAGTTTCAGGCTGGCAATGGACAGAGCAATTTGGCCGGCCGCGGAACTGGCGATTCGCTGGAGAACAATCTGGATGTTTTCATTCGAAGATTTCGATTCCGAGGGAATGCCGATTTGCAATTGTAAAACACCGATGGTTTCGCCTTGGGCCACCATGGGGACACACAGGCCGTCGTCGGCGCCGAGATAATTCTTCAAGTGGTCGCACACGAGTTCGGCCGAAGAGCCAGAGCTCCAATGCGGCTTTCCGCGGCGAAGGGCCCAGCAACTATCAGGTGAAAATGGCGCCAAGGGCTTCAGGCCGGCTCCCCAGGCTCCCGCAGATTCGAGGACGTTGCGCGAAGATTTGAATACAGACAAAGACCCGGAACTCCGCGGAGAAAACAATTTCTTCCCAAACTGAGTAATGACGGAATAGGCCTCCTGGAGACTGGCGCAACACTGGAGCATGTCACTCAGTTCAATGAGCAGGGTCATTTCGTGCGTGCGCGACTGCAATTCGGTAAGGGAACGTTTTAGGATATTCCCTTGTTCCTCAAGTTCCTGCGCGGCTTTGATAGCGTCGGTTATGTCGTTGTAGAGCGCGTAGGTGCCGCGCACCTGGCCGTTGATTACGAGAGGAACGGCGTGCACTTCGACATCTACGAGGGTTCCGTCACTTCGCGCTCGACGAGCGCTTCCTCGGACTGATTGTCCCGCGTGAACGCGGGGTGAAATTTCCAGGAGATCGTCGGGATGCTGCCCGGAAATCAGCGAGTCGAGTTTCTGACCGACTATCTGACTTCGCTCGTAGCCAAATAGCTTCTCGAATGCACGATTGCAGAGATCGACTCTGCCGGCCTGATTCAACACGACGATTCCGAACGGACTATTTTCGGTTAAAGAATTCAAATATACGGTTCTCTGCTGCAGTTCTCCGCCGATATGCTGTCTTTCGCTGACCGCGGAGCCAACAATCAATCCAGTGGCGGAAACCACGAGCATCAGCAAGGCGACTTTTGTCAACACATTCGGCACGGCCGGATAAAAATGCAACGCAGCTACGATGCCGAAATCCAACATCAGTATGGCGATGACAGCACGCTTAATCCCGTTCCTCATCGCCACCCAAATGATCGGAACAAAACACAGGTAGAACAATTGAAAAGGCGCCAAAGGGCCGCCGAACATGATCCACAGAACGCCAAGTATCCCGGCAGCCTGCGCTACGCCCTCGGCCATATGGGACGCTTTCACCTGTGGGGTATTTTCGGTTGTGGGGGATGTAGCTTGTGGCGCGAGGTTTCTGCGAACCCAAGGAAGGACGTGGATAAGCAGGAAGGGAGCCAAAGCCAACAAAGCTACCATATCACCCATAAACCATCCGATCGCGGCGTGCCAATAATCGGACCAAGCGATCGTGTGATCTAAAACTAGAGCGGTGACGCCGCAAAGGGTAGATCCTATTGCCGCGACGAGCGTGACGCTGGTGTAACGGACGACGTCCACACGGCGGCTCAAATCCGGATTGATTAGCAGGCGCCCTCGTAAGAGGATCGCGGCGACGGTATAAAAACCAGTTTCACCAATGGTTCCCGCCAGACCGCCCCATGAGATCAAGGGCTGATGGTAAATAGCGGTGGCTGCCAGAGTATTGGCGAAGCATACGAGTAGTGCGTACCACGGGCTGACCCCGAGCAGAAGAGCGAATGCCAGACCCGTTGCGGGGTACCAGGTGGTGAATCCTAACTTTGATATGAGGAGAATCTCAGGGCGGTTCAACAGAAGATAAAAAAGTACGAACGATGCGGACAACAGGGCGTGGCGAAACCACGATCCTTTCCTGTCCGACCAAAGCTGCGCCGATGTTCTGGGTAGAGTAGTCGGATCGAGCACTTTAAGAGCCATTGAACAAACTCGACAAAGAATTGCTAGCCATGAACCAAGCGGAAAGTCTCCGATAGACTCTCGGTTACCGTAGTACCAAAGCTTTAGCCAACACTGTTCAATTCAGCACAGGTTCGACGATAGAGAGGCGCCAGTCTTGATGCGTCCGCAGCAGCGCCCGAAATATGTGCGTGGAAGTGCGAAAATTTACGTGGTCAAAGTGCGGGCTACGGGAGTGACTAAAGAGCGTGTTGTAACCGGCGGATTTACCTAATGTTACAGGGAGGGCCAAAGATGCGGCTGGCAATTGGATTGCTGTTTGTGGTGGATTGCCGGATAGCCGAGATATCCGGGGGCGTGAAAGCGGACAATTTGGGAGGAGAGCCATGAAGGTAACCTATGACATCTTCAGGAGACTTCCTGGCGGGCCGATGTGGGTGGAGGCGGTGCAGGATCTGGAAGATGCGAAGAAGCGGCTTGCGAATTTGATCGAAAGCCGTCCCGGCGATTATTTTGTGTTCGATGCGTCCAGCGCAAAGATTGTCTTCGTTGTTGAACCTGCTTAAATCAAATCCTTATCCACAATTTTTCTTTGGAGTGCAAAGACCTGACTCCGTCAGTTAATTGGCCGTGGTGTCCCGATAATATTTGGATTCGGGCGGTGGGGTCCGTGTGTTAATTTCTCCCCGGCAATGAAATGGGAGGATTCTTGAGATGACCAGGAAATTCGTGTGGCTGCTTCTAACGCTACCTATCGCTGCGGCGTTTGCGGTTACGATTGCGGCGCGCTCTGGTAG
Organism: Candidatus Acidiferrales bacterium; assembly: GCA_050012395.1. Lineage (GTDB taxonomy): Bacteria > Acidobacteriota > Terriglobia > Acidiferrales > UBA7541 > Palsa-295. Next base: position 69,281 of record JBEKHG010000023.1, read on the forward strand.
AGCGCAACAAAATGCGCAGACTCACTTTGATGGCAAGACATGGTGGGGGTACATCAAGGTGCTGGCGGACGACAACATGGAAGGGCGCGACACAGGAAGTGACGGGCTGCGCCGGGCGGAAGCTTATGTTGTGGAGCAACTGAAGAAAAACGGGCTGGAGCCGGCCGGGAGCGATGGATTTTATCAGCCGGTGAAATTCGAATCGCGGCAAATCGTGGAGAAAGATTCGAGCGCGGCGCTTGTACGCGACGGCAAGGCGGAAACGTTGGCGCTGGGCGATGACGTATTGATGGGCACGAGAGGTGTGCCGGGGCTGGAAGTGAACGCGCCGATGGTTTTTGTCGGATACGGGCTGAAGATTCCGGAGCAGAACTACGACGATCTGGCCGGACTCGATCTGAAGGGCAAAGTGGTGGTGTGCATCGCGGGGTCAACGGCGGAGACGCCGGCGGCGCTGTCGGCACATTACCAGTCGATTGCGGAGCGCTGGAAAGTGTACCGGGCGGCAGGAATCGTCGGCATGATCAGCATTCCGAATCCGGCATCGATGGATATTCCGTGGTCGCGCATTGCGGCGAACAGGACGCGTCCCAACATGGTGCTGGCGGATCCGAAATTCAACGACACGGAAGGGTTGAAGGTATCGCTCACGGTGAATCCGGCGAGCGCGGAGAAGTTTTTTTCCGGCTCGGGGCATACCTTTGCGGAAATCGCAGCTTTGGCCAAAGACCGTAAGACGCTTCCGCGATTTCCGTTGGCAGTTTCCATTCAAGCTAAAGCCGCGATCGAGACGAAACCAATCGAATCGGCCAACGTGATCGCGAAATTGCCGGGTAGCGATCCTGCGTTGAAGGACGAATACGTGGTGCTTTCGGCGCACATCGACCATCTCGGAATTGGAGCGCCGATCAACGGCGACAGTATTTACAACGGCGCGATGGACAACGCGTCGGGAGACGCGGTGCTTCTGGATGTGGCGGCTTCGCTGAAGAAATCGCCGGAGAAGCTGAAGCGGTCGCTGCTGTTTGTTTTCGTCACCGGAGAAGAAAAGGGACTGTTGGGGTCGAGATATTTTGCGATGAATCCTACGGTGCCGGCGAAGTCGATGGTGGCGGACATTAACATTGATATGTTTTTGCCGATCTATCCGCTGAAAGTGCTGACCGTGTACGGGCTGCAGGAGTCGGACCTGGGCGAAATGGTGACGCAAGTGGCGCAGGCTCGCGGCATTCGCGTGCAACCCGATCCTGAACCGCTGAGGAATTCATTCATTCGCAGCGATCAGTACAGTTTTATTCGCGCTGGAATTCCGTCGCTAGCGATGAAAGTTGGATTTGTGCTTGGGTCGCCGGAGCAACAGATCGCGAAGGATTGGCTGACGAACCGTTACCACGCGCCGTCTGACGATTTAAACCAGCCGGTCGATCTTGCCGCTGCAGCGGGGTATGAAGAAATTATGCGCGGGTTGATGATTGCGGTGGCGAATGATCCGCAGCGGCCGCAGTGGAAGCAGGACAGTTTCTTTCGTCGATACGCGCCGCCAGCGGGGAACTGAAAAAGCACGTCAATTGAAAGGGCACGTCAACTTCAAATTCCCCACCCTTCCGAAAACGAAGGATGGGCGCCCGAAGTCAAAAGCGTCCGGCAAAGACAAGATGCCGGGCGTTAGGAATGTTTGCCGCCGCGCCAGCGATATTGTTTTTCTTGCGGCAGGTTCAACTGAGCCAGGACGCGGTAGGCGAATTGGGTGACGATGTCGTCGATGGATTTGGGCGCGTAGTAGAAGGCGGGCATGGCGGGCATGATAGTCGCGCCGGCGTCGTGGACGCGGAGCATGTTTTCGAGGTGAATGCGGTTGAGGGGTGTTTCGCGGAGGCAGAGGACCAGAGGGCGGCGCTCTTTCAGGCAGACGTCGGCGGCACGGGAGAGCAAGTCGTTGGCGATGCCGGTGGCGATGGAAGCGAGGGCGCCGGCGGAGCAAGGGATGACGACCATAGCGTCAACGGGAGCGCTGCCGGAAGCGATGGTGGCGCCGATGTCTTTGTTGGGCAAGTATTCGATTTTTTTTGCGGGCGTACCGGTTAGGAGCGGGGCGAGCTTTTTTCCGTCGGCGGCGCCGATGTCGAGTTCCGTGGTGAGCAGGCGCAGCCCCGCGTCGGTGACAACGAGGAAGACTCGCTCGACGCGCGGGTCGGCGTCGAGCAAGCGCAGCAGGGTTTGCGCGTAGATAGCGCCGCTCGCTCCGGTGACGCCGACCGTGATGTGAGCGCCTCTGGTTTTCGCCATGGCGATAGCCGAATCATCGAGTCTAGGTGGGCTTTTTACGCAAAGTCAAGGCGAGGAGAAAGGCACCCAGGAATCTGGGTTCGGTGCGAACCCTTTGTCAGTAGAATAGGTCTCAGTTCCGTCACACACTGGTGAACTTTTGATTGCCGAGGTACTTCCACAGTTTTACGACGTTGAAGGTAGGAAGGTTTTTCGTCCCGACTCTCGGCGACACAGCGGGTTTCGCCCGACTTTTCGCGCAGGACGCTTTCTAAGCCAACCTCTGACATATTGGTGCCCGGATTTTGTCGCGCTGAGGCAGTTTCTTTCAAAGTGCA
>JBEKHG010000024.1:0-66569 GCA_050012395.1 Candidatus Acidiferrales bacterium
GATCCTTTGCAGAACGTCTCTACCACGATCGCCACATTGATCGCTTTCCCCGTCAGGGTGATTGAACTCGGCACGATACTGCAGGTGATGCTCAGCACGGGACTCGCGCAGGTTAGCTGCACTGTTCCAGTCGTCCCCGGCAAAGCAGTAAGTACCAGCCCAAACACCGCACTGCTTCCAGGAGTGGTAGTTACAGTCGAAGAGCCTTGCCCGATTCCAATCGTCACCGGGCTTGCGCTATTAAATGTCGCTGTGACCGCCGTCGCTGCTGTCACCCTAACCACGCACGTTCCGGTTCCAGCGCAGCCACCTCCGCTCCAACCCGCAAATGTTGAATTGGCCGACGCTGCCGCCGTCAACGTCACTTGCGTCCCGCTCGCAAAATTCGCCGAACAGGTAGTCGGGCAACTAATCCCCGACGGAGCGCTCACCACCGTCCCAGCCCCCGTACCCGCCTCGGTCACCGTCAATCCAAAATTCGGGCTCACATTAAAACTAGCCGTCACTGACGTCGCCGCTGTGATCGTAAACGTGCAACTCCCGGTTCCCTGGCAAACGTCTCCGCCCCACCCCGCGAACACCGAACCCGGGCTCGGAATCGCCGTCAACGTGATTTGGCTGTTTCCTGCGAAGACGGCCGAGCAAGTCGTAGGGCAGTTGATTCTCGCGGGCGAGCTTGTGACAGTTCCAGCGCCGGTCACCGTAATGGAAAGCGCTGCGCCGCCGACGCCGGAAAGATTGATCGTCTGCATGCTTCCCGACGCCGGGACGTCGTCCGTGACCGTAATCGTTCCGGTGTAAGAAACAAATTGTGTGGGCATGAACGCAATTTCGAGCGCGCACTGAGCGCCGACCGCCAGCGTGGCAGGCGCCACCGGGCACGGATTAGCGGAGAGCGAAAAAGCGCCTTCACTAACCGAAATATTGGAAATCGTCAGCGGGGCGTCTCCTGAATTTGTTATCGTCAGCGGCAAAGTAGCGGTCGCGTTGATCGCTTGATTTCCAAATGGAATACTGCTGCCGGAAAAACTTATATTGGGATTGAGCAGCACTTTCCTGATCCGGTTATTGAATACATCGCCCACATACATGTTGCCTTGCGGGTCTACAACGACGCCTACGGGCGTGGCGAAACTAGCTGAGAGCGCCGGGCCGCCGTCCCCCGCAAATGCGAACGTCCCATTTCCCGCAAACGCCGTGATGATTTTGCTGGCTCCGTCCACGCGGCGTATCACATTGTTTCCCGAGTCCGAGATGAAAAAATTCCCGGCGCCATTCACCGACACTCTGTCGGGTGAATTCAGCGTCGCATTCGTCGCCAACCCGCCGTCGCCTGTGTGTCCAGCCGTTCCGGTCCCGGCAATCGTTGTGATGATCCGCGGCGTGCCAGTATCAATTTTGCGAATTACATTGTTGTACGTGTCCGCCACATACAAATTGCCCTGTGAATCCATGTCCAGGCCAAGCGGGCAATCTAATGTGGCGCTGACTGCCGGCCCTCCGTCTCCTGAGAGATTCCCCTGTAGATTGCACCCGGTCGGTGCGTTGCCATCAGGGCCGTCGCCCGCGACCGTCGTGATAGTGCCGGTGGTGTCCACTTCCCGCACGCGGTTGTCTTGCGCGTCCACGAAATAGAGATTTCCGGCCGCATCCAACACGGCTCCGCGCGCGTCGTTCAGGCTCGCGCTGAGCGCTGGGCCGCCATCGCCGCACGGCCAAGGAACTTCTCCAGCCCCTGTACCACATCGATTCCCCGAACCCACGATGGTCGTGATGATTCCCCCGCCATTCACCTCGCGAATTCGATTGTCACCGTCATCTGCTACCAGCAGGTCTCCGGACGGCGCGATTGTGATTGTCCGCGGCATAAAAATGGAAGCGTTGGTGGCCAGCCCGCCATCGCCGCAAGGCGAGGTCGGCTGTGCGCACGGGATCCCGTTGCCCACAACTGTCGTTATAATTTGGCTCGTTGCGTTTACCTCGCGAATGCGATTATTCTCCGCATCCGTGATGAACAAATCGCCTTGCGAATCCAGCGCAGGTGTCCGCGGAAAATAGAAACTCGCACTGATCGCGGCGCCGCCGTCGCCCACTAGACCACTTCCGATGACCGTCGTAATCTGCAGGTTGCTCGCGTTGTACATCCGAATGCGATTGTTCCAATAATCCGCGATCCATAGGTTTCCGGTGGTGGAATCAACGAACAGCCCAGCAGGATTACTCAACTCCGCCGATAACGCCGGGCCGTTGTCGCCGCCAAAACCAAATGTTCCGTTCCCGACAATCGTCGTTATGACGTTTCGCATAGTCTCGTTCGTCGGCGAGAACACTTCTCGAATGACCGCATTTTCGCTATCGGCAATATAAATGTTTCCAGAACTATCTACTGCTACGCCATCAGGCGCTGCCATGGTTGCCGCAGTCGCCAGTCCGCCATCGCCGCTGTAGCCGAAGGCGCCTGTTCCGGCCACGATCGTGATGATTTTCGATGCGCCATCCACACGACAAATCACATTGTCATTCTCGTCGGAGATGAAAAGATTTCCAGTCGTATCCACGGCAACCGCGACCGGAGCATACAGAAGGGCTGATGTCGCCGGAATGCCGTTTCCGGGGAATCCCGGAGTGTCGGGTGTTCCGGCGTAGGTGGTGATGTTTCCACTCGAATCAACGCGTCGAATGATACTGTTATTGAGGTCCGCGATGAAGAGGTTACCCGAACCATCAATCGCGATGCCTTGCGGGAAATTAAGCGAGGCGCTGGTCGCCGGCCCGCCATCTCCCGAAAATCCGCAGTTCCCGTTTCCAGCCACCGTCTGAACCACTCCTCCAACGATTTTTCGCACCACGCAGTTGTTCGAATCGGAATAATAAAGATTGCCGTTCGCGTCCACCGCCGCGCCATAGGGTTCATTCGTCAAGGTTGAAGCCGCAGCCGTGCCGTTCGCTGAAAACCCCGCGGTATTATTCCCCGCGTAAATGCTCATCACACTCGGAGCTGTAGCCGTAGGAGTCACTTCGTAGACCACGCCACTGTCGGTTATTACGAAGAAATTCCCAAACGGGTCCCGAACGGCACCTTGCGGACCTTCGAGCGTCGCCGCAGCCGAGGTCGGAGCAACATTGTTCGGAGGAGGGCCACCCGCGACGGTCGATATGGTGTTCTGTGCGTAAGTGGTATTTGCTAAGAGAAGTAACAAAAGCGCTGCGAAGACACCAACTACACAGCGGACAGCGCGCTTCGCGGAATAATTCAACAAGCCCCCTGGGTGACCCTGGACAAACACTTCCCCCCGTTGACTCCAACCTGAAGCGCGAATATTCCTCAGTTGTCCACGAACGACGTTTCGTTTTCGGGGGAAAACCAGCGCAAATTCTCTAACCCGGCAGGCTTGCCCGTCAAGGAATAGTTTTAAATCTCATTGAAAACACGCGCTCGCTCTCATATCATGCCGCTCCTTACGCAGGCTTGATGCCCAAAACCCAAACGGAACCCGAGAAGTTGCTCCCTCCCAAGGATTCGCACCTCCGCCAGATCGGATTCCTTCCGCTCCTCGCCCTTTTTTACGGCTACACCGCCGGCGGCCCTTTCGGCTACGAAGGCATATTCCACGATTCCGGCCCAGGGATGGCCATCCTGTTTCTCGCCTTCGTCCCCTTCTTCTGGAGCATTCCGATTTCTTTCGCATCCGCGGAACTCAACAGCATTCTCCCCGTGCAAGGCGGTTTTTACCGTTGGAGTCGCGCCGCGTTCGGCGATTTCTGGGGCTTTCAATGCGGCTGGTGGAATTGGACTGGCACGTTCTTGCTGAACAGTCTCTACGGCGTTTTGGTAATGGATTACCTCAGCGAATATCTGCCGTGGATCACTGGAAATATAAAATGGGCTGGAGCTTGCCTGGTTCTTTGCCTCCTCGCGTATATGAACGCGCGCGGCATCCAAATTGCCGGCTGGTTTTCTGTAGCTTTGTTGGTTGCTGTATTTATTCCCGTCGCATGGCTTTGCGCCGTCTCGCTGTTCCATTTGCGTTATAACCCAATGATTCCCATGGTCCCTCCGGGCCAGCCCTTCGGCGCCGCATTTGGTCGGGGCCTCGCGCTCGCTATGTGGAATTATGCCGGCTATGAGCAGCTTTCCAGCATGACGGGCGAGATGAAAAATCCGCAGAAAACTTTCGTCCGCATCCTCGCCTGGAACACGCCGATGAATATCCTCACTTACATTTTGCCCACCACGCTGGCCCTCGCCGTCCTGGGCAACTGGCCGGAGTGGAAAACAGATTACATCGTCACCGCCTCGCGCCTGATCGGCGGCCCAGCGCTCGGCGCCGCTATGCTAATCGCCGCCATGATCGGCACACTATCGCTGTCGAACAGCACGATTCTTTACACCACGCGCATCCCCGCCACCATGGCGCAAGACGGCTACTTGCCCTCCTGGCTCGGAAAAATCCATTCGCGTTACGGCACACCTGCGCGCGCAATCGCTCTCTCTACTTTGGTTTATTGCATTCTCGCAAAGTATCCGGTCGAAGACCTGGTGAACATCTACATCTGGACGCGCATCGCCACTACGCTTCTCACGCTTCTTGCTGCCTGGCGCATGCGCCAAAAATTACCCGACGCGCCGCGCAGCTTCAGAATTCCCGGCGGCGCCGCGGGCATCGCCTACATTTTGGTTTTTCCGGTAATCCTGTGCGCCGTGAAGGTTTACTACAGTGAGCCGCTAGTCCTGCACTGGGCCCCCCTGCTCCTCGCCTCCGGGCCCATCGCGTACGCCATCCTCCGCTGGGGCTTTCACATGACGCCGAATCCCCCCCGCCCGCAGTGATTTTGCAAAGAGAGCCGGACCAAGCCACGTCGCGTCAACTTTTTGCACGTGCCGTCAAAAGTTTGGACGCTTTCATCCCGAGCGAAGCGAGAAACCTGCTTTTTCTTTTTGTTTCGAGTAAACGAAGTACAACAGTGAATTCGGCCGAGCTATCTCTCTTGTCTTGTTATCCCGAGCTTAACGAAAGATCTGCTCTTTCCTTCCGTTTCAAGCCAAAGCGCGGCCTACTTAGTTGCTCCGACTTTTTCCGAGACAGTCTTCGCCTGCAGAAACAGGAGCAAATAATCCTGCCCGCCCGACTTCGAGTCTGTCCCCGACATATTAAATCCGCCAAAGGGATGCGCGCCCACCAGCGCCCCCGTGCATTTGCGGTTCATGTACAAATTACCGACGTGGAATTCGTCCTCCGCGCGCTCAATCTTTTTCGGATTCTGCGAGTACACCGCGCCCGTCAGCCCAAATTCGCTGTCGTTCGCCATCGAAAGCGCCTCGTCAAAATCTTTCGCTTTCGTCACTGCGAGCACCGGCCCGAAAATTTCTTCCTGGAAAATTCGCGCCTTGCGGTCCACGTCCGCTATCACTGTAGGCTCCAGAAAATATCCATCCCCCGCGGCCTGCTTTCCGCCGGTCATTAACCGTCCTTCTTTTTGACCTTGATGGATATATCCAAGAATGGAGGTCATCGCGGCCTTGTTGATGACTGGCCCCATGTAGTTGCTGAAATCCTCCGCCGGCCCTACTTTAATTTTCTTAACACGTTCAACCAATTTGCCCAAAAACTCATCGTAAATTTTTTCCGCCACAATCGCTCGCGAACACGCCGAGCACTTCTGCCCCTGAAATCCAAACGCAGACAGCGCCACGCCTTCCACGGCTGCATCCACGTCCGCCTCATCGTCCACTACGATTGCATCTTTGCCGCCCATTTCGAGCACGGTGCGCTTGATCCATCTCTGCCCCGGCTGAGTCTTCGAAGCCTGTTCGCTGATGCGCAGTCCCGCTTCTTTCGATCCCGTAAACGCGATGAACCGCGTCTTCGGATGGTTTACCAGTGCCTCGCCCGCCGTCCCGCCCGGCCCTGTAAAAAAGCTCACCACTTCGCGCGGCACACCGGCTTCAAACAAAATGTCGATGAAGAGCGCCGCAACCGTCGGCGAATCGCTCGAAGGCTTTACGATCGCCGTATTTCCGGCCACGATCGCCGCCACCGTCATTCCACCCATAATCGCCGCAGCAAAATTCCAGGGCGGAATAATCACTCCCACGCCCAGTGGAATGTATTTCATATAGTTTTTCTCGCCACGCATGGGGACCAACTGTTGCGGTGTTCCCAGACGCATCATTTCGCGTCCGTAATATTCACAGAAATCGATCAGCTCGGCCGTATCAGCATCCGCTTCAGGCCAAGTCTTCCCCACTTCGTAAACCAGCCAGGCATCCATTTCATATCGCCGCTTCCGCAAAATGTCCGCCGCGCGATACAAACAAGCCACGCGTTCCGCTACCGGTACTTTTCGCCATTTTTCAAACGCACGATCCGCCGCCTCCACCGCCTGATTAGCCATCCCAACGCTAGCCTTCTGAAAAATCCCAATCACTTCTTCCGGATGCGACGGATTGGTGGACTTGATTTTGTCCGTGGTAGTAATCTTTTTGCCGTCGATGATCAGCGGATATTCGCGCCCAAACATTTCTTTCACTTGCCGCAGCGCATCTTCCATGGACTTGCGGTTCTCAGGCTTGCTGAAATCGATGAACGCCTCGTTTTGAAACTGGCCGCGCTCCATCAATGTTTGCGGCGTCGCAGTAGATGTCATAGCGGACTCCCTCCAGGAGAAAATCTTGTAATGGTTTGGACGTCCATTGTATCGCGCCACGGACTCCGCCCACAACACGCCGCACCAAGTTGGTCGCTGCGCAAAATTGCAGCTCTGGTTCCGTCAGGCCCGGTCTATTTCGCTTGTTTTCTGTTACTTTGTCCTAGGTTTGTGCACGTTAAACCGGCAGGTTCGCAGATTCCCACGCCGCAATGCCGCCAGCGATTTCGCAAACAGAATCAAAACAAGCTCGCCGCGATCGGCGATCGGTAGCCTCCGGCACAGTAAACCAGGGCTTTTTTGACCGGCGGAACGTCTCAGGTCTTTTTAGCGCTGGGCAAGCCGCGCGTACTCGTACTGGAGGGGCGTTTGCGCTCGGCGGGATCCCAATCATCGGACGGGAAAGTGATGCGCCAGAAATGCGGCGATGGCTCGATAAATTCCAGGCCCACTTCCGTCTTCCCGGATTCCTTCTGCCCAACGAATGTTACCGTGCACGGCAGTTCTTCTACTGTCTTGGGGTTGACGATTGCCACTTCCTGCCCTTTCACCACTTTTTCCGCAAGCCGCACCATGCAGCCGTGAGCGTTCACCGAGGCCGTGCGCGTTTCTTCGCTGAATGTCTGTTGCCCGTTCTTTCCGCGGATGATTACCGGCATCGTGATGTAAACGCGGTGTGACCGCCGCCGCTCCGCACTGTTCTCAGCGGCGGTCGTAGATGGAGAAGGGTTTATCTCTCGCATGAGGGTCCCACATTCATAAAAGAATTTGAACGTCGCGGCATAGGACTCCTAACAATTCTTTTTGCTTTCTGGCTATCGCTCTCATCAGGATACGTCTCCCTGCTTCGGAGCTTTACGTGATCTCTTGCGTGGCGGTGACTTGCGCAGCACTTGCGTGCCCAACGCTTCTTGCGCCGCCAAACGAATTTTCGCGTCCAACTTCTCGGTATCGCCCCCGTAGTTCTGAAGCGCCTCGGCAACGCTCGCAGCGGTCTGTTCCGTTGCTTGCTCGGTCACCGCATTCAAAATGCGCTGGACAATTCGCTCCGACAGAGATTTGACCGTTTCCTGCACCGCCTCCTGAAGCTGCGACTCAAGTCCCTGGCGCAACAGCGCGATTTCTTCCATCATCGCCGCTTCTACGTTCGATCTCACGAGTTGCCGGGCGATCTTCAGCTCCGGCTGACTCGTCTGCCAGGAAGGCGCGTGATCGAGAGTTATGGCCTCCGATGGAGTTCGCGGGGTTGATTCAGCCAATAAGGCGTGAGCAGACTTCGGCATGTCGGCTTCAACTTCTAATTTTTCTGTCAGCGCCGCGGACGCCACCAGCACAGGCACCGCTTCCCCTTCTTCCAGATACACCGGAACAATCAGCTCCTCGTCGTCTGGATGCGGGAACCAATCTTTGGGTGGAACTTTGATGTCCCAAACATTTCCGGGAACTTCGAAGGCCACCGCGATATGGAAAATTTCGCGATAATTGCGCGGACGCTGGACCCATACAACGCGAGCGGGAAATATTCTCGAGCCTGATCCTCGCTGCCGAGGGCCGATTTCGATGGTGAGCCCGGAACCTTTCGGGATGTAATGCTTCGACTCGTACTTACAGCCGTTGCAGTTCACCGTAACGGTTGATGTGAATTCTTCGAACGATTGGCCCAACGCGTCCTCCGCCCGTATGGTCACCGGCACAGCATGGATCACTCGAGTGCTGCGACGGTTCTCTGGGCCACCGCCGTTGGGTGGCAAAGACGCGGACACGCTTACCTCCGAAAGGGGAACTCAAAGATTAACATTCTGTTCCGACGGCAACCGATACGACGTAACGCTAACGTGCGAAAGGGTAAAGGACAGTTCACTATCATATCGTGCGTATGTTAGTAGAGTATATGCGGAAGTTGTATAGAAGAACCAAACGCGTTTCGCCGGCTACCGGAGCGAATTCTAATCTTCACCGAAGTTTTTCGAAGCTCTTTCCCGTACTTGACCAACACACAACAAGGCGGTCGTTGTAAGATAGACTGCACAAATTTTGAAGTGGGGGGATTGATCGATGGCTTGCCGTTACGAAGTGGCACCAAGAGCGGCGCTCATGCTGTCCGCCTGTTTTGCTCTGATTTTATTTGCGGCGGGATGCGGAGAGCAAAAGCCGCCCGACACACGCGCCGCCGATGAAAAGGCCATTCGCGATGCGGATGCGCAATGGTCAAAGACCGCCGCCGCACGAGACGTCGAAGGCGCTGTCTCATATTACAGCGATGATGCCTCTTTGCTGGCGCCCAACGCTCCTATCGCCAGCGACAAGCAATCGATTCACGCCGCCTGGACCGGCCTGCTCACTCCCGATACTTCACTCTCCTGGCAAGCCAGCAAAGTGGAAGTCGCCCGCTCCGGTGATCTGGCTTACCTGATCGGCACATATCAACTGATCACAAAAGACGCGCATGGCAAACCCATCTCAGACAACGGCAAGTTTGTGGAGGTGTGGAAAAAGCAGGCTGATGCAAAGTGGAAAGTAGTAGCCGACATTTTCAACTCCGACATGCCGCTTGTCCAGCCGCGCCCCGTCGCAGAGAAAAAGCACGCCGCCGCCCATCATCACGCCAAAAAGAAGAAGCGCCGGAATTCGCCAGCCGAGTGAGAATTAGCAAAGCCGCGTTTAACGAATTATCGAGAACCGAAGATTCGCAGAACAATACTCCGAAGGGATAACAATTTACACATCGTGCGGTAGGGGCGGGTGCTCCCGTAGCCCTATTTGCGGATATGTTTCAAAATTTCGCGCGCGGCATTGTGTCCGGATGCGCCGGTAACGCCATTCCCCGGATGCGTGCCGTTGCCGCAGAGAAAAAGTCCCATTACCGGCGTGGCGTAACGCGCCCAGCCCAGCAACGGACGCATGGTGAAAATCTGATCGAGCGCCAGTTCGCCGTGGAACGGATGCCCGCCCGTAAGTCCATAGGTCGTTTCCAAATCTTTCGGCGTGATCGTCTGCACCGCCAGAATTTTCTGAGCCAGATCGGGCGCGTAGGCTGAAACCGTCTTCAAGACCGTGTCGCGCAACGCATCGCGCTGCTGCGTCCAGTCTCCCTGCTTCAGTTTATACGGCGCGAACTGCATGTAGATCGACATCACATGCTTCCCCGCGGGGGCCAGCGACGAATCCAGAATCGACGGAATAGAAATGTCGAGATACGGCGCGCGTGAAAAGTCGCCATACTTTGAATCATCAAAGGCGCGCTCCAGATAATCGATGCCCGGCCCAATGTGAATCCGCCCCGCCAGCGCCGAATTTCCGTCTGAAGAGTTTTTCAGCGCCGTAAATGTTGGCAGCGCGTCCAGCGCGACGTTTATTTTTGCGGCAGTCCCGTTGCAACGGTAATTCTGCATCTTCACCACAAAACTCGGCGGCAAATGCACCGGATCGAGCAAGCCGAGGAACGTCCGCCGTGGGTCTGCTCCGGAAACGACCGCCTTCGCCGCAATTTCTTCCCCGTTCGCGAGCGCAACGCCGGTCACGCGTCCATTTTTCACCAGAATTTGGGCGACTTCCGCTCCCGTGCGAATCTCCGTTCCTGCGCCTTTCGCCGCAGCAGCCATGGCGGCTGTCAGCGCGCCCATTCCCCCACGCGGATATGCGGAATTCCCGACCGGATAAGGATCAGCGCCCGCGCGCAATAGCAAAAGAGCGGTGGAACCCGCGGACCACGGCCCCATGGCCGCGCCGAAAATTCCTCGGGCCGCGACTGCCGCACGCAGCACATCCGTCTCGAAAAATTCAGCGACGAAATCCGCAGCGGCCATCGGGCCCCAGCGAATCAGCCGCATCATCTCTTTTTTCCCCAGCCCGCGAACCCGCCGTCCAACTTTCAATAATTTCCAAATATCTTCTTTCGAAGGCTTCTCGATCACCGGCGGCGTCAGTAACAAAAGTCGCTCGATGATTGTACCGACACGCGCGAGACCACCGGCGAAATCGCCGTAGCTCGCCGCATCTTTGGCGGAAACCTTTTGAATGTCCGCCACGGATCGCTGGGTGTCGGTGTAAAGCGTGAGGGCACGGCCTTCCGGGGTCGGAGCGAAAATCCGCACGGGCGATTCGAGTTTCTCGAGCCCGTGTCGCGCAAGCTGCATGTCCTTCGAAATCGCGCCTAGGGGTGGCCCTCCGGCATGCGCTACCGTGGAACAACGAAACCCCGGATGAAACTCTTCGGTGACCGCCGCGCCGCCCACCACCTCGCGACGTTCCAGCACCAGCGGCTTCAGCCCTCTCTTCGCCAGATAAAAAGCCGCTACCAGCGCGTTGTGCCCGCCGCCCAGAATTACGATTTCGCGTTGCGCGGCCACCGTCAGTTTTTCCCCTTCCCCGTGTCTTTCAAAATTTCCAGCGCCGCCAGACGTCCCGGAGCCCCCATGATTCCGCCGCCCGGGTGCGTGGCCGAGCCGCACATGTACAATTTTTTGATCGGCGTGCGATATCGCGCCCAACCCGCCGCAGGGCGCAAAAAGAAAAGTTGTTCCAGCGAAAGCTCGCCTTGAAAAATGTTCCCTTCAGTCAAACCGGTCTGCCGTTCGATATCCAGCGGCGTAATGAACTGTTTGCCGATAATGATGTTTTTTATATTCGGCGCATATTCCGCGATCGTATCGATCACCGTATTTCCAAAGGCCTCACGCTGCTCGTCCCAGTTTCCGCTGCTCAATTTGTACGGCGCATATTGCACGAAACATGAAAGAATGTGTTTCCCCGGAGGCGCGACGGATGGGTCGGTAAGCGTCGGAATCACCATATCGATGTACGGTCGCCGCGAAAATTCGCCGTACTTCGCTTGGTCATAGGCGCGCTCCATGTATTCCATCGAAGGCGAAATCGACATCGCCCCGCGCAAATGGTGACCCGGTCCGGGCAAGCATGTGAAATCCGGCAGCGCATCGAGCGCGAGATTCACTTTCCCGGACGACCCGCGATATTTGTATCGCCGTACTTCTTCCAGGAAATCTCCCGGCAATTCGCGCTCTTCGATAAATTTCAAAAATGTAAGATTGGGGTCCACGCTGGAAGAAATCACGTCCGCGTAGATCTCCTCGCCGCCTTCCAGCACCACCCCTTGCGCCACGCCATTCTTAATCAGAATGCGATTCACCGCGACTTCCGTGCGAATCTCTACACCGGCCTCTTTCGCCGCGCTGCCAATCGCGTTTGAAATCGCTCCGGTGCCCCCGCGGCTGAATCCCCACGACCGAAACGCGCCGTCAATTTCGCCCATATAGTGGTGCAACAAAACGTACGCTGTGCCCGGCGACCGAATCCCCAGAAAAGTCCCGATGATTCCCGACGCGGACATCGTCGCTTTCAATACGTCTGTCTCGAACCATTGGTCCAGAAAATCAGCAGCACTCATGGTCATGAGCTGCACCAGGTTGTATTTATCTTCCGCTGCCAGCGACTGGAAGCGCTTCCCCAGAAATGCAAGTTTTTTCAAATCTCGGGGGTCGAGTGAGCTGGGGTCCGGCGGGATCATTCCCAGAATAGGCTTCACGAAACGGCACATCGCCACCATGGATTTGCCGAATTCCTCATACGCCTCGGCATCCAGCTTCGAGTGGCGCTCCAACTCGCGGCGCGTTCTGCCGTGATCGTTCTCGCGCCACAGGTAATCGCCGTTCTGCATCGGAGTGATGGTCCCGTCCAGCGGCAGAATTTCGAGCCCGTGGCGCGGCAAATCCAGATCGCGAATAATTTCCGGGCGCAGCAGAGAAACTACATACGAAAAAACAGAAAACTTAAATCCAGGAATGATTTCTTCGGTGACGGCCGCGCCGCCTAGGACGTATCTGCGCTCGAGCACCAGGACTTTTTTGCCCGCCTTCGCGAGGTACGCCGCATTCACCAGGCCGTTGTGGCCGCCGCCAATTACGATGACGTCATATCGTTTTGCCATGGATTTACGTGATGAAACTTGCGGAATATCAGGCGCCGCAGAAGTCGAAGTATTCTACAAGCGCAGCCGCAGACTCACAACAGAGAAGCGAGAAGTCCTGACTACCAGTCAGCAGATACAAAAAAAGACCCATAATCGCCCGAGAAAGCTTTCAGTTCGCTTGCGATATTTCAGGGGCGCGAACTATAATCGCGGTCCGAGTTTCTCCGGCGATTTGCAGGCTAGGTTACTGCCCAATTCCGCGAAACTTCAGAGAATTGTGAGACCACAGGAGCGATTGTGCCGATCGGAACAGCCGTTCACGACAGAACTTCAAAACTTTGCGAGAGCATGAACTATCGCGAATGGTCCGGCTATTACGCCGTCAGTGTTTACGAAATGCATCATGACCATGAATACAACGCGATTCGCAATGCCAGCGCCATGATCGACGTCTCTCCCCTCTACAAATATCTTTTGACCGGTAAAGACGCGACCAAACTCGTGAACCGCGTGATCACTCGCGACATTAATAAAGTCGCTGTCGGGCAGGTGATTTATTGCTGCTGGTGCGATGAAGAAGGAAAAGTAATTGACGACGGCACCATCTCGCGCCTCGCGGAAAATGCCTATCGCTGGACCGCCGCCGACCCCAGCATGCGCTGGTTCCATCAAAACGCGCTCGGCCTGGACGTTAACATCGAAGATATTTCCAACCAAGTTGCCGCGCTGGCCGTGCAAGGCCCTACTTCCGGTCGCTTGCTGATGAAAACCGCGCAAGCCGACATCGCGAATCTAAAATATTTTCGTTTCACTCACGGAAAAATTGCGGGTGTGGAAGTGGATATTTCTCGCACCGGATATACCGGCGACTTGGGTTACGAAATCTGGATGCCTTGGAATGAAGCGCCCAAGGTTTGGGATGCACTGATGGAAAATGGACGCCAGTTCGATCTCCATGCCGCCGGCATGCTGGCACTGGATGTGGCGCGGATCGAAGCCGGGCTCATCCTGATCGAAGTGGATTATTTCAGCAGCAAGCGCGCGCTGATCGAATCGCAGAAATATTCGCCTTACGAACTCGGTCTGGGCCGCATGGTCGATTTGAAGAAGGAACATTTCATCGGCCGCGAAGCTCTGGCGGAAGAAAGCCGGCGCGGCGCCAAACGCCTTTTGATGGGACTGGATATTAACTGGGAAGATGTCGAGCGTCTCTACGATGCTGTCGGCCTGGGTCCGCAAGTACAAAGCACGGCGTCGCGCACCCCTGTTCCGGTGTATCGCGGCGGATTGCAAGTCGGCAAAGCGACTTCTACAACTTGGTCGCCGACCTTGAAAAAAATGATCGCGCTCGCGAGCCTTAACCGTGAACATGCCGCCCCAGGCCTCCAACTGCAAATGGAACTTACCGTCGAGGCCGTGCGTCACAAAGTAAGAGCCACGACCAGGGAATTGCCGTTTTTCAATCCTCCGCGAAAGATGGCCACGCCCGTCACTTGAGATTTGCGAAGGGAGCAAGAATTGAAGATAAGTTCCACCGAAGAATCTTCGACAGAATTGCTATCACATTTTCCGCAATCGATATTTTTTCCAATCGGCCCTCGCCGGTTCTCTCTGTCGTCTTTTCTTTTGGCTCTGATCGCATTCGTCGCCGTCACCACTGCTCCGATAATGGTGCGCGCGACTGAAATGAAGTGCCCGCCGCCAACGCGTGTCGATGACGTGAAAGAAACAATTCACGGCGTCGCGGTAAGCGACCCCTATCGCTGGCTCGAAGATCAAAACAGCCCTGAAACGCGCGCCTGGATCAATGCGCAAAACGCCTGTACGCAAAATATGCTGAAGACGCTGCCCGGTGCCGCAGCGATTTCCAAACGCCTCGCCGAATTAATAAAAGTGGACACTATCCGCCTTCCCGTCGAACGAGCGGACCACTATTTTTATTCCAAACGCACTGCCGGCCAGGATTTGTTTGTTCTGTACATGCGCCGAGGCGCCGGAACCGAAGAAGTGCTCATCGATCCCGCATCGCTCAGCGTTGACCACACCACCAGCGTGAATTTTGAAGGTTTTTCAGACGATGGAAAGCTGGTGGCATACGGCGTCCGCAAAGGCGGCGAGGACGAAGTATCCATCCATTTGATCGATACCGACACGCGAAAGGAAATCTCCGATTCTCTTCCTCGCGCGCGCTACCTTTCTGGAGTCGCATTCAAAACCGATAAGGCAGGTCTTTATTACTCCAAACTGACGGACGCGGGCCCGCGCGCCTACTACCACGCCATTGGCACCAACTCCGAACAAGACAAAGAAATTTTTGGCGACGGCTATGGACCCGACAAAATTCTGTCCGTGGATGTTTCCGAGGATGCCCGCTACCTGCTTTTGATGGTCTTCTACGGCTCGGCATGCGAAAAGTCCGAAGTTTATTTTCAGGACCTCGCGCAAGGCGGTCCCATCACGCCAATCGTTAAAACGATTAACTCCTGCTTCCAGGGCGAGATTGCAGGCGACACGCTGTATCTGGAAACAAACTGGAAGGCTCCCAACTGGCGTTTGTTGGCCGTACCTTTGAAGAATCCCGCGCAGGAGAACTGGAAAGAAGTGATTCCCGAAAGCGATTCGCGGCTGGAAGATTTTCGATTGGCCGGCGGAAAAATCATTGCGCAGTATTCCCACAACGCGTCCTCGGAGCTAAAAGTTTTTGAAGCCGACGGCAAGCCCGCAGGTGAAATTGCGCTGCCAGCATTAGGAGACGTGAGCGGAATCACCGGAAGATGGCGAAATTCTGAAGCCTTCCTTTCGTTTCAGTCCTTCGCGATTGCTGCCACGATTTATCGTTACGATATTTCTCAGCACACTCTCGCCGTTTGGGCCAAGTCGCCTGTCCCGATAGACGCCAATGAGTTTGAAGTTAAACAAGTTTGGTACGAGTCCAAAGATAAGACTCGCGTGCCCATGTTCCTTTTTTACAAAAAGGGACTGAAGCTCGACGGTTCGAATCCTGCCTTGATGACCGCCTATGGCGGCTTCGATTCCAGCGAAACTCCCGCGTTTCGCGACGATGCGGTCGTGTGGGCCGAACACGGTGGGATTTTCGCCATGCCCAATCTGCGCGGCGGCGGAGAATTTGGCGAAGCCTGGCACCACGCCGGCATGCTCGGGAAAAAACAAAATGTCTTCGACGACTTTTTCGCGGCCGCCGAATGGCTGATCGCGAATCATTACACCAGTCCTCAGCGGCTCGCCATCACCGGACGCAGCAATGGCGGCCTGCTGATGGGCGCGGCCATGACGCAGCGTCCTGATCTTTTTGGCGCCATCGTGTGCGGCTATCCGTTGCTCGACATGGTGCGCTATCAGAAGTTTCTAGTGGCACGATTTTGGGTTCCTGAATACGGCTCGTCAGACGATCCCGATCAGTTTCCTTTCCTCTACGCCTACTCGCCCTATCATCACGTAATAAAAGGCACAAAATATCCGGCTGTGCTTTTTCTGACGGGCGACAGCGACACCCGCGTGGCTCCCCTGCACGCGCGCAAGATGACAGCAGAAATGCAAGCGGCACAAGGCGGCGACAAACCGATTCTGCTGATGTACGACACGAAGTTGGGCCACAGCGAAGGCCGCCCGGTAAGCAAAATCATCGAAGAAGACACCGATGTGCTGCAATTCTTGTTCGCACAGGTGGGAGTTTCCAATTTCTGAATGGATCCGCACCCATCGTCCGGTTTTCTAAATATACGCACGTCCAGTTCGTCAAAACACGAAACGAACAGAACGGGGGAATAATGCGCAGAGTAGTTTCGATAACAGGTGCTTTTTTTACAGCAATTATCTTTTTCACCGGCGCGGGCCTTCGGGCCCAAACTAAGGCTGGCCCGATTCGCCTGATAGTTGACGCTTCGCAAGCGCCGCAGAAAATCCTTCACACCCATCTGGAAATTCCAGTCTCGCCCGGAGAACTCACGTTGTATTACCCGGAGTGGCTCCCGGGAGAACACATGCCGGATGGCCCCGTCATCGAAGTTGCCGGACTGAAGTTCTCCGCCGCTGGCAAATCAATTCCGTGGCGCCGCGATCTGGTGGAAATGTTTTCGATCCATTTGGACATCCCTGCCGGCGTCGCCAAATTAACCGTGGATTTTGATTTTCTGCTCGCCGCTCCCGCAGCCGGATTTTCAGCCGGAGCTTCAGCGACAAATGCCTTGGATGTCCTAAGCTGGAATCAAGTATTGATGTATCCCAAAGGCTTCGACATACGCGACATCACTTTCGTGCCCAGCTTGAGGCTTCCCGCTGGATGGAAGTACGGCACGGCCCTCCCTGGCCCTAAACAAAACGGCGACATCATCGATTTCTCGCCAGTTACCCTGAATACGCTTGTCGATTCCCCGGTAATTGCCGGAAAATATTTTCGCGAAATTCAACTCACACCCGGGCAGGACCCTCCCCATTACATGGACATCGCCGCCGACAGCGAAGCAGCCCTGGCAATGTCACCGGAAACGCAGACGCATTTCAATCAACTCGTGACCGAAGCCGGCGCGCTGTTCGGCCCGCGCCATTATCGCGATTATCATTTCCTTCTCACTCTAAGTGACGACGTCGCTCATTTCGGCCTCGAACACCACGAGTCCAGCGACGATCGCACGAACGAGCGCAGCTTGATCGATGACTCCGAACTGATCGCCTTCGCCGGGCTTCTGCCTCACGAATTTGTCCATTCCTGGAACGGAAAATACCGCCGTCCCGAGGGTCTGGCTACTGCAGATTATCAACAGCCCATGAAAGATGATTTGCTTTGGGTTTACGAAGGCTTGACGGAATATCTCGGCAGCTTTGTGCTGACCGCGCGAAGTGGATTGCTGACGCAGCAAGAAACGATGGATGATTTAGCGGAGTTGGTCGCCGCCTATGAACATCGTCCCGGACGCGACTGGCGCAACTTGCAAGATACCGCCGACGCCGCTCCGTTCCTCTATAACGCCACCGAGGACTGGTCAAACTGGCGTCGCGGTACGGATTTTTACGAAGAGGGCCAGCTGCTTTGGCTCGATATCGACGGTACTTTGCGCAGCCTCACCAAAGACAAGAAATCCATGAACGATTTCTGCCAGATTTTCTACGCCGGATCTCCAAACGTGCCGGCGCTGAAGACCTACAAGTTCGAAGACATCGTCGCCGTTTTGAATACCCTGGCGCCCTATGATTGGACCACTTTCCTTCGCGCGCATTTGGACGGTTTATCGACCAGAACTCCCCTGGAAGCGGTCGAAAATAACGGTTGGAAGCTGATATACAGCGAAGAACCCAATGAAATGCAAGTGATTGAAAGCGCACTCGCCCGGCGAACGAATTTAACTTTCACTATCGGCATGACTGTTCAGGAAGACGGAACCGTGGACGATGTAACCCATGGCGGTCTCGCTTACGACGCTGGGGTCGGACCCGGAATGAAAATCATCGCCGTGAACGGAAAGCAGTATTCGCCGGACGAAATCAAGCAAGCGATCGCTGGATCGAAATTCTCTACTGCCCCAATTCAGTTGATCGTCGCAAATGGCGCGCAATTTCAGACGCGTTCCATCGATTACCATGGCGGTACGCGCTTTCCTCATCTCGTACGCGACACCAGCCGCCCGGATTATATGAGCGAAATTCTGAAACCGATGGTTGCAGCAAGCGGTACGGCGCAAGCGACGCCCGCGAATTGAAGCTGACGCGCAGGAGAGTATTGCAATGAAAGTTCACCCGTTCGTGGTGATGGGCGTGCTCTTCATCGCGCTCGGCATTGCCGCGCTGGTCCATCCCAGGCTCAACATGCCCTCCAAGAAAAAGGAAATGGAAATTGGCGGCGAGAGAACCATCATTGAAACCACGCGAATAATCCAGCTTCCGAAAGCCTTCGCCATGCTTCTGCTGGTAGGCGGCGGCACGTTCATTTTTCTAAGCACGAGGAAAGTGTAGTCCGCAATTGAGTCAGCGAGGAAAAATGAACGCGAATCCGCAAAGCATCGGCAAAGGCCTCCCTGCGTGTCTCGCCGTCATGGTTCTCTCCGTAGCGCCCGTTTTCCTGAACGCACAAACAACCAAGAGGCGCCCTATCACCTTTCAGGATTTAATCTCTATGCATCGCCTGAGCGAACCGCAAATTTCTCCCGACGGCAAATGGGTTGCCTACACCGTAGCCACTCCAAACCTGGAGACAAATCACACCTCGCGCGACATATGGATTGTTGGCGTAGCGGCCGGCGAGCCGCGCCAATTGACTCACGGAGGCAGCGACACGCGTCCACGCTGGTCTCCCGATGGGCAGAAGCTTGCTTTTATTTCGGCCCGCGTCGAAGGCAACCAACAAGTTTTCTCCATGGACGTCAAGAGCGGTACCGTAAATCGCATCACCTTTCTTTCCGCCGGCGCGGACAACGAACTTTGGTCACCTGACGGTAAGACCATCGCCTTCGTTTCCAGCGTCTATCCCGATTGCACGAACGAAGCGTGTAACGCCCGTCGCGACGCGGAAAAATCAAAAAGCAAAGTGAAGGCGCATATTTACGACAGGCTGCTTTATCGCCACTGGAACGCGTGGTCCGATGGTAAGCGCAGCCATCTTTTCCTCATTTCGGCCGAAGGCGGGGCTCCCCGCGATCTCACACCGGGGGCCGACTACGATGTCCCGCCGTTCAGCTTGGGCGCTCCGGAAGCGATTGCCTTTTCTCCCGACAGCCGCGAAATTTGCTTCACCGCCAACACGGATAGAGACGAAGCCCTTAGCACCAATGGCGATCTTTTTACCGTTCCCGCCTCCGGCACCAAAGCTCCCACGCGGATCACGCTCAACCCTGCCGACGACTGGGGACCCGTGTATTCCCGCGACGGCCTGTGGATCGCCTACCGTGCACAAATACAACCGGGCTATGAAGCCGATCGCTGGCGTCTGATGCTTTATTCCCGCAAAGACCGAAAAGCAACGAGTTTGACGGAAGATTTCGATCGCAGCGTGGAATCCTACGAATTCGCGCCGGACAGTAAGACCATCTTCTTCACTGCTGAAGATGAAGGCGAGATGCCGATCTACTCGATCGCAGCCGCGCCCGGAAATTCTCCAAAAATTATAGTGAACGGAAACTTCAACGAAGAATTCGACATCAACGCCGACGGCCACACCCTCGCCTTCGCGCGCACCAGCCTCACCATGCCCGTGGAACTTTTCACCGCGAATTCAGACGGCACCGGCGTTCGCCAGCTCACACATCAAAACGCGCAACTACTTTCGCAGCTCGATCTTCCCAAGCCGGAAGCTTTTTGGTTCGATGGCGCGGAGAAAATCCAGGTCGAAGGTTTTATGATCCGCCCGCCGAATTTCAACCCTGCGAAAAAATATCCTGCCCTGCTGTTGATTCATGGCGGTCCGCAAAACTCCTGGACCGATGCCTGGGGCTATCGCTGGAATCAACAAGTGATGGCCGCCTCCGGATACGTTGTCCTGGCGATCAATGCGCGCGGTTCCTCTGGCTATGGACAGAAATTTACCGCAGAAGTCAGCCATGATTGGGGTGGCAAAGCCTACGAAGACTTGATGACCGGCTTGGACGCCGCCATTGCGAAATATCCGTTCATCGACGGTTCGCGCGTGGCCGCTGCGGGCGGGTCTTTCGGCGGGTACATGGTCGATTGGATCGCCACGCACACTGGCCGTTTCAAATGTTTGATCAGCCATGCCGGCCCGTACGACGCGGTCAGCATGAATGCAACGGAAGAGCTGTGGTTCCAGGAATGGGAGTTTGCCGGTACGCCCTGGACGAACTCGGAGTTTTACAAAAAATGGTCGCCGAGCGAATTTGCCGCCGCGCTCGGAAAATATAAAACGCCCACGCTCGTCGTGGGTGGCGAGCTGGATTTTCGCGTGCCCTATACCCAGGAGCTCGAATTCTTCACCGCGTTGCAGCGCCAGGGTGTTCCTTCGAAACTCTTAATTTTCCCCGACGAAGGCCACTGGGTGCTAAAACCCCAAAACAGCCAGCTTTGGTATAAGACCTTTCTAGACTGGCTTGCCGAATACTTGAAATAGACCGCGCGGCCGGCTAATCAGCTAGCTAGCCACCGTCGGCCTGGATTGTGCTCATTCCCCTTTGCGTACTTCACCGGATTGACGCTTCTCCGCGCAACGTGACAGCTTCACCTGATCCCTCATTCGTCCGGAGATCTGGGTGCGAAGAATACGTCTGCGCTGGCTCCGCGCCGTTGTGCTTACGCTGTCTGCGCTGGCGGCAGCAGCATCGGCATCGTTCGGCGAAACCCTCAAAGTCACCAGTTCGCCCGCTGGAGCTAACGTCGAAATCGACGGTGTGCTGGTCGGCGTCACTCCGTACAAAATAAATTATCCCGGCGGCTACTTCCACAAACCTCACACCGTGTTTGCGGCGCGACTTGGCCACGCCATGGTGGTCCGCATCTATAAAGAAGGATACGCGCCGCAGGAAACCACCATTACCGAGGGCCCTTTCGAGTGGACCGACCTGAAAGGCCATAACCGAGGCCGTTACTGGCTCGTAAAAGCAGATGAGGTACAAGCCACCCTGCGTCCTCTCACGAAGACCGCGAGCAGTGACACCCGAGCTGGCCCCATTCCTGCGAAAAATAATGACCCACTCACAGAGCGCCCGTCAACAGAAGCTTCCGCGGCGCATGCGTTTGCCACCACTTCCGTCAGCTCTGACACCGGTGTCCTGATTCTCTCCTCGGAAATAGCTGGCGCCGAAATTTATATCGACGGGAAATTTGTGGGCGACACGCCCGCAACCGTCTCGCTGGCAAGTGGCACTCACCAGATCACCATCAAGTCCACGGGCAAAAAAGATTGGTCGCGCGAAATCGAAGTGATGAAAGGCAGCCAGGTAACCCTACACTCAGCTTTTGCTCAATCACCCTGAAGGTTTCAAAGATACTCGCGTGATTACGCCGACAAACCGGTATAAGCCCAAGCCTTGCGCAAGTAGTGATCGAGCTCCGGCACGCGCAGTATTTTCAGCAAAATCATCAGCAATACGATTCCTGCGGTCGTGACGACGACCAACAACGCAAGCGCTCCCCAAATCTTTTGCCACGGTAAATGGCTTTCGAGCAGGATCGTGAGCCGGTAGCACCCAATACCCGTAACCAACGAAGCGCCCGTCATTTTCAAAAAGAAAACCACCAAGCTTCGCTCCTCCGGATTTTTCGTGCGCCGGTTCAATAAGACAAAAAGCACAACAGTGTACGCAACGATGCCGAATGAGCTGGCCAGCGCCAGACCCACATACTGCATTTGATGCGCAAGCCACCAATACACCGGGATGTTGAGTGCCGTCATCACCGTGCCGACCACCGCCGGCGTAATAGTGTCGCGCGTGGCATAAAATCCGCGCGCCAGAATGTATTGCGCGCCCCAGGCGAACATCCCAATCGAGAAATATGCAAGAGTCTGTCCCGTAGCGAAAAGATCGTACCCATGCATGCGCGTGTGCGAAAAAACCAGGTTCACAATCGGAACGCTCTGCGCGATGGTCAAAGCCGAAATCGGAAGCAGCAGGAATATCAGGCCTTTAAATGTTGTGTTCAGAACGCGATTTAATTCCTCAAATTTCTTCTCCGAATACAATTGGGCGAGGAACGGAAACGACGCTACTCCAACGCCCTGTCCAACAAGCCCGAGCGGCACCCTCATTAAATTTTTCCCGTAGGTCAGCCACGTAATCGACGCAGCCTGCAAATACGACCCAAAATATCGAATGATCCAATCGTCCGCAAAAGACACCGAAACGGCCAGCATGATCGGCACCGAAAGCTTCAGAAAAAGCCAGAAGCCGGGATGCCTGACGTTAAAACTCGGCGAAAATGCCGCGCCCGCCCGACACGCGCCATAAATTTGGAGCAGAAAATTTCCGGCGATGGCCCCGCCGAGCACCCCAACCGCAAATCCGGTGATCCCAATTCGCGGAGCCAGCAAAACACCGCCTAAAATTATTCCGATGTTGTAAATCAGAGGTGCCAACGAAGGTACAACGAATTGTCCCTTGGCATATTGCACCGCGCTCAAAATGCTGCCTTCGTAAAAACAGATTTGCGCCGGCAACATAAGTCGCGTCAGGAACACAACCCGCGCTCGCTCGCCCGGGCTGAATCCGGGAGCAATCCAGTTCACAATGTGCGGCGCAAAGAGTTCTCCCAGCAGGACCAGTCCCACCAGGACAATCCCCATCACCGTAATCACCGTTGAAAAAACGCGCCAGCCCTCTTCTTCCCTCTTCTCCGCCGCATATTTCGCGAAAACCGGAATAAACGTGACGCTCAACGACCCGCCTGCGATCAAATAATTCAGAAAGTCCGGCAGTGTGAACGCCGCGTTGTATGCGTCCGTAATCGCATTCGACCCCATCTGGTGCGCCAGCGTCCAATCTCGAAAAAATCCCAGCACGCGGCTCAGCAACACACTGGCCATTACAATCCCAGTGGCCGCGGCGATGCGACGGTGCATTGTTCCGGTGTCTGAAGCGGTCGTCACGAACGCTTATGGTAGATGGTTTGGGGTGGTTGAACTAGAGCGTTAACGCGAGGTGTTTCCGATGCGAAATGATTCGCTAGCCCTGGACTAACAATTCCAGGGTCAGGCCCATTCAGAAAATAGAAAAGAACTTACTCCAGATTTGCGTCGTGCTCGGCCAACGCGTCCATTCCTTCCGGCGGACGAATCGGCTCGCGCGCGGGCGTCCCGTCCGGCGCCGCGCGCAAATATTGCACCGGCCAGGGAATTGGAAATCCCAGATCGTGCGCCACTTGAAGCGGCCAGTAAGGTTGTCGCAGAAATTCACGAGCCATAATCACCACGTCCGCGCTCTCTTCTCGCAAAATCGTGTCAGCTTGATTTGCAGACGTAATCAGTCCCACCGCCCCGGTCATCACATCCGTTTCATTGCGAATTTCCCGCGCGAATTCAACCTGATACCCAGCCCGTATAGGAATCTTTGCTCCCGGCGCAATTCCGCCCGACGAACAATCGATCAAATCCACGCCCAGCGGCGCAATTTTTTCCACCAGTTGAATGGACTGATCCAAGTCCCAGCCGCCCTCAATCCAATCCGTCGCCGAGATTCGAACAAAAAGTGGATAAGCCGGTGGCCACACTTTGCGGACCGCAGCGACCACCTCGCCCAAGAGACGGCAGCGATTCTCCAGTGAGCCCCCGTACGAATCAGTCCGCTTGTTCGAAATGGGTGAAAGAAATTCGTGAAGCAAATAACCGTGCGCCGAGTGAATTTCGATTACCTGAAATCCCGCCTGTAACGCGCGCCCCGCCGCGGCCGCGAAAGATTTCACCACGCCCTGAATTCCCTTCTCGTCCAGCGCAACTGGCTGCGGATACGTGGCTGAAAACGGGATAGCGCTCGGCGCCACTGGTGTCCAGCCCCCTTTTGATTCAGGCACCGCCGCATTTCCTTCCCAAGGACGCAGCGTGCTGCCCTTGCGTCCCGCGTGAGCCAGTTGAATCCCCGGGATGCTGCCCTGATCGCGCAGGAAGCTCGTAATCCGCGAAAGCTGCTCGATGTGCTCTTCCTTGTAGATCCCTAAATCCTGCGGACTAATGCGCCCCTCGGCCGAAACTGCGGCCGCTTCGGTAAAGATCAACGACGCGCCTCCCACCGCTCTACTGCCTAAGTGCACGAGGTGCCAATCATTGGCAAACCCGTCCGTGCTGGAATACTGGCACATCGGAGAAACCACGATACGGTTGCGCAGCGTCAGCTCGCGAATAGTCAGTTGGTCAAATAGCATGCGTCTCCCCTTTTAATTTTCGCGGAGAATTCGGCCGTCTGGACTAATAATTGATCGCCTAATTAATCGTCGCGGCGATGAGTTTTCATGTGCTTGTGGTCCGCCACCGGGTCGAGCAAGCGGAGAACGTGCACGCCGCCCTGCTCCGGCTCGAATCGATACGCAATAGTCGCGTCCGCGGCTTCTTGTTCGCGCGCTAATTCCAGTTCCGGATTGTCGATGATGATGTCGCCCTTGTTGTTGATTCGCAGCTCGCTTCCCACCTGCAAAACGATCTTCGTCTCAGTCCCCTGGGATTTCGCTTGCGTTGCCTTGGATTTCATTGTGATCTCCTGCGGACGATTGCCAAAACGCCCAGTTTTTATCGAGTTGGGTTCACCAGGTTGGATGAGGAAACGTAGCGAAAGGTGCCAGAAATTACTGCGAGCCGGCTCGGGCGCTTTTTGCTTTTCTCTTATCCTGCTTCTTGGGTTCCGGGTCCAGGGCAGGCGGATCGCTGGCGGGAAATGATTCGATGGAAGCCTCGTCCACTGGATCCTCAGTATCCGGCTCCGCGGGCTTCGAAACCGGCGTCTTTTTCTTATCGGGTCCTGAACTCGGTCGCGATCTTGAACCCATCAGCAGTTTCCTTCTGCTTGCCTACCAGCGCGTTTAGAACTTAATTACAATTCCCGCGGTAACCTTCGGACTGTATTGATAAGTATTGTAGTAATGCGTCCCCATCATGTCAGCTTCGATCCGATACGCCAGCCGCCGATGGTGCGCGTTGATGTCCACTCCGCCGCCTGCCTCAAACGCCGGGGCATGCTCGCTTCCAAACGCCGTCTGGGGTGTCAAATGGGAGTACCCGCCCAATGCGTGAGCCCAAAGTTCCAGCCCGCGCGGAGCCGACCAACGGAACCTCGGCCCGCCGCCGCCCATTAGAAACCACCCGTCCGTGCCGAACTCGCTCAAGTGCGTGGCATCAAGTTCGCCATCCAGCCCGAACCAGTTGTTGATGTAATACACCATGCTGTACGTAAACCCATTGGTGTTTTTCGTAATCGCGGGTACTTGATAGAGCCGCAAATACTCATAACCTATATAAGCTTGCCAGGCATAGTTCTCGTAAACGCTCTGTACGTACTGCGGTGGCTCCGCGGCAGGACTGGCTGCTGGCGAAGATGCGCCGGCGATTCCCACGGTCGTTGCAGGCAACCCGGTGAAGTTGAAGGATTCTCCCGATGTCGCCATTAGCGCCACCTGGGGAAATGCTTCGTTGGCTGGCGGATTTACGACGTTTACTTGCGCACCTGCATTTAAACCTATTAGTAGAATGGCCCCAATTAGAAAAGAAACGTATCGCATCGCCTATTACCCCCTCAAGCTACTAGCACCCCAACCCTGCACCCATAATTTGACCGAGAATGGGTAGCCGTGTCTAGCCTAAATTCACCGGACTTGCCGTACCAGCCGTAAAGGCTTACGACAAGTAGCGCCCCGGCGTGGCCCAAAACCCTAATCCGAGCGAGCTAGCTTCGTCTGCCGCAACCCCAGCTTAGTGTTGAAGTCCCAAAGGCCCGGCATCAATGATAGGGTAGCTGTGCCAAATAAAAGGAAGGTCAACGATGGCAGGCCTGTACGGTGAGATAAACTCCAAGCTCGACTACCAAAATGCCCTTCGCGAAGCCA
This sequence comes from Candidatus Acidiferrales bacterium, assembly GCA_050012395.1. Classification (GTDB taxonomy): domain Bacteria; phylum Acidobacteriota; class Terriglobia; order Acidiferrales; family UBA7541; genus Palsa-295. The sequence continues at coordinate 26,057 of JBEKHG010000024.1, forward strand.
CAGATATCGTCACGCGCATTCTCGCGCGCACTCCGAACAACGTCACAATGCAAGGCATCATTAAGCAGCTGGCTGCCATGAAGCGCTGGACCGATAGCGGCCGCAAACCCACCGATATCGAGCGCCGCAACATCGACGTCGGTCTGATCGCCGCGCGCGAATTCTCCGATGAAGCCGGCGAAATCGCCGAACTCGCCAAAAAGCTTTTCGCCTTGAATAATTATTTCGAGGACTGGCCCACCGACGCCCAGGCCGCCAGCGCCACCGAGGAGGATTTTCTCGACGAAGACGAGTAAGCCCTGCTGCGCACATCAAATTCCGCTATACTTCCGCACGCGCTTCGCCATAGAACGAGTCCTGCATGGTGCCGTGCGAGCGCCATCGACGGCATCAATAAGATAGTGCAGCTATGCAAAACTAAAGTTGGACCGCTTCGTGTTTCCGGCGATCCGACAACAGAATCGGAGACAAGCGCTGAATACCAAGACCCTCTTTTTCGTTGGATTAATCTTATGCGCCACTGGCATAATTTCCCCGCCCATCGCCCTCACCCTCGGATTGATTTACGGTCTGTCATTCGTCCATCCCTATCAAGCCGATAGCCGCAATCTTTCAAAATTCCTGTTGCAGGCATCCGTCGTGGGTCTCGGCTTCGGAATGAACTTGCATGAAGTGCTCCGGGCGGGCCGCAGTGGTTTCGTTTACACTGCCGCGAGCATTTCTTTCGCTTTGATTTTTGGGCTTCTCGCCGGTCTTTTTCTGCGCGTGAACAGAACAGCCTCCATCCTCATATCCACCGGCACCGCCATTTGCGGAGGCAGCGCGATTGCCGCCATCGCCCCGATCATCGGTGCCAATGACGAAGAAATGGCCGTTTCGCTTGGCACCGTTTTTATCTTAAATTCAATCGCCCTCTTAATTTTTCCGCCCCTTGGGTGGGCCCTGCATCTTACTCAACAACAATTCGGTCTGTGGGCGGCGCTGGCAATTCACGACACCAGCTCCGTCGTCGGCGCCGCCTCACGTTACGGTCCGGTCGCCTTGGTCATTGGCACCACCGTAAAACTCACTCGCGCGCTCTGGATCGTCCCGGTCGCAATTGGCGCCGCCGTCCTCAAACGCTCCAAAACCCGCATTCAATGGCCCTGGTTTATTTTGTTTTTCTGCTTGGCCGCGGTCGCGAACACGTATCTGCCCGCGTTCACCAACCTCTGGCATGTATTAAGCAATCTGGGAAAACTGGGGTTGACCGCAACTCTTTACTTGATCGGAACGGGAATCTCGCGCGCTACCCTGCGCGAAGTTGGCTGGCCCCCGCTCTTGCAAGGCATTATTTTGTGGATTCTGGTAGGCGTCACATCCCTGTGGCTGATTTTCGCAGGATGGATTTCAATCTAGGCGATGCTAAGGGCTGATTTGTGGCCTCCGGTTCCTTGTAGCGCTGGCATCTTGCCGGCTCTTTTCTTTAGCGAGGATGACCGCTGCGAGCGGATTGCGAGCTTTCTAAGGCCGAATTATTTCGCTTTTGCCCTAGCGGAATAGCTAGCCTTTCTTTTCTTTGTCCTCTTTCAAAAACATCGCAGACTGTTGATGCGCTTCTTGCGAAAACTCCCAGGCCTTCCGCGCGTGCTCCATCGCCTGCTTGGATTGCTCGTGCCCGGTAAAATGATCGCCTTTGCCGTGACCCGCCGCCGCAGCCCGATGTGCGTGCGCTGCCTGCTCGTGCAATTCAGCCGCTCGTTGATGCGAATCGTACGTCATCTTTATTCTCCTCGCACTGCGTCTTTACGTTAGCGCGCTACCCGCACGATGTCCACCCCGCTTACCGCCCCACGCTATCTTGGACGATCGCATTCACCGTCGCCCCGGGCAAGATTCCCAAGTTGACATAAATCGGCCGAATTAATTTTCGTATCGATCTCAGCCGCGAGGCAAACCAACTCGCACCCGCGATACAACACACACCGCTCACCATTACCGTCCGCGGGGCGCCAATCGCGTGGGCCATGGCCCCGGACAGCAAGCTCCCGAACGGTGCCATGCCCACGAACGCCACCGTATAAAAACTCATCACGCGCCCGCGCTTGTCCTCATCCACAATCGTCTGAATGATGGTGTTGCTCGCCGCCATCTGCTGCATCATTCCAAATCCGCAGAAAAGCATGCACACCAGCGAAAGCCAAAAATTCTTCGAAAGTCCAAAGAAAATCAGCGCTACTCCAAACATCCCGGTCGCGATGTAAATCATGCGCCCCAATCCCAGCACGCTCTTGCGTATCGCCAGTGACAGCGCCGAGACCAGCGCGCCAACTCCCACGCCTCCCATCAGGAATCCCAAAGTGTGTGGCCCGCCTTTCAAAATCGTTGAAGCAAAAACCGGCATCAGCACCGTGAACGGCCATCCCATCAAACTCACCAAAGCAAACAGCGTGAGTATCGTCCGTATCGGCGCAAATCCCGCCACGTAGTCCCAGCCTTCTCGCAATTGCACCAACATCGACGCCGCCACGCGTTTGATCGCTGCAGGTTTCAGCCGCATCGCCACTAACGACGCGATTACTGCTAGATAGCTGATTCCATCGATCAAGAAACAAGCGCCTTCTCCCGAAACCGCAATCACCATTCCAGCCAGCGACGGCCCCACCAGCCGCGCCATATTCACCATCGACGAATTCAGCGCAATCGCGTTCCCCAAATCCTGTCTGTCTTCCACCATCTCCACCAGAAAGGCCTGCCGCCCCGGCATGTCAAACGCATTAATCATTCCCTGAAACATGCTCAGCCAGATAATTTCGTGAATAGTGATGTGTTTCGTCAAGGTAAGCACGGCCAGCGCAAACGATTGCACCATCGCCAAAATCTGCGTCACGATCAAAACGTGCCGCCGGTTCAGCCGGTCCACCCAAACTCCTGCAAATGGCGCCAGCAAAAACGTCGGTATTTGTCCCGCAAATCCCACGATGCCCAACAGGAACGCTGACCCGGTCAGTCGGTAAACTAGCCAACTGGTCGCCAGCCGCGTCATCCAGGTCCCAATCAGCGAAATACTCTGCCCGCTGAAAAACAACCGGAAATTCCGGTGCCGCATGGCGCGCCACGCGCGCGAGATCCCAACATCAGCTTCCGCCGCAACGATTCCCGAATTGGTTTCCGCGCTCATCAGTGTCGAACTTCCCATTCTACGATTAAATCCAACCCGTTCGAGTAGCTCAAACTTTGTTGAAACGATTTCCTCACACGAATAAACTCCTTCGGTGTCTACCGACGCACATATCACCTTCGGAGTGCCTACCCTGGGAAGCGAACGCCTAAAACTCCGCGCCCATCGCCTCGAGGATTTCGTCCATTGCGCTGCGATGTGGGCCGATCCCGAAGTCACCCGTTACATCGGAGGTAAACCCCACACAGAAGAAGAATCCTGGGCCAGATTTTTGCGCTACGTCGGACACTGGTCGCTTTTAGGTTTCGGTTATTGGGTCGTCGAAGAAAAATCCACCGGCAATTTCATCGGAGAAGTTGGCTTCGCCGATTACAAACGCGATTTACCCGCGCTCAGAGGCCTTCCCGAAGTCGGCTGGGCGTTTACAACACAAGCGCGCGCCAAAGGCTACGCCACCGAAGCCGTACGCGCCGCCATCAATTGGGGCGACGCGCATTTCCGCTCGCCGCGCACGGCCTGCATTATCCATCCCGAAAATGTCGCCTCCATCCGCGTCGCGGAAAAATGTGCCTACCACGAATTTCAGCGAACCACATATAAGGCCTGCCCCACAATCATGTTCGTCCGCGACCGGCCAATCTAGGCCCTTTATGTGCCTGTCAAGATTGACAATAGACCCTCCGCTTCGATTGGCGTACGTTCGAGTCCGGGAACGAGTGTCTGACGCGATGCGGCCGCGCCATAGATCGCGTTCTGCGAACGAAGACTGGAAAACTTGGCGCGCTGTCGCTAATCTTTCCAGTGAATTACTCGGAGCATTTCTACATGCCCTATCACTTCGATTTCGATTTGAATAACAAGATAATTCGGTGTCGTTTTGAAGGACTCATAACTGACGACTGTTTGAAAGAATTTTACAAAAATGCCTCTAAGTACGGCGCGCTCAATCCTACCTTCATCGGAATGTTGGATACGTCTGCCGTCACGGTCGTTAACTTTTCTTCTCAAACGATCCGTGAATTGGCTATGCTGCCTCCGGCTTTCCCTGACCCCGAGATTCCCAGAATCATCATCGCGGGTTCGCCTGAATTGTTTGGGCTAGCACGGATGTTTGATCTATGGGGATCAGCAACGCGTCCCAACCTGCACGTCGTTCGCACCGAGCGAGAAGCCTTGGCCATCTTGGGAATCAAAGACATGAGATTCGCTGGCGGCCCGCCCAGCACGAAGATCTAAACCTTAAAAAGCCCATTTTTAGACCACTCAACTAGCGGTCTCTACCTGCCCGGCAGGCGTTCTGCTACAGGGTTGCTGCCTTCCAACCACGGTGCAATAATGCAGCTTCGCGAGGACCTTCGCGCCGGCGAATCCGTCGCAGTCAAAGACGCATTGGTTCTGAAACGCGAGGTTCGCAACAATGGCTATCGGCGCAATCTCTCCCAAAAGTATTTCTCCCATCTGGATATCAGCTAGGAAAAAGCAAAGGAGCAAACCCGCTCGATGAGGCAGAAGGTCACACTGGATGTGAACGGGCAGCGGCGCGTGGTGGAAGTCGATCCGGAAACGCCGCTGCTGTTTGTTCTGAACGACGAGCTCGGCTTGCGCGGGCCTCGCTTCGGATGTGGCATGGCTCAGTGCGGAGCCTGCACTGTAATCATGCGCGGGCAAGTGGTGCGATCTTGCGTGATGCCGGTAGGTGCAGTTGGCCAGGATGAAGTGACGACGCTCGAGGGTTTGGGTTCCCCCGAACATCCGCACCCAATTCAGCAAGCGTTTATTGATGAAGGTGCGGCCCAATGCGGATTTTGCCTCAGTGGCGTAATCCTCACAGCGAAGGCCGTTCTCGATGTGAAACCGGATGCCTCTGATCAGGAGATCAGGGACGCCCTTGGTGGCGTTTTGTGCCGCTGTTTCGCACACATTCGCATGCTGCGAGCGATTCGAAAGTATGCCGAGGCAAAGCGAACATGAGCCAGTCGCGGCGTGACTTTCTGAAAAGCTGTGGCGCGATAATTGTCACTTTCAGTCCCGTGTCGGGTTCCGTGTCGGGAGTTCTGCTGTCCGCGCAGGGCCCCGGACCGTTCGGCACGCATCCATCCCACATTGATCCGGCGAAGCTCGACTCGTGGTTAGCCGTCGGCAACGACGGAGTCGTCACCGCATACACTGGGAAATGTGATTTCGGGCAGGGTCTTCTTACCGCGCAATCCCAACTCGTCGCCGAGGAGTTGTGTGTTCGGCTTGTCCGCGTGAAGCTCATCCAGAGCGATACATCTGTTTGTCCGGATCAGGGAACCACGTCTGGAAGCCAATCGACTCCCACGAACTTTAACTCGGAAAATCTCGCACTAGCTGCGGCCACCGCTCGCGAAGCCCTGTTAGGCCTCGCTGCGAAAAAGTTGAGCGAGCCGGTTGAGAATCTTACGCTCGCGGACGGCGTGATCACGGGTACGAGCGGCCGCCACGTCAGCTACGAAGATCTTATTGGAAACAAGCATTTCGATCTTCCGCTCAACACCAAAGCGAAACGCAAATCCCCCGCGGATTGGACCGTGTTGGGTAAACCAATTCCTTCGCTGGACAGAACCGCCCTGATGACCGGTCGGTTCGAGTTTGTTCAGCACATCCGAGTTCCCGGGATGCTGCACGGACGCGTTGTTCGGCCTCCGGAGATGGGAGCGACGCTCGCCCGTGTAGATGAGCGATCAGTGCGCGATGTTCCAGGCCTCGTGAAGGTGGTCGTTCGCAAGGATTTTGTTGGAGTCGTCGCCGAAACGCAGTACCAGGCAACATTGGCGGCTCGTCAGATCGCAGTGCAGTGGAATCCTGGCCCGGAACTCCCACCACAGAAAGATTTCTTCGACCATCTTCAGAAGCAGCCCGCCCGCGACACTTTCAGCGTTGACTCTCAGGACGTTGACGCTCAGCTTGCTGGTGCCACCAGCATCATACGGGCCCGCTACACATATCCGTACCAGATGCACGGATCAATAGGCGCATCGTGCGCGGTGGCCCACGTTACGCCGCAGAGTGCAACTGTGTGGTCGGCAACCCAGTCGGCTTATCCAACAAGAAGCATCGTCGCAAAGCTTCTGAATATCCCAATTGATAAGGTCCGTGTGATCTACGTTCGAGGATCAGGCTGCTACGGACTAAATGGCGCCGATGCCGTGTCCTTTGATGCGGCCATACTTTCTCAAGCAGTGGGAAAACCAGTCCGCCTGCAGTTCTCGCGGCAAGACGAAATGATGTGGGAGAACTTGGGTTCCGCATGCGCGATTCAGCTTCGTGCCGGTCTTTCGCGCGAGGGACGCGTCATCGCCTGGGATCGCGAAGACTGGGTAGCTTCGCTCGGCAATCGACCGGGCTACGATCAACCGGGCAACATTATCACCGGCATGCTGCTGGGATATGAACCCGAGTTACCTAAGCCCGGCTCAGGCAATCCGCCTACCGGCAGGTTTAGCAACCGAAGCAACACCGTGCCTTCCTACTTCGCAGGATGCATTGCCGGCAACTGCGGTGGTGACGGAACTATACGCAGCGAACGCGCTCTCACTCATAACGTTCGTTCGCCATTTTTCACCGGGCCACTCCGCTCACCTTTGCGAATTCAGAATACGTTCGCTAACGAATGCTTTATGGACGAGCTTTGCGCGCACGCCAACGCCGACCCCGTCGCCTTCAGGCTGTTGCATCTGCAGAACCCAAGAGTCATCGGCGTTCTGAACGCTGCGGCCGAAGCAGCGAAGTGGGATGCACGCCCTTCACCGAAGACGGCGATCTCTGGGAGAACTGTAAGCGGGCGCGGTATCGCCTGCGTTGCGTACGAAGGAAACAATGGCTACTCTGCGCTCGTTGCCGAAGTGGAAGTGGATGTGGAAGCCGGAACGGTCCGGCCGACGCGCTTCGTGGTTGCGTTGGACTGCGGCCCTATCTCAAACCCTGATGGTCTGCGAAATCAAATTGAAGGCGGCATCCTGCAAGGGATGAGCCGCGCGTTGGTCGAAGAAGTTACCTGGGACAACAAACGCATCACCTCTGTCGATTGGGAGACTTATAACAGTTTGCACCTTGATTACGAAATGCCCACGATCGAGACGGTCTTCGTGACTCCTCCTGATGTACCGGCAACTGGCGCGGGAGAAACTGCAATCACCGTGATTCCTGCCGCGATCGGAAACGCCATCTTCGACGCGACCGGCGCACGTCTTCGCGAGTTGCCGTTCACCCCGCAGCGGGTGAAAGCTGCGCTGCTTGAGAACACCCGGAGAGCCGGGAAGGTATGAAGTACCGAAAATCCATCGCGTCTGTCCTCGCCGGCGCGGCGATCTATTGTTCCCTGTCGCTTCTCTTCTTGGTTGCCGTTCAAGGAGCGGGGCATGCCAGAGAACATCTCGTTCATGAAGCCGTAACGCGCGACGATGCCGGTGCCGCTGCGGCTTTCGAAGCAATTATTCCGGTGCTTCGCCACCCTCGTTGCATGAATTGCCACTCTAGCGGAGACTTTCCCCGTCAGGGCGACGACAGCCATCGCCACACAATGCAGATTCGCCGCGGAGACGACGGCCGTGGCGCGAATGCCGTCAAATGCAGCACCTGCCACCAGGATCATAATCTCGCCGGATTGCATATGCCTCCGGGAGCGCCCGGCTGGCAGCTGCCCTCTGCGGCAACACCGATGATTTGGGAAGGGTTGAGTGGCCACCAACTCTGCGAGCTGCTCAAAGATCCGCAACAGAACGGTCATCGCACCCCGGAGCAGATAGTGGAGCATATGCACACCCCGCTCGTGCTCTGGGGTTGGAGTCCCGGCCAAGGCCGCACACCTGTTGCCACGCCTCAACATGAGTTCCTTGCAAACGTCCAGGAATGGGCCGCCAAAGGCGCCGCCTGTCCCGCGGACACGACCGCCGCAATAGTCCCCGGCACTTCTGCCTCGCAGTACTAGTCATCCACACACACAGGTCCTTGAATTTCGACAAACAGCGTGCTAGGTTTCCACGTGATCATTACCAAAAAAATTCGCAGGCAGAACTCAGAGCCAAATCTGGCGATGCGAAGAGCGTGGGCATCCCGCGCGAGCACTGCGACGCGAGGGATCTGTTTTACGCTTTCTAATCGCGAACCAGATTTATTAGAACTAGAGCTAAGTCATTGCAAACAAACGGAACCGACCCGTTCTAATCGCGAACTTTCAACCATCTGCAATCCCCGAACTCCCCGCAAAAAAGCAGCGCAAAATTCTAAAAATCCGGTGAGCATTTACAGATGGTCTGGAGCACCTCTAACCGGCACAGCACCACAAACAGAATTCGACCTAACTCACAGAAAACAATCAGCGGAAACGTTTCTAACCCGGGCCAGAACCCCATGTGGCGATCCCGCAACACGCTTCCCGAGAGTTCGACCCAATCTCCGATTCTTCCCTCACAATATGCTCTCAATGAATCTGAATCCCCACTCGCTGAACGCCAAATTTAATCGCCAAATTCATGAACTAGAACTCCACGTAACGTACAGAAAACAAAAGGCAGCCCCCGGCTCAAATTGCCAAAAAAGCAAGAAATGGCCGAACGCGTTTTTGATCTCTTTTCCATCCGCGCAAATTCCACCCCGGAGCCTGAATGCCTCAACAGAAAATGAATTCTGAGGCGGCAGAAAACGCATCCGCGCGACAGGCCGAAAGCACCGGGTTCGTTTACATCGCCGCTGTCATCGCCGCTCTGGGCGGCCTTCTCTTCGGTTATGACACGGGCGTAATTTCCGGGGCGCTAATTTTCATCCAGAAGAGTTTCGCGCTTACCACCTTCCACCAGGAATTGGTCGTCAGTGTCGTTTTGGTGGGTGCAGCCGTCGGCTCCCTTGGCGGAGGTAATCTCTCCGACCACATCGGCCGCAGAACAAATCTTCTGATCACTTCAATTATTTTTATTCTCGGCGCAATTATCTGCGCCGCGGCTGGGTCCGAAGTCACCTTGATCTTCGGACGGACCATCGTCGGCCTCGGTATCGGCCTGGCCAGCTCCACCGTCCCCCTTTACATTTCAGAAGTCTCGCCCGCCAAAGCTCGCGGCTGGCAAGTTTCCCTCTTCCAACTCGCCATCACCATCGGCATCCTGGCTGCTTATTTGGTCGATTACGCCTTCGCGCAATCCGAGCAATGGCGCTGGATGCTGGGCCTCGCCGTAGTCCCCGGCGCGATCCTGGGACTCGGAATGCTATACATGCCCGAAACACCGCGCTGGCTGGTAAAAAATGGCCAGCCTGATAAAGCGCGCGGCGTCTTGAAAAAAATCCGCGGCACGCAAAATGTGGACGCCGAATTTCAGGAAATTCAAGGCACTTTGTCACAGACGGACGAACGCGGCCGATGGTCCGACCTGCTTCAAGCCTCCATTCGCCCCGCGCTCGTCGTAGGAATTGGCCTCGCCATATTTCAGCAGGTCACCGGAATCAACACCGTGATTTACTACGCCCCGCAAATCATTCGCTCCGCGGGCATTTCCTCGGCGTCCGGCGCCATTCTTGCCACCGCCGGAATTGGTTTGGTAAACGTAATTATGACGCTCGTTTCCATGTGGCTCATCGACCGCGCCGGCAGACGCCCGCTGCTGCTCACCGGAATCGCCGGGATGATAATTTCTCTTGGCGTACTCGGTTTCATCTTCCGCGCCTCCGCCACCCGGCATGACGCTGCCTTCGGCCAGCTCGCGGTCATAACACTAATGGCCTACGTGGCCTGCTTTGCCATAAGCCTTGGCCCAATTTTCTGGTTGATCATCGCTGAAATTTATCCGCTGAAAACCAGAGGCCTGGCCGAAGGAACCGCCGCTTCCTCAAACTGGGCCGCGAACTTCGTAGTCTCTCTAACTTTCCTGACTCTCCTCGACAAATTCGGCCCCACACCAACCTTCTGGCTCTATGCGCTACTCGCCGTCGCCGCCTGGATCTTCTCCTATTACCTAGTGCCCGAAACCAAGGGCCGGACGTTGGAAGAAATCGAATCCTTCTGGCGCAAGCGCCAACTCCTGAAAAAATAATGAAAGAGTTTCAGATTTCTGCTCACGGACAAATTTAAGGAAGCGATTTTATGGTGACTTTGGGAAGTAGGCTTTCCACGCCTCTGAGTGAAATGCGGCCTTCGAACTCAGCGAGGCAATTCGCCGCTCCGCAAGCTGTGGCAAATCTAAGCGCTTCCTCCCCGTTCAATCCTCGCAGCGCGGCATACGCAAAGCCGGCCAGCGTCGTGTCCCCGCATCCCACGGTCGAAATCGCTTTCAACTTCGACGGCTGCGCAAACCACGCCGTGCCATCCTTACTTTCGAGCCACACCAAGCCTTCCGCTCCCAGCGTGACTGCCACGCTCGCCGCGCCCCTCGAAATTATTTCGCGAGCGGCAGCAACGACATCTTGCAGATCAGGTAGCCGTCGACCCAGCAGAAATTCAACTTCTTTGCGATTCGGCTTCACGAAATTCGGCTTGGCCGCAATTCCCTCTTTCAACGCGTTCCCACTCGTATCCAGAAACACGATGGACCCGGCTTTCTTTGCAACACGGATCAACTGCGCATAAAAATCCGCCGGCAAGCCCGGAGGCAAGCTCCCGGAGATGGCAACCAATGCGCCTTTCCAGGCACCACTTAAATTTTGCGCGAACAGCCGAAGAAATTCTGTCTGCTCATCGCCCGTAATCCGTCCACCAGGTTCCAATACTTCCGTTATTCTTCCCGAATTTTCAATCACTTCTAAATTCACGCGTGTCGCAGCCGCCGTTCGAATCAGGCTCAGCTCGATAGCAAGTTTGCGCAATTCAGATTCGACTTGTTCGCCGATTGCGCCGCCGAGAAATCCGAGCCAGTTCGCCTCTACTCCCAGGGCTCGCGCTGCCATGGCAACGTGCGCCGCTTTTCCGCCCGGCATGGCAAGCGAACTCTTTGCGCGGTTTACTTCGCCCGGAATAAGCGCATCGACGTATGCGCGCCGATCCGCTGCGGGGTTAGCGCTGACGCACACGATCTTAGAAGGAACCATAAACTCTTGTCCCGCCACGTTATTTGTGTCAAGCTACTATAGCTAAAAATAATAACTAAAAGAAATGAATCGAAACCCCGGGTCCAAAGGGGTAAATTCCAGCCGTGTTGAGCGAAGAACGACGACGAAAGATCTCCGAACTGGTCCAGCGCGACGGCCGCGTGGTCGTCACCGACCTGGCACGACGTTTCTCTACATCGCTTATCACTATTCGCAAAGATTTGGAACACCTGCATGAGCAAGGTCGCTTGCAGCGAGCTCACGGAGGCGCACTCCCCGTTGACAATGCAGCACTGCGCGACCCTTCGCTGCACGAGAAGGAACGGTTGCACCGCAACGAGAAATTGCGCATCGCCGAAGCGGCCGCTCGCCTGATAAAACCTGGACAGGTGATCATCTTCGACTCCGGAACCACCAGCACAGCGGTGGCCCGAGCGACCAAAAACATCCGCAATCTAACGGTCATTACCAACGCAGTGAATATAGCAGCAGAACTGGCCGGAACTGATATCGAAGTCATCTTGACCGGCGGCGTGCTGCGAAAAAATTCGTTTTCGCTCGTAGGGCCGCTCGCGGAGGATTCGCTGAAACATGTGACCGCAGATCTTCTTTTTCTGGCGGTAGATGGATTTGACGTCGGCTACGGTCTCACTACGCCCAATATTTTGGAAGCCCGGGTTAACCGCGTGATGATGGAAAGCGCCAAAGCAACTGTAGTGGTTTGCGATTCGAGCAAATTCGGGCGTCGGAGTCTTTCGCTCATTGCTCCCACATCCGCGGTACATCACACGATTACGGACAAGAAGATTTCTTCGCGGGATTTGCGGGGCCTTCGCGAAGCCGGAATAAAAACTATTGTCGTTTAAACAATTTGGAGGCTTGTTTGACCTTTTCGAGTTCAACCGAGGGCGTGCACACGATTGCCGAGATTCTGTCCGAGCCGCAGACCTGGACGCAATGCCAGTCCGAACTCCTCGATAGCGGCCAACTTGTAAAAATAAATGAAAAACTGAACAAGAACATCGAATGGATTTTTGTCGGATGTGGTTCCAGTTTTTACCTCGCGCAGATTGCGGCTTCGAGTTGGTCTATAATGACTGGGATTCCGGCGCGCGCCGTCCCGGCATCGGAAATTCTCCTATTTCCCGAGCTTTTCCCAGCTCCCTGCCAACCTGTGTTTATCTCTAGGTCGGGACGCACATCGGAAGTTGTCGAAGCCGCGCAATACGCTGAAAGCGACCTCGGAATTCGGAGTTTGGCTATCACTTGCGGAATCGGAACTCCGATCGAGGAAATTTGCTCGAACGTGATCCGGCTTTCCCCTGCCGATGAGAAAAGCACGGTGATGACGCGTTCGTTCACCTCGATGCTTCTAGCGCTGCAAGCGCTGGCGGCGGACCGCGCGAGCAATAAAAGTTTTCTGACAAGCTTGCGCGCGCTTCCGGGACAAGTTGCGCCACGACTGGATGGCATGCAAGCCGCCGTTCGTTCCCTCGTCGATAAACGTACGTATGCTGATTATGTGTTTCTGGGACAAGGTCCGTTTTTCGGTGTGGCGCAAGAATCCATGTTGAAGGTGAAAGAAATGTCCTGTTCCTACGCGCAGGCGTTTCACACTCTGGAATTCCGGCACGGGCCCAAAGCGATTGTGAGTCCCGAAACTTTGCTGACATTTTTTGTGAGCGAAAGTGGATTTGCTGACGAGATTTCGGTTCTACTGGAAATGAAGGAACTGGGCGCGACAACTTTTGTAATTTCGAATTCGAGCAATGCCGTTATTCGCGCGTCAGCGGATTATTTGATTGAATTATCGCTGGAGGTTCCGGAAATAGCGCGACCGGCGGCGGCCGTGATTGCCGGACAGTTCCTCGGTTTTTACACCGGGCTGCGCAAAGGGTTTAATCCCGACCGACCGCGCAACTTATCACGTGTGGTGATGCTCAATGGCAGGGATGGAGGTTCCCATCGTGCCACGACCTGATGTCTGCGTGGTAGGCGAGATCAATCCGGATTTAATCCTCTATGGCCTTCCGAAAGAAATAAAACCCGAACAAGAAACTCTAGTCGAGGGATTTCGACTCACCCTAGGAAGTTCCTCGGCGATTTTCGCACATAACCTTGCAGTACTTGGTACTCACGTAGGGATAGTTTCACAAATTGGCGACGATGCCTTCGGAAAGATGGCAGTCGGATGGTTGGAAGCCGGGGGCGTGGATGTAGCGCACGTTTCCACAGCGAAAACTACAGGGACGGGCCTTTCCGTGATTCTCGCTCACCCGCACGAACGCTTCATTCTTACCTACCCCGGTACAATGTTTGAACTGAGCTACCCAGATCTCGATTTCGATTACATTCTGTCAACCCGTCATCTCCACCTTTCTTCATTTTTTCTGCACCGAGCGCTTCGGCCGCAAATCCCGGAATTATTTCGCCGCGCGAAAGAAAGGGGTCTGACAACTTCTCTGGATACCAACGACGATCCTGAAGATCGCTGGGGCGGCGATCTGCAGCAGGTTCTGAAATACGTTGACATATTTTTCCCAAATGAACGAGAAGCAAAGAAAATTGCGCAAACGGAAGATTTGAACCAAGCGATTGCACAACTCTCGCAGACTGTTCCGCTGGTAGTCGTGAAGCTGGGGCCTCAGGGAGCCTTGGCCCGAAAAGGGTCGCAGGAATGGCGCGCCCCACGGTTGCGCGTGAACGCAATTGATGTGGTCGGTGCGGGCGACAGCTTCGATGCCGGTTTTATTCACCGCTTCCTCGAAGGCGCAGGCATTGAGGAAAGCCTGAAGTTCGCGAACATTGCGGGCGCTTTTTCTACCACGCGCGAGGGAGGCACCGAAGCTTTCCGCAATCGCGAGGAAGTAACGCGTTTTTTCCGCGATCAATCCGCCGGTAAGTAAATATCTACGAGTGCCTTCAATGGCTATTGCTTGGTCGCTTCCAGAAGTAGGTTATCGGTAAAATCCACTTTAAGTCTTGCGTCGGGAGCGGTAACGATTCCGTAGTCCTTATTGTTCACATAATCGACCACGTGATATTTGCCAGGCTGCAGACCTCGCAGTTCCACTTCGCCTGACCAATTCTGTGGCTCATTCTTTCTTGAATCGTTAGCCGGAGCAAAGAACGCATAGTACATTGCGCCATCTTTCTCGATGGCGTAGGCCTCCGGCACATCGTAGCCATATACGTATAAGTTTTTGAACGTGCCGCGAGACAGCATTTCCTTGTTATAGAGCCCGATCCACTTTTTCCAGTGTGCTTCTTTTTCTGGAGTCAGATACACGTCGCTCAACTTGGGACCGTAGTCCGGCCACGCGAATTTCGTGCCCACGACGCCTCCCGTGCCGAGCGTGGAAGCGAAGTCCGAGCCCAAATCGCGCTCGTTGCTATCCGGATTTTGAATTCGGGTGAGTTCCACATGATCACCGTACACGGCCGCGCGCGGCCCAAGCAGGGCCTTGTACATTTTTACTCGCTGGCGAACTTGCACGGAACCGACTGGGTCGGCGGTTACGGCCTGGTCGATGTAGCGCAGCCAAGCGATGCTGGGAGGTGTGCCGCACGGACAACTTTGGGTGACGCTTTCGGGTTTCAGCGCGCGCGTGGTTTCAAAAATTGTTTTATATATTTCGCCCATGGCATAAACGGAATCGAGCGGAGATTTGTGATGATGTTTGGGGTTATAGCAGGCCGGGACGCTGTAAATATTGTCGAGTTTGTGGCCGTCGAAGTCCCAATCGTGAATAAATCGCTCGGTCAATTGCTTGTAGTATTCGCGAACTTCCGGTACGGCGGGGCAAAGCGTGGCGAGATTGCGCGTCATTTTTGCGGGCTTTCCGTCCCTATCGAGAACGAGCCAGTCCGGATGGTCTTTCACCACCTGCGACACGCCGTACTTATGCGATTCATATCCTGGGCCGCCGTCTTCTACCGCCAGCGGCAGCCACCACAGTTGGACCTTGATTCCCTGCTCGTGAAACTGCTTAACCATTTTTTGTATTTCGCCATCCGGAAATGTGTCAGCGCGCGGCTGCCAGTCTCCATAATTGTTGAACCAGCGATCGTCAAGCGTGGCCCAGTGAATACCCAACTCTTTCAGTTTCGGAATCGTGTCGAGCATTTGCTTAGGCGTTACGTCTGCCAGATAGCCCCAGCCACACCAGCTCACGGCGTAATCTTCGTTTGTGCTGGTAGCTTTGATGAGGCCTTCGCGATCGATCACGTCGGAATACATGCGCAGAGGTTCGTAATAATCGCCGGAGTAAACGGCAATAAAAGTCCGCGGCGTGGCGTATATGTCTCCAGGCTTGAGCACCATCTTGGGAAGCATGTGGACGGAAGCGTCCACATGGGCGTCGCTTTCCGTTTTCACTGGAATCGATAGCACGAGAGGAAGAGTTTCCACGTGCCCGATGGCTTCGCCCACTTGTCTGGTCCAGAAAGCGACCACAGGAATGCCGCCTCCGACACGTCCCAAGTCACCTTTCACTTCGACCATGGAACCCATCTGATTCTGCTGCTGAAAGTTCCTTGGTATCTCAAAGACATTGTCCTTTCCCCATTGAATACTCGCACCATGGAAGGACCACATCCGATTGGGAGCGGACTTCGCATCCGCGAGGCCGGCATTTAAGCGGTGGCGATCGATATCAACTTGCTCGAGCGAAATGTCGCGACCGCTGCCATTCAGAAGGCTCGCTGAAACTAACGCGACGTTGGGAAAATCGTCATGTACTTCGACGGAGAGTGCCGCTTCCAAACCGGTGCTTGGACTTTTTCCCTGGACTACAACGCGCTCGCCTCGCTGGCCAAGTTTTCCTTCAGGGGTCACAGTTTTGGCGTTCGCAAGATCGAACACGAAATCTTTCACTTCTTTGCCGGCTACCACCGCGATGGCCCCAGGCTCAGTACCGGGATCATCGAGTGAAAGTTTTTTCTGATTGCTTAAAAGTTTCGCGACGACATAGCCGTCCGGCGCAATGCTAAATTCGGCGGTCGGCGTTTGAATCGAAATAGAATTCGCGTCGATCGAAACGCGCATTTCCGTCGGGGGAAGAGCGGGCGCAACGGACGAGGCGGATTCCGCGGCAGGTTTTTTCGAGCAGCCGCCGGTCCATCCAACCACTGCGGCGAGCAGCACGATCGCGGTGAACGGTGAGACCCTAATGCCAACATGCTTATTCGGCTTCGCGCGATCTCGACACACCTTCATGGCTTTCCTCATTTTGGCGAGATGTTCGATTCCGCGAAATCTCACCTGACAAACTCTATGATAGACCTCTTCGGCGACCGGAAATCGCACGTGACACTATCTTCGAGCAAACCGCAAGCTCACAAGGCCCGATAATAAACACGCCTGTTGGTTTTCTTCTTGACACACAAAGAAATCGAAAGTAAAAGTAGCAAATCGAAACACCCATGGCAAGCGACTTCGAGCGGTATTTTGGCGCGAAAAACAGCACGCTTCCGGTCCTGCCGTCCCTGATCGATCAGTACTCGGAAGGAGAGACGTTCGATGAACCGACTGCGTGAACTGATGCGGTGTATCTTCATTCTTCCGCTAGTGCTGCTCTCCGTTTCGCAAATATACGCGCAAAAAGATACCGGGAGCATCGTTGGCGTGGTTAGAGACGCCGGAGGCGGCGTCATTCCGGGCGCGAAGGTAACGGCTCGTGACGTGGATCGCGGAATCGAGTTCACGACCACGACGGACGCGAACGGGGAATATGTTGCCGGCCCGCTCAAAGTTGGACGCTACACGGTCACCGTCGAAAAAGATAAATTTAAGACCACGGTAGCTGGCCCGGTGCAATTGGATGTGCAAGGCAGAGTGGAAGCCAATGTTCGTATGGACGTTGGCGAGATTGCGCAAAAAGTTGAAGTGACGGTGCAGAGCCCATTGCTGGAAACCGAGACAAGTTCGATGGGCCAGGTGATGGACAAAACGCGCATCGAAACTTTGCCGTTGAACGGACGCAATTTTGCCCAACTCGCACAACTGGGCGTCGGCGTGGTACCCAGCGAGCCGGGTTCACGCGTGAGTGGAAGCTTCGGATTCAGCGTGGACGGCGCGCGAACTTTTCAGAATAATTTTCTACTCGACGGAATCGATAATAATTCGAATCTGGGCGACGTGCTGAACGAAGCTTCTTACGTGATTCAGCCGCCGGTGGATGCCATTGAAGAATTCAAAGTTCAGACCAACGACTACAGCGCGGAATTTGGAAGAGGCAATGGGGCAATTCTAAATGCCGTAATCAAATCCGGGACCAACGGCTTTCACGGAGATGTTTTTGAATATTTCCGCAACGATGTTCTCGACGCTTCTCCCTTCTTTGTTGTTACTTCGCAGAAACCGCCTTACCAGCAGAACCAATTCGGCGGCACCATTGGAGGCCCGATTCAAAAGGACAAAACATTTTTCTTCGGGGACTACGAAGGATTCCGCTTACGGCAAGGAGTACCGCAGACCACCATAGTCCCAGACCAGTTAATGACGGGCGGCAATTTCTCTGAGTTGCTTCAGCCCGGCGTGACCGCACCACAAGTGGACATGAACGGTAACACGATACCCAACTCGATAGCTCTCGATTGCAGCGGCCATCCTACGTACGCCGGCGAAATATTCAATGCGAGGTTGACGCAAGTGTCTAATTTGAATCCAAACGGCTTTTGCGGAGTGCCGATCGGTGTGACCGGAACAGGTACGCCCACCAATATATTTCCAACTGGATCGATCGATCCTCTGGCTGCACGGTTGGCAGCTCTAATTCCTCAGCCGAATTCGTCAATCAATCCCGCTTTTAACTATCTTGCAGTTCCCGTGCGCAGTGAAACTCGCAACAATTTCGATGTCCGCATAGACCATACTTTTTCGCCGAAAGACTCGATTTTTGGCCGGTTCAGTTATGAAAACCAGCCCAGCTACATTCCGTCACCCTTTCAAAACGTGTTGGACGGCGGCGGTTTCTTCGATGGCCACGAAAATTTTTCTTACCGCAGCGTCGCGTTGAGCGAAACTCACATGTTCGATTCAACGCATGTGAACGAATTTCGTTTTGGATACAACCGCATCAACGCGCACCGTTATCAGAATAACTACAATGAAAATGTCTCGGCCCAGCTCGACTTTCCCGGCGTGCCATATGAGCCGGGCACGTTCAACGGCGGGCTCCCAGCGCTGACGTTCAGCGACGGATCGGCCCCGGAGCTCGGTAGTTCCGGCTTTTTGCCCTCGATCGAAAAACAAAATAGTTACGTCTTTACCGACAACTTCACCTGGATCAAAGGACGCCATTCCCTAAAGTTCGGCACTGAAATTCGCTTCGAACAATTTACGATCTTTCAGCCGTCAGCTTCCCGCGGCACGGAGGATTTCAGCGCAGGTTTTACGGACAATCCAGCATCACCGGGATCAGGTGGATATGGATTCGCCAGCTTCCTGCTGGGACTGACGGATGGCGGTTCGATCGTTAATTTGCACAATGTTGACTATCATCGACAGATTTATGCCGGGTTCGTACAAGACGACTTCAAAAAGTCTGCGCGGCTCACATTCAATTTGGGATTGCGTTACGAGCTCTACACCACGGTGAAGGCCGCCAACAACGAACAGGCCAACTTTGATTTTGGCTGCGGCTGCCTGATTGTGCCAAAGGGACAAAACGCTGTGCTGACACCGACCCTCGCCGCCCAACTTCCCATCGAGCGAAACGGATCACCCGGACTCGTCGCGCCCGACCTGCATAATTTTGCGCCGCGAGTCGGATTGGCTTACAAAATTACCGACAAGCTGGTTTTTCGCACGTCTTACGGGATTTTTTATGGTGGTCAGGAAAACGGACCGTATTCAAATCCAAGTCCGGGTTTTAATCCTCCATTCTTCGTCACGCAGTCGTTCAACATGCCTTGCTTGCTCAACATTGCCAACCCAGCGCTCTACAGCCCGAATCCAAATCTGAATATGGACTGCGCCGTTCCCGGTCTAAGCAACAATCCGGCCACCGCTCCTCCTGGGACGGGTGGCATTGCGCAGGGTTTTCCGGCGAACGCGCTGACCGATCCGAACACACCGTTGCTGTTTTCCATCAGCCCGCACATCACCACACCTTTCATGCAGCAGTGGTTTATGGGATTTCAGTACGAGCTTCCCGCAAATACAGTTTTAGAAATTTCTTATGTAGGTTCCCATGGCGCAGACCTTTTTGGTTTGTTTAACGGGAACCAAGCTGTGCCAACGGCAGATACGACAATACCTACCGCGCCGCGGCGGCCCGATCCAAATATCGACGCCGGAATCGATACGCTTCGCTCTAACTTGTTTTCAAACTATAACGGCCTGCAAGTACGTCTCGAGAAGCGATTTTCGCACGGCCTACAATTTGAAGCTTCCTACACCTACAGTCACGCGCTGGACGACGCTTCCGACGCCAGCCTGGGTTCGCAGAATCAAGGCGATTTTCGTTTGCAGACCGCGCCTTACTTGGAATACGGCAATGCTGATTTCGACGTTCGTCATCGCTTCGTTCTTAGCTACATTTATAGCCTTCCATTTGGGAACGGCCAGCGCTTTGGCGGAGATGCAACCGGTTTTAAGAATCAATTAATCGGAAACTGGCAGATCACCGGGATCGTTTCAGCGCAGACCGGAAACTGGTTTACTCCTACCGATGACCTGGTGAACATTTCAAATTCCGACTGCGGCGGCGGAGTTTTTAATTGCGCGCGCCCCAACGTTATTTCGAATCCAAACGGCAAGCCGTGCATTCCAGGCACACTGTTCAACACCTGCGCTTTCGTTCCCAACATGGTTTACGGAACTTTTGGCGACGCGGGACGAAACATCATTCTCGGCCCCGGCACGCAGAACTGGGACATGTCGTTCATAAAAGAATTTCCCGTTCATGAACAAATGCACTTCGAATTTCGGGCGGAACTGTTCAACATCTGGAACCATCCGAATCTTACGTTCGCCGATGAGATGACGACGAATGAGAATTTTTCCATCGAGCGCGGAACCCCACAGTTCGGATATGCCACAGCTTCGCGAGCCCCGCGACTAATTCAGTTTGCGCTGAAATTCTACTTCTAACTTTCTGTGGGGCGCAGGCGGAAGCTCGGCGGGGTGACTTACGGGATGTTCGTCTCGCGGAGTTGGTTCCTAGTGCTCAAAAGCCGAAAAAGCTTTAGGGCTGTTTTTGGGCCCGATGATTCGGAAGGTTCGGCGTTATTTTCGGGATAATGAATTCCTGGATGATGTTGCCCGCTGCGGCTCCTCCGATTCCGATGAGTTCGTTTTCAAATACCAATCCGGCTCCGCGATCCTTCGGAGGGTAGTAAGCATTGGAAATGCCGCCTGCGACGAGACCTCCCAGAATTCCCGAATAATAAAGCTGCCAATGACCGTTGTCACCCCTGCAAATCACTGACATGGCGATCGCGTATAGAAGTCTCGATCGCACACTTCCGGTTCCCTTGTAAAAGTAACGGGGATCTTGCTTCATCAGCGATGGAAACAAAGCGTCGCCGAGAAAGGTGCCGGTGACCGTATCGGCGAAGTTCGCTCCATAGCGCTTCCCGTAGCCTTGCGCGCCTTGCCCGTATCCGCTGAAATTATTCTCCGCTTGCTGGAGTCCGGCGGTAGCTCCGACGATTACGAACGTGACCGGATCGATAGTGGTCTTCCAGGCGAGCTCGAACTTTTGTTTCGGCGTCAGTGGAACCGCATCCGGAATATAGCTGACATAAAAATTCGGAATAATGCCCAGCACCCGCTGCTTTTCTTGCTCCTTGATTTGCTCTTCCGCTAATTCGACCGATTGCGGTCCAACATGTACCTCAGTCACTTCGGTGGCAACCAATAATGCGATTGGCGGGACAATGTAGACGCCTCCCGGTGTCAGAATTCCGGAAGTTTTTTGCGTGGTGAAGCCCGGCAGGCTTATCGTAAGTTGAAAAGTGCCGGGGGCTACGTTCGCGAACGAGAATTGGCCGTCGTTATTTGACAACACTTCGCGACTGGGAGATTGGCCGTCAACGGTAAGTGTCAGTCGAGCACCGGCGACAACCGCGCCAGTCTGATCCAAAACAGTTCCAGTCACGTCGCCGGGCGACCATTGGGCAGGTTGCTGCTCGGCCGTAGTAGTTGGCGCGTGCGTTAACGGAGCGTTTGGCGAAGCGCTCCCATCTTTGGGACCCGAACCGGCCTGCTGAGACTGTGCCAAAGTGGAACAAGCCCATAGCAATACGGCTAAGGTCAGCCCCATTAAGCGGCCCGTTCGATAAAGTCCGTTTGCGCCTAGTGGAAGCAAACCGTGCTTGGATAACCCCTTATTCCTATGGTCCACGTCTTTCAGTCTATACCTTTCTCTTTGCCGTCAAATGATGGTCGCCATTGGATTTGCGAGAACCAAACCAGTTATTCTCGGTAACTTGGATTGCTGGACATCTTATAAGGGATGCTTTGACCTGAAGATGATCTGCAATCTCGGCGTGTTCGACGGCCTGGAGTCCGAGCGGGCAAAGTGCGAAACAGGACAGATACCTGACCCGAACCTACGAATCTGAGTTCCGATTTACCGGCCTGTCCCTCGCCAATTGGCGCTTGCAAGATTCTTGTGCGCAATCTTCCAGCAATCGCGCGCAATTGCCCAATCTTCCTGAGCGCGAATTACCAGGACGCGCACGGCAGAATCAACCGTCGAAATGTCCCCATCGCCCGAACAATGTTGATTCTTTTCGGGAGCAAGCCCAAGCCGCAAATATTCAAACCTAGAACAAGTTGCGGCACGAACTTCGGATGAGTTCTCGCCGATACCCGCCGAGAAAATCAACGCATCGATTCCATTAAGCGCGGAGATCATCGCGCCAATGCCCGCACTCAAACGGTGTATGAACATGTCGAACGCGAGTTCCGCGCGTGTATGGCCGTTTTCTATCGCCGCTTCAATCTCTCGCATGTCGCCTGAAATCCCGGAAATGCCCAAGAGCCCTGATTTTGTGTTCAGTACTTCGTCCAGCTGGTGGCCGGTGTATTGACCTTGACGAATCAGGTAGGTCATGATGCCGGGGTCGATGGAGCCGGAACGCGTTCCCATCATCAAGCCTTCGAGTGGCGTGAATCCCATGGTGGTGTCGATACTTTTCCCGCCGAGAATCGCTGCGAGAGAACAACCATTGCCGAGATGGCAAGTAATGAGTTTCAGTTCGTGGACATATTTGCCGAGCAGTTGCGCCGCGCGACCCGCGCAATACTGGTGATTGATCCCGTGGAATCCAAAACGTCGAATCCCCTGCTCGAACCATTCATATGGCCCGGGATACACTGCCGCGGCGTCCGGGAGTTTCGAATGGAATCCGGTATCGAAGACTGCAACCTGATGAACCGCGCCCAGTTTCTTCTGAACGAGATCGATTCCTTCAAGCTCGGCTCGATTGTGGAGCGGCGCCAGCGCGGACATTCGCGAGATCGCGGATTTCACTTCCGGTGTGATAAGCGTAGGCTCGGTATATTCGCGGCCGCCGTTAACAATGCGGTGTCCGACAATATCAATCTCAGAAGTTGAGGCGACTGCCGGAACTTTCCCTGACGACAACATGTCGAGCAGGTGTTCGGTGGCCTCCGCGTGAGACGTAACCTTTAGACTTTCCTTCAGCTCGCCGTCCAGCGAATTCCGCAAACGAATTTCCGCGGCCCCGTCTTTCCATTCAATCTTCCCTTCCCACACCGGCTCGGGCGGATGCGCGGGCGGTGCATCGCCAATTTCGTAAACACAACTTTTCTGGCTGCTCGAACCGGAATTTAGAACAAGAATTTTCATGGCCTAGTAGGGCCACCTCCAGTCGCGGATTTCGGGCATATCCTCGCCGTACTCCCGAATATATTGGCTGTGCTCCACGAGTTTCTCCCGCAGGAATTGCTTGAAGTGCGCGCCGATAGTACGCAACCGAGGCACGCGATCGACTACGTCACCCGCCAAATGAAATCGATCCAAATCATTGAGCACGGTCATATCGAACGGTGTTGTAGTAGTCCCTTCTTCCTTGTAACCGCGAACGTGAAAGTTGTCATGATTGGTGCGCCGGTAGGTAAGGCGGTGAATCAGCCAGGGATAACCGTGGTAGGCAAAGATCACTGGTTTGTTGGCGGTGAACATCGAATCGAACTCCGTATCAGAAATCCCATGCGGATGTTCGGACGGCGTCTGAATCGTCATCAAGTCCACCACATTGACCACGCGAATCTTGATGTCCGGAAAATGTTGCCGCAACAGATCGACGGCAGCGAGAGTTTCCAGCGTCGGAATGTCTCCGGCACAGGCCATCACCGCGTCCGGCTCGGTGTCGTTATCCGTGCAGGCCCATTCCCAAATTCCGAGTCCGTCCGTACAATGCTCGATGGCAGATTCCATGTTGAGCCACTGCAAAGCGGGTTGCTTTCCCGCAACAATCACATTCACGTAATTGCGGCTGCGCAGACAGTGATCGGCGACTGAAAGGAGCGTGTTGGCATCCGGCGGCAAATAAACACGCACAACGTCGGCTTTTTTATTTACAACATGATCGATGAAGCCGGGGTCTTGATGTGTGAAGCCGTTATTGTCCTGGCGCCAGACGTGGGAAGTTAGCAGGTAATTCAGCGAAGCGATCGGACGCCGCCAAGCGATCTTCCGCGTCACCTTGAGCCACTTCGCGTGCTGATTGAACATAGAATCCACAATGTGGATGAAAGCTTCATAACAAGAGAAAAATCCGTGACGCCCGGTAAGCAAGTAGCCCTCGAGCCATCCCTGGCACATATGCTCGCTGAGCACTTCCATTACGCGGCCGTCTCGGGAAAGAAACTCATCGGTGGGCAGAATCGGTTCCATAAAAACTTTGCCGGAAGCCTCATAGATCGCGTCCAGCCGATTCGACGCCGTCTCGTCGGGCCCGAGGACTCGAAAGTTCGTCCACTCGGCATTCGCTTTGATCACGTCGCGCAGGAATCTCCCCAGGATGCGCGTGGCCTCCTGGTTTTCCGTGCCGGGCTTGCAAACTTCCGCGGCATAATCGCGAAAATCCGGCATGACCAGCTCTCGAAGCAATAATCCGCCATTTGCATGCGGATTTGCTCCCATACGATGGTCGCCCTTCGGCGCAAGATCCGCCAGCTCGTCGATAAACTTTCCGCTGCCGTCGAAAAGTTCCTCTGGTTTGTAGCTTTTCATCCAATCTTGAAGAATTTTTATGTGCTCGGGCTTCGTCGCAAAATCTGCTACTGGCACCTGATGCGCGCGCCAGGTGCCTTCCACCGGTTTCCCATCAACCACTTTCGGCCCAGTCCAGCCTTTCGGCGTTCGCAAAATGATCATGGGCCACACGGGAAGACCCTTGGAACCTTCCTTTCGTGCGGCGTGCTGAATAGAATGAATCTCTTCGACGATAGTGTCGAGCGTTTGCGCCATCAGTTGATGCGTGGCTTCGGGCTCGCGACCTTCCACAAAATACGGTCGGTAGCCATATCCGGTGAAAAGATGGGTCAATTGCTCGTCATTCATTCGCCCCAGAACGGTGGGGTTCGCGATTTTATAGCCGTTCAAATGCAGAATCGGAAGCACGGCCCCATCTCGCGCAGGATTCAGGAATTTATTTGAGTGCCAGCTAGCTGCCAGAGGCCCCGTCTCGGATTCCCCATCACCAACCACACAGCACAGCAACAGATCAGGATTATCAAATGCCGCGCCATATGCATGAGCGATCGAATAACCCAGTTCGCCGCCTTCATGAATCGAGCCAGGAGTTTCCGGCGCCACGTGGCTGGGTATTCCGCCCGGAAAGGAAAATTGTTTGAACAGTTTTCTGAGGCCTTCTTCCGTTTGCGATATTTCAGGATAAATCTCGCTGTATGTTCCCTCCAGAAACGTATTAGCGACAAGCCCCGGCCCTCCATGACCAGGCCCCGCGATGTAAACGACGTTCAAATGGTATTTTTTGATCAGCCGGTTGAAATGCACATATATGAAGTTCAAACCCGGTGTGGTGCCCCAGTGCCCCAGTAGCCGCGGCTTAATGTGTTCCAGCTTGAGCGGCTCGCGCAAAAGCGGGTTCGCGTACAAATAAATTTGTCCCACTGAAAGGTAATTCGCAGCGCGCCAATACGCCTGCATTTTGCGCAATTCTTCCGTTGATAGAGGCTGCCCCTCGGTGGGAACTTTTGAAGGTTCTGGCGCTGTAGAAGCCATGTTTGCCTCCTGCTGGCCGATGGACCCGAATCAGGAAACATCTTACTGCAACGAGGCAGACTAATCGCATTACGATTCGGTTACACCGGAATCTATCTATGCACGAACCGGATGCCGGCAGCGAGTAAGAAAGCTCTCTCTGAGCCTCCAACATTCGTTGGTGATGTCATGCAATAGAAAGCTACGGGATCGCTGAGAAAGTGACTAATATGAACCTGACGCGATGAAGAGTGAAGCGTTCAAATGTTACAATGCAACCAAGGATGCGCCCGTAGCTCAGTTGGAAAGAGCGTCTGCCTTCTAAGCAGAGGGTCGGGGGTTCGAATCCCTCCGGGCGCGCCACCTCATTGAGCTGAAGCCACCGTCCGCCCACCGGGACCACGCAGAACGTGCCCAGCCTTCGCCTCAGTGAGCTTGCCGTGATCGTACTCGAGCTGACCGTTTACCAAGACATAATCCACGCCTTCAGAAAGCTTTGTCGGCTCGGTGTAGGTTGCGCGGTCGATGATCGTCGCCGGGTCGAAGATCGTGATGTCTGCGTAGAAACCAATCTTGATCAGACCTCGATTCGTTAAATGCTCGCGCTGCGCGGGCATTGAAGTTATTTTTCGAATAGCTTCCGGTAGCGGCAGCAGATGTTCGTCACGGACATAGTGGCCGAGAAAGCGAGGCATTGTTCCGAAAGCGCGCGGATGCGTATGAGGCTCGAAAAGAGGGCCGTCCAGCGAAAGTTCGCCGGCATCGAGGCAGAGCGACGTCCATGGCTGTTTTAGCGCGGTTCGCAAATCATCCTCGCCGGCGATGAAATAAAGCGCGCCTGTTTGGGCTTTGTCGGCGAGGATGAAATCGAACAAGGCATCAAGCTCCGGTTTATTTTCGTCTTTCGCCATTTCTGCCACTGTTTTCCCGTCATATTTCTTCAATGATGGGTTTACTACTCCCGAGATCAGGACCCCCGCGCCGCCTCCGCTATCCAGATACAAGTTTTCCCATTCCTGGTGGTCTGTGGCCATTTCGCTCTTGATGCGTTCGCGGATTTTGGGGTCCGCCAACCGTTCAAGAAATTTGCTGGCTCCTCCGTCCGCCATCCACGGCGGCAAACAAGAAGCAAGGGCAGTTCCGCCAGCGACCCAAGGGTACGCATCCGCGCGAATATCGAGGCCAGATCCCCGCGCTGCGTCAATTTTTTCGACAACGCGCGGCATGGAACCCCATCGCGATTTGCCAGCGACTTTGAGATGGAAAATCTCGACAGGCAAGCCGCCTTCGCGTCCGATGCGGATCGCTTCATCGATGGCCTGCATTTCGCTGGCGCCTTCACTGCGCATATGGGTGCCGTAGATGCCGCCGTATTGGCCGGCAATCTTCGCCAGAGCGATCAGCTCATCTGTCTTTGCGTAATGTCCAGGAGGATAAATAAGCGCGGTCGAGACACCGAGGGCACCGTCTTTCATCGCGTCGGCAACCATGGATTTCATCTGCTCAAGCTCCGCTGGAGTGGGGGCTCGGTCATCATCGCCGATAACGGCTTCGCGTACCTGCGCCGCGCCTACATAGGTGCCTATATTGAGTGGCGTGCCGGATTTTTCCAGGCGGTGAAAGTAGCCATCCAGCGTGGTCCAATCAATCGCGAGGTGATACTGATCGAGGAAAGGCTTCATGGAATCCACGGTCTTGGCATTCTGCGGCGCAATGGATCCGCCTTCGCCGGTAATTTCCGTTGTGATTCCTTGAGAAAGCTTGCTCAGCGAACGATTGTCAATGAGCAGCTGAATTTCCGACTGGCCGAGCATATCTATAAATCCCGGTGAGACTACCCTTCCAGTCGCATCGATAACTCTTTTTGCGCGCGCATTATCGAGCTTTCCGATGGCTGCGATGCGATCATTGCTAATCGCTATATCGGCGGAATACCATGGACCGCCGGCGCCATCCAGAATGTGTCCATTCTGTATAAGGAGGTCATATTCGCCGGCGTTCTGCTGGCTTGGTAGCGCACGCGTTCGTGACGGTGTGTAAAGCCCCCCAGCGGCTATCAGAAATACCGAGATACCAATCGACCATATCTTGTTCATCGTCACTCCGTGAAGGCTATACTCTCAAGCGAAACGACAAGCTGCAATCATTGCTCACTCATTTCTTAGAAGGGGCTGGCTCCGCTATTCTTTTAAATTCCAGGTCGTCAACCTTAAATGAAGCGACGTTCCCGTCGCTGTCCAGGCAGAATGTCAGCCGCGTCTTTCCGCCAAATTTCACCACGAATGTGTCGTATTGAAAATGATCGAGGTCCGTTTTGATGGAATGAAAATGGAGGGCAAGCTTCTGATTTTCCAAAACAATCTCCGCCTCGCCATATTCCGAATTGTGGTAGGTCCCGACATAGGCTGCGAGATCACGCGAAGGATGCGTTCCGGGCGTTCGCTTTGACTCCCAAGTTTCTTCCTGGGATTTTTCTTCTGTTTTAAAGTCGGCCTCAAGTTTCTTGAAGTGGGCGTCCCATCCGGCATCTGGTAAACCCAGCAAACGATCGGCGATCTGATAGCTCAGAACCTGGCGGTAGAAGCTGCCCAAATTGATTACCACGAAATAGGACATGTGAATCTCGGGAATCAGGACCACCATAGTCGAAAATCCGTCGATGTCTCCGGCGTGAAGAATCAATTGGTGACCGCGATACTGCTGCACAAACCAGCCGAGACCGTAGCTGAGTTGCGTCGAATCGGGGAAAAATACCGTAGGTATTTCGCCTTCCGAGTCGATTACCATTTGTGGAATCTGCATCTCGCGCACATTTTTTTTTGAAATCAACTGCTTGCCGTCATACATGCCGTCATTGAGCTGCATCGTCATCCATTTGGCCATATCTCGAGCGCTTGAATTTATTGAGCCGGCCGGGCCCGCGTTATCAATGTTGTGCCACGGGATTACCTTCACCGTGCCATCCGGATTCTCCTCGTGTGGCGAGGCGTGGTCGGGGGATTTTTCCGCGTCGATGGAGCTGGTATCCGACTCGCTCATTCCCAGCGGCTGGAAAATCCTGGTGCGAACGAAATCATCCCAGGTGCTGTGTGCGACTTGCCCAACTGCGTAACCGGCTGCAACGTACATCATGTTTTGGTATTGAAACTTTGTGCGGAAGCCGGCATTCGGATGAGCGTCGGCCAATCGGCGGATCAGCTGTTCGCGCGAAGCCTGCGGATAAACGTACCAAAGCAAGTCAGTGGAGGGAACGCCAGTGCGATGAGTGAGAAGGTCGCGGATGGTAACATTTTCATCAGCGAGCGAGTCCTGAAGATGAAAAAACGGAATGTACTCATTCACTTTCCCATCCCACCGCATTTTACCTTCATCCACGAGGATGGCAATCGCCGCGGAGGTAAACGCTTTGGTGCATGATCCAATGTCGAAAAGCGTATCCGGCGTGACCGGATCGCTCTTGCCCATCTCACGGACACCGAACCCTTTCATGTAAACAATCGACTGATCTTTCACAATAGTCACGGCAACACCCGGTACTTTCCATTCCTTCATCGAAGAATTGATGGAGGCGTCGAGTGATGACCAATCTGTTTTTTCCTGTGCGGGACAGGTCGTCGCTAATCCAAAAAGGAACACGACACTCAACGTCATCCGCAAATCGCATAACCGCGCTCTCATCTCTGCTCCTGACCGTGAATAAGATGACGACGGAAAAAATCGTCTGTTGCTGCAAAGAACGGGTCTGGTTCTCTAAATGCACAATTCGAAATATTCGCGAACTATCTCCATCTCCTTACCCGTCGAGAAGTCTAATAGCGCTTAAGAAATGAATGTTTCATAATTAAATATCAATGAGAATTAGCTGCAATCTATTTCCCCGCTGCCAATTTGTCAAGCTGTTTTGCCGAGTCGCATTAGACAACTATCATATGAAACAGGTGATGCAATATTGTAGCGTGCTCGTTAGGCATGCTCGAAGATTAAGATAAACCTGCCTTGACATCCTGACGAACTTGGTCAATGCTTTGCCAGAATGCCGAAAGCAACTTCAGCTATCAAAGACAGAGTTCCGCGAGCGAGTCTTGGTGAACTGATCGGCAGGCTCACCAGGAAACGCCAGGAAGTCATTCGGCCCGTTCTGGAAAATCCCCGCGAGTTCGTTCTGCTAAGTGTACGGAGCATGGCCGACAAGTTGAACTCAGATCCCGCGACAACCGTGCGGATCGTTCGGCGTATGGGCTTTCCAAGTTATCGAGACTTCCAGAAATTCCTGCATGACCTGTCCATAGCTCACGCGACTTCCTTCGACCTGATGCGATCAGGCTCAACCCGCGATGGGAATATACCGTCGTATGCGCGTGAATCGCTCGAGCAAGATTCAAAGAATTTGCAAGCGTTACGAAACAGTCTTGAATACGCGCGCATCGAGAAATTGATCCACAGAGTATATAAAGCCAACCGCATCCTACTTATCGGGGGAGACTTGGCTTCTTCGCTTGTGACCTATTTCGAATACCACCTCGCACTTCTTGGCTTCACGGTACTCACCGCTACCACGCCCGGCCGCACAGCGCATTTGGTCAGAATGCTTGGCCGTCGCGACCTGGTCTTCGCTCTGAGCTTTCGCCGGGGGCTGCGCCAAACGGTAGAAGGAATTCAGCAAGCGAAAGCGCAAAAAGCTTATTGTATAGGAATCACCGATACTTTTATTTCACCTGTAGCTCGTTTTTGCGATGAATCCTTTATAGCTTCCGTCGAAACAACATCGTTCGGCGCTTCCTATTCCGCGCCAATGGCTCTTCTGAACGTCATCCTGGTCGCATGTGCAAACTATCGCCGGTCACGAACATTGGCTCTGATGCGCGAAGCGGACAAGGAACAACGTCTGGGCTTCCGCTGGTACGAGACCTAGCCAAAATTCATGGCTGACCCTGCCAACGGCTTGCCGCCCCCTTCTAAAACGCTACTTCACGAGTTGAGTTTACGGGACGCCACGGCCATCGTGGCTGGAACAGTAATCGGATCGGGCATTTTCCTGATCCCCTATAGCGTTGCAAACCAACTTTCATCGTTCAGCGCCGTGCTTCTCGTGTGGATTGTGGGCGGACTTCTAAGTTTATTTGGCGCGCTGGCACTAGGAGAACTGGGAGCAGCATT
This sequence comes from Candidatus Acidiferrales bacterium, assembly GCA_050012395.1. GTDB lineage: Bacteria > Acidobacteriota > Terriglobia > Acidiferrales > UBA7541 > Palsa-295. Next base: position 56,615 of record JBEKHG010000024.1, read on the forward strand.
TCCCGGAGCGGGCGGCTTGTACGTCTATCTGCGAGACGCTTATGGGAGACCGATTGGCTTCTTGTATGGCTGGGGTCTGCTGACGCTAATCCACTCCGGCAGCATTGCCACTCTGGCGGTCGCCTTCCGCATTTACCTTGCTCAGGTATTTCCGCTCACTATATTTCAACAAAAAGCCGCCGGGATTATTTGCATCCTCGCGCTCACCGCCGTGAATTGCTTGGGGGTACGGTCAGGAAAGGGAGTACAAAACTTACTGACGCTTGCAAAGTTTGGCGGTTTAGCGCTGATGATTGGAATTTTATTTCTGTGGGGACACCGCCAGTTACTGGCCGCATCATTTCTCCCCGCGTCACCTCTTAAATTGCAACCCGCGCATTTCGGGATTGCGCTGGTGGCAGTGCTCTGGGCATATGAGGGATGGCACGTTGTCTCTTTTACGGCCGGTGAATTCAAAAATGCCCAGCGCGATTTGCCCCGAGGTCTTTTCTACGGCACGCTGCTCGTAGTTATCACATACATCAGCACAAATGTTGCCTATTACTGCGTTTTGACTCCGCATCAAATTCAGAATACCGAGCGAGTAGCGGCAACAGCGGTCAGCTCCGCACTAAGTCCCACGGTGGCAATTTTTGTATCGGTGTTAATCCTGGTTTCGATTGTTGGAGCAACGAACGGAATGATCCTCACCGGACCCCGCGTCTATTACGCCATGGCCAGAGAAGGTCTCTTCTTTCCGGGTTTCGGGACACTGAGTTCGCGATTTCGCGCGCCGGTCTTAGCCATAGTCATTCAGGGGCTATGGGCCGCGTGTCTAACACTCTTGGGGACGTTTCAAGAGCTTTTCACCTACGTAATTTTCACCGCCTGGATATTTTATGGACTGGCTGTCGCTGCTGTAATTGTGATGCGCGTCCGGCGTCCGGACCTGCCCCGTCCCTTTCTGGCGCCCGGGTATCCCTGGCTTCCCATTTTATTCGTGCTAGCCGCGTTCGGAATTACATTAAGCGCTGTCATCTCTTCACCGCTGCACGCGCTCTACGGCATTGGGCTCATACTTTCCGGATTACCGTTCTACGCAATATTCCTAGCTCGGACTCGGGCCAAGGACGCACCGAAGTCCGCCGAAATCCCCACTCATTAAAAAGCAAGCGCGAGCCTTAGGGCAACTTATAGTAATCCGGGAACGCCGGGACTTTCGGCCTTGGCAAGGGATGCTCGTTGAGTTCCTGCAAAGCCGTCTCCACAGCTTTCTGGAGTTGAGGGTCACGGCCTTCGCGCCAAAGTTTCGGATCCATCTCAACTTCAATGTCCGGCGGGACGCCTTCATTTTCAATGCCCCAGTGCCCTTCGGTGGTAAAAAACGCGAGGCTCGGGGCGGTCACGCTTCCGCCACCGATGAATGAAGGATACCCGGTGATGCCCACTTCGCCGCCCCACGTGCGTTCGCCAATCAAGGGTCCGAGCCCTACATGGTGAAAAAACCACGGAATAAGATCGCCACCAGACCCGGCGTACTGATTGATCAGCATGACCTTCGGGCCGAATATGGCTTGATTAGGTTCGTTCATCGGAGCGCCATCGGGCGTGTACCAGTAATTCCAGAGTTTTCGCTGCAGGTACTGAATAATGTAGTCGGCGGCTTGTCCACCACTGTTGAATCGATCGTCCATGATCACGCCCTCTTTGCCAACTTGCGCAAAGAAGTAGCGATTGAAACTGGTGAACCCTCCAGTAGCCGTATCCGGCAGATAGACGTAGGCAATTCGTCCGCCGCTCAATTGATCAACTTTGCGAACGTTGTCTTCCACCCAGTTTCGATGGCGCAAAGATATTTCCTCTGGGATGGGAACGACGATCACATCGCGAGAGTTTGTTCCATCAGGATTTGGGCCAACCTTGATGGGAACTTGCTTGCCCGCGGTGTTTAAAAAGAAACTGTATACATCGTCGGTATCATGGAGTTCCCGACCGTTTACAGCCAACAGATATTCACCCTCTTTTATATCCACGCCTGGTTCTGTAAGAGGTGCGCGAAGGCCAGGATTCCAATTTTCCCCGCTGTAGATCTTAGCGAAGCGATACCGCCCATTTTCCGTCCGATAATCTGCACCGAGCAATCCGACACTTATTGATGGGCCGTGCGGAATATCCCCGCCTTCGACAAACGTATGTCCAGTGCAGAGTTTCCCGAGCATCTCCAGGAACAGATAATTCAAATCAGCGCGGCTGACGATTCCCGGGAGAAAGGCACCATATTGTTTTTCGGCAGCACCGATGTCGAGCCCGACATAATTTGAGGCGTAAAAATAGTCGCGCTCGATACGCCAGGCCTCTCGATACATCTGCTTCCATTCTTCAGGCGGATTGACGGAAACTTCCATCGCATCCATGTTCAGGACGCCTTCCTCGGGCTTCAGAGGAGCAGAAGTAGCCCCGATGCCCCACTTTGGGCCCTGACGGAATAAATACTTTTCGCCATTAAAAGACAGGCGGAAATCGTCGAGACCGGACGCGAGCGGCATTGGTTTGCGATCGGCCAGCGTAAACTTCAGCAAGGTCATTTCACCCGGACTGCCGAGCGACGCCGTTCCCGACTTTGCCTGTTGAATAAAAACTTCGCCTTCCTTACCAGCAGTCAGGCCCGAATAGTTAGCCGGAGGCAAGGGCAACGATAAAATGCGCTGACTTATGCCATCGAAATCGATTTCCAGGTCATTCCCCGTGGCTTTATTTTTATTTTCCTTTTCTGTCGGCGTTTTTCCCTTTTCGGGCGCATTCGCAGCATCGGAACTCGCTACCTTTTCTTCGTCACTCTCTGGTCTGAACGGCGAAGGAATTCCCTTGCGCAAGACGATCAGGTAAACGCTCTTATTAACCTGATGGCCATCGCTGGACATATCCAAGAGAAATTGAGCGGGCCCGGCATTCGTGCTGGCGGTAAAGTAGAGATATTTGCCGCCCTTATCGAATGCCGCGTACTCCGCATCACTCATTCCATCGGTCACTTGAGTTGTTTTGTTGGAACCGAGCGAGTAAACAAAGACCGCGCGCATATGATTGCCGAGGATTTTTGTGTAGGTGATCCAACGGCTGTCCGGCGCCCACGACGGGTTAATCCCGCGTTCGAATGAAAAATAGGTATCGGTGTCGATCTTCACCGGAGCGGGATGTTCCAGGTCAAGGTACCAAAGGTTCAGGTGTTTGTCGGTGTAGGTAACTTTCTTGCTGTCAGGCGACCAAGCCAAATCGAAAAAATAGGAAGGATTATTCCCGAGGCTGATCGAGCGGGCCGGTTTCATCCCGTCTTGATCCTTAATGCATAGCTCGTATACGCCTGAAGCATCCGAAAAGTAGGCGATCGATTTTCCGTCAGGAGACCAGGCAGGTAAACGGTTAGCAACGCCCTGAGAATTTGTGATATTGCGAACATCGCCTTTTTCGGCAGGCACGGTGAGGATTTGACCGTGAGCTTCGAAAACCGCGCGCGCTCCGGTAGGTGAAATTCCTATATTCAAAACATGGTCTGCGACTTTCTCGAAATGTGTGCGAATTTCCGGAAAGTCGCCGCGTATTTCGACGTGAACTTCTCGTTCATGGCCGCTTTCAAGATCGTAGAGATGTAGGGAGCCGAATTGCTCGTACACGATTGCGCCAGGCCCAGCGGATGCGGACATGATGTCCATGCCTTGATTATCGATCACACACGACACCGTCCTCGAATTCGTATCGTAGACCCACATGGCAATCGGCTCGGTGCGCGCGGACAGAAAATAAACCTTGCTTCCAATCCAAATGGGGTTGAAGTCACTCGCATTTTCATGAGGAATTTTGATCACTTCAGAGTCTTTCAGATTTGCGATCCAGACTTGCGGTGCCAGCCCGCCGTGATAATGAGCCCAGAACGCATGAACTAGAGCATCGCCGAGGAAGAACAACTCACGGGGCAGCGGTGTATAAGCCAGATGAGTGCCGTCCGCGTCGTAAGATCCCTGGTAACCCATTGGCAGCGGAACCAGCTTTGCGAAACCGCCCGCGGTTGAAATCGTGTATAGCTGCTCGTAGCGGGGAGAAAAGTTTTCGCGCGACGAGCGGAAAAGCACGGCCTTGCCGTCCGGAGTCCAGCCTTCCGCAATGTCAGGTCCGGGTGCGTAAGTAAGCTGGCGCGGCTCGCCGCCTTCGGCAGGCATTACGTACACATTACGGTTGCCGCCATATTCCGCCGTAAATGCAATCCACTTGCCGTCAGGCGAAAAGTGCGGATTGGATTTCTGCCCTACTCCACTGGTCAACTGTAACGCCACGCCTCCCTCGCGACCTACACTCCAGAGTTCGCCGCCGTAAGCAAATACGATGTGCGAAGCGTTCAAGGTGGGAGATTGCATCAGCAGCGGTTTGTCACCTTGCGCCCTCACTACAGCACAAGAGAACAGTATGAGAACAAGAGACGCGCATACCTTTTTCATTCCTGACCTCCATGGGTTATTCAAACACGTATGTTTGTTGCGCGAGATCTTAACGTAACGCATCCCGATCAAGGGTTCAGTGAGCAATTACCGGAAGCTCGATACTCGAAGAAAACTTCTTCGAGAAATAGATTCGCTGTGTAGCTTTCTGATAATCCGCTGCCACCGCTTCAAAAATATTCGGCACGTATTTCTGCGGGTTGCGGTCTATGACCGGGAACCATGTGCTCTGTACTTGCACCATGATCCGATGTCCCTTAAGAAACACATGGTCGTTCGTGTGAAGATCGATTGTGTACGGCGTCACTTCATTTGCGACAATGGGCTCCGGCTTTTCGAAACTTTTGCGAAAACGTCCCCTGAAAACTTCATCCGCCACCATCAGCTCGTATCCGCCCATTTTCGGGTCAGGCTCGTACTTTTCCGGATAAACGTCGATCAATTTTACGATCCAGTCGCTATCGGTGCCGGTAGTTGACGCAAAAAGATGCGCAACGATATCGCCCGCCACGGAAATATCTTCGGATAGTGTGTCCGTCTCCCAGGTGAGCGTATCCGGCCGCTGATTTACAAAGCGCTGATCTTCCAACAGCCAGGTGTACCAACGGCTTCCAGGAGAATAGGTTTCTTCCACCGGTCTCTGCCGATAAGGAACAGGGTTTGCGGGATCGGAGATATAGCTTTCAAATCCATCCGAAGTTTCTGAAGGCTGATCAAACGATAGCTTGCCACCGGCACTGAAGTAGAGACTTCGCCTTTTCACGCCGTCCGTGGGCGGCCAGGCGTCCCAGGATTTCCAGGAATTCGCACCAGTCTCAAACGTCACCACTTGATGTGCGGGAGGTGCGCCCTTGTCTTTCAGCCAATAGGCAAACCATGGAGCCTGAATGTGCTCGCGGAAATACTTACTGGTATCACTGCCAAAATCGATGTTGCCGAGTTTCGTGCCGCCCGTTCGTTCCCATCCACCGTGGTTCCATGGACCAACCGCCAGATAGTTGTTGTGATTCGTGTCATTTTTTTTTAGTATTTCGTAAATTGTCACCGGGCCGTAGAAGTCTTCCTGATCCCACCATCCGGCAACGTTCAGATTTGGAACTTGCAGCTTCAGGTCTTCGAAATAACTTGCGAACGACTGTTTTCGCCAAAACTCGTCATAGTTCGGGTGCGCGACGAAATCGTTCCAGGTAGGCAAGGAATTGTGGAAATACAGTTTGTTTGCATTCGAAAGTGGACCCAGCGCGAGATACCATTCGAATGTGTCGTACTTGTCGAATTGAAACTGAAAATTTGTCTTGCCTGTCTCCATCAGCGCTGCGTACTCGAAGCCATAGCTTAACCGGAACGCTCCGTTGTGGTGAAAATCATCGCCCAGGAACATGTCCGCTGGTGATGCCTGCTCCGAAACAGCCTTCAGCGCCGGGTGCGGCTCCAAGAGGGACATCGCTGTCAGCCATCCTCCGTACGAGATTCCCACTTCGCCCGCGCGTCCGTTGTTGTTCGGAACATTTTTAATCAGCCAATCGATGGTGTCGTAAGTGTCGGTGCCTTCGTCGATAGAGTGCGGATCTTTTCTATCACGCGCCGGCCTCTGCATTACGAATGTTCCTTCCGAGCCGTATCTTCCACGGATGTCCTGGAAAACGAAAATGTAACCATCCGCAAACATTTCCGTGTAAAGACCCAAGTATTGGGAGTAGCCCTGCTTGTCATCCGCCAGGCCGTAGGGACTTCGCGTCAGAAGAAAAGGCAGAGCTTCTTTCGCATCTTTCGGGACGTAGATTTCAGTGTGAAGCTTCAAACCATCGCGCGTGGGAATCATGGCGTCGGTCTTGTTGAACATCGAACTATAATCAGGCCGCTGCGGCGATTCCTGTCCTTGCGCCGAAAGCTCCACCACCAGGACTGCGCTTATGAGCGCGCAAAACAAAAATAGCTTAGAGACGGATTGTTTCATCAGTTTCCTCTTGGCCTCCCACACAAAAGCTAAAAGTTCAAATTGAAATTCAACAGATCCCACGCCAGCATCAACCATGCGAAGCCAAGGCACGCGAGCGCGACCAAAGCGTCTGCAAACTTGGCCCAGATCCAGCGCCCCCGGTCTGACCAAGAACGGTAGGCGTTGTAAATCGCGACCAACGCCCCGAGGCAACCTAAAACGCCAATAACCTGGATGAGGTGAATCCAGGGATCGAGACTCTCGGACAGAACACCAGAATCCAAGCGGCTGGCCAAGAAGACCCAAGCCAAAATAAACACTATGTCGATTGCGCAGACGATTTTCACCAGGAAGCGCCAGCGACGATCTCGCGGGCTGAGATTGAGCTTTTGCCCATAGTGTTTGCGGATGAGACCCGCAATGGGCCACAAGATTAAGCCAAGTAACAACAGAACAATGCTCGCGATGAAGAGAAATGAATTAAACCCTTTGCTTTCCAATCCACTCACGGGCTGAAAGATAAAGAATGGAAAATCTATCGAGAGAACCAACCGGCCCGTTGCATCGCGACGGAAGCCGACGAGATCCTGGCCGTTTTTTTGTCGAAATAGGAAAGGCCCGACTTCCTGCCAGTGAATTAATTCCCCCGCAGAATCCTTAAGGGGATCGATCCGGATCCCTCCATCCGCGTCGGGAGATACCTTCAGCTGACCCAACATTGAAGTGACTTTCAAAATATTGGTCTGCTCACGGCGGCTGGGCTCGTAATAACCGCTCACGGCTTGAACGTCGGCCTTGGGGTCGGCCACAGGCGCCGCCGGCGGAGGTGTATACGGGAAATAGCGGTCCAGAATCTTATTCCATAACTCTGTACGGCTACTGATCTCGCTCTTGCCGCCGCTATTGTAGGAAACGAAAAAGCCGATGCCTTGGTCCGGCATCAGGTGAAGGTCGCTGTGGAAATAGACCGTGTCTCCGGCATGGCCGATAATCCGGTGACCGTTGCGCGTCTCCTCATAAAAGCCTAAGCACATGCCATTGAGTGCGGGGTTATAGGCGAATTGACGAGAATGCATCAGCGCCACTGTCTCGGGTTTCAGAATCCGCGTACCTTCATATTGCCCGTCCTGCAGGTGAGCGATCATGAAATGTGACATGTCCGCTGCTGAAACGGCTGAGCTGCCCGCCGGGAAGGCTTGGACGAATTCGTAATCCTTAGCCGGCTGAGACGCAACGGTGTAGCCCGACGACATCAATGGCTTCAGTGCGTCCGGCAATGGCTGCACGAATGTTGAATGCGTCATGTCCAGCGGCTTCAGAATATGCTGCTCAATGTAATCGTTGAACGGTTGTCCGGACACCCGCTGCACGATGTAGCCAGCTATCGAGGTAGCGTAATTTGAATAAGCCGGAATTTCTCCTGGAGGGAAAATCCGCGCGGGCATGTGCGCTTTCAAATATTCGTCGAGCGGTTTCATATCGCCCGCGTCCTTGACAAAGAGATCCTTGGCGGTTTCCTGAAACCCGGAAGTGTGTGTCATGATATTGCGCAGGGTAATAGGTTTGCCGAAGGCAGGCGGAATCTTGAAGTCCAAATAATCGTTTACATCGCGATCGAGGTCCAACTTGCCTTCTTCCACAAGTTGCATTACCGCGGTCCAGGTAAATAATTTTGAAATCGAGCCGGGTCGGAAAAGAGTGCCTTCCGGAGTTACCGGCTTTTTTGTCGCCACATCCGCGTAACCATAACCCTTAGAAAATAAAACTTTGCCATCCTTAACGACCAGGACGACCGCCCCGGCGATGTTGCCGCGCTCGAGCTGAAGCGGCACGATTCCGTCGACAAAAGCGCGCAAGTCCGGTTCCGTCAGCGCGGGCGTAGACGCGGGCGATGCAACCTCTTTCGAGTTTTGCGGAACTACTTTCGCGGTTTTCGTTGCGGGCCCTTGCGCCCACGAAGACCCAAGGATTAAGCACAAACAGACAGCCGCCAGGATCGTAAGACGCTTGCCGTTCTTGAGCCGCAGGTCAGTTTTTGGGCGAATCGACGTAGCTTGGCGCCATTTGTTCGCTCTGGCTGCGGACCCCCATCTGAAGAACATTTGCGTCACCTCATTGTTTTTTCAAAATCGAGCAACAGGGGTTATCCCGTGCTCGTCGAAGTCGTCAAGCTCCCAACCGGAACTGTTTCCAACCGAACTGTCAGCTTTTCCATGCGATCGGTTCGAACGCGAAAACCAAATCCCGGCCCCTTGGAGACTTCAATGGTGCCACGCGAGCTGACTTCCACTTCAGGCTCGATAATATCCTCACTCCAATATCGTTGGCTGGCGGAAACATCTCCGGGCAACGTAAATCCGGGCAGCGACGACATCGCAATATTGTGCGCACGGCCAATGCCGGTCTCGAGCATGCCGCCGCACCATACTGGAATCTCGCGCCGAAGGGCGAGCGCCTGAATCTCGCGAGCCTGAGAAAATCCTCCGACTCTGCCGAGCTTAATATTGATAATGCGGCAAGCGCCAAGTTCCAGTGCATAGCGGGCGTCTGCCGCGCTAGCGATTGACTCATCCAAGCAAAGTGGCGTGCTGAGCTGCCGCTGCAATTTGGCATGGTCCACCAAATCGCCAGGAGCCAGGGGCTGCTCAATCATTAGGAGGTTATAGTTATCGAGCTCCTTCATTAACGCCGCATCGCGATCAAGAAAATAGGCTGCGTTGGCATCCACTGAGAGGACGATGTCCTTATACCGGGACCTCACTGCTTGAACCAATTTCAAATCTTGCCCGGGCTTGATTTTTATTTTTATGCGCTGATATCCGCTGTCGAGCTCTCGCGCAACTGTTTCGAGAAGCTCACCGGTGCTGGACTGAATTCCTATTGAGACACCGCAAGCGATCTCAGTGCGTGTACCGCCCAGATGCTTCCAAAGCGGCAAGCCGAGTCGCCTCGATTCCAAATCCCAGACAGCGGCTTCCACCGCGCCTTTCGCCATCTGATTTCCGCGAATTGGCGAAAGCGCTTGGAACACGTTGTCGGCCTGCAAACCTTGTGAGGCGAGCAGCGGCGCAATATGTTTCGCGATGATGATCCATGCTGTGTCGATTGTTTCCCCGCTAAAGAGCGGAGCTTCCATGGCCACGCATTCGCCATAACCGGCTGCGCCATCGCTATCGATTGCTTGAATGATGAGGACACGGCGGTTTGTCGTGCGACCAAAGCTAGTTTCAAACGGATACTTCAACGGCAAGTTCAACTCGCGAAGTACCAGCCGGTCCAGTTGAAGTCCTGACACGATGGTTGTGCCTTTAAATTCGAAGAAAGAAATCGCCGACTTCTAATTTTGTGCATCCGCCCGCGCTGTGCGAAAGATCCGCGTTGATGCTGATAGGGGCTAAAAATTCAATTTCAACGCGAACTGGATAACTCGCGGAGAGACAACCGTAGTGTTGATCACCCCAAAAGTCGGGTTCTCCGATAGAGTCTGTGGATTGCCAAATTGGGGGTGATTAAATAAGTTGAAAAACTCCGAGCGAAACTCCAAATTTCT
>JBEKHG010000025.1:0-64711 GCA_050012395.1 Candidatus Acidiferrales bacterium
AAAAATCGAGGTTGTCATACACCTTCTGAACCGTCGCGTCGTCCGGGAAGCCGTCGAAAAACTTCAATGTGCCGAGACGCGTCTCTACGGAATCCGGTGTCAAGATGGCCGGAGGGATAGGCGTGGTCAGGTTGCGAGGCATATTTTCTGTCGTAGCCTAATCCCGCGAACGAGAACATGTCGTCGTAGGATGGTGTCAACACTGAGCCCCACTTTCCCACACGAAAACCACCGTGAGCATCAGCCGCTATGAGCCCCCATGTTTTTCCGCGTTGAAGAAATTCATCCCAACGAGCCAAAGACTTTGCTGGAAACGAAATGCTCTTCAGAAAATAAAACCGAGAAAATGGATAGAAGAGGACCAACAGGAGCTTATCCGCGACCGACAAGCCACGAACGCAAGTGAAAAGGTTCGACACTTCGATTCCGCCGGGAGCGATATCCGTCTTCCAGTAGTTCCAACCATAGATCGGATCATCGGGATAGGCTATGACGGGGAAGGCGCCCCACCTGCGCGCGTCCTCCATCGCATTCGGCGGGAATGCTGAAATTGAGTAGTGCGGCAAATCTGTCGCGCCGAAAAAAGTAAGGCGCCCGTCGGGCAAACGGGCTTCGGACCCGCCAACAAGGGTTACGCCATTGATAAGTTTATGAAACATGGTCGCTGCGAGATTTGGATTGCCATGGTCAGTGAGCAAAACTAGAGAAACTCCCGCTGTGCGTGCTTGAACCGCAATTTCCTCGGGCGACCCGAGCCCATCAGACATCGTGGAATGGACGTGATACGCGGCCCAAAGATAATTTGAGGATCGGGCCGGGGAATAAAAAGCGTATCGGACGCCACAATCAAGGTAGGCCGCGACTAACAACGCGAGGACAATCCAAGCGGTTTTGAAGATCGAAGATGTGGCGTGTCCAACTTTTCGGGATTTGAGATTTTTGTAAGGGCTCGAAACTCGTTTCTCGGCGTTTTTCATGGAATCAACTGGTCTCTTCACTGCCGACTGTTTCGATCAAGACTCCCGCCGTCTTGCGGAAGTCGCGCGGCACCAGATCAGGCGGATTCCCTGTACTGCCCACCGCTTGAGCTGAAATTGGCCATCGTATTTTGCTCAGCCTCGGAGAGTAGCAATTGTCAGAATTGACGGTTCAACCTGTCAAAACTTTTGTGGCCCGAACGATTCTCGCTTTACTTGGTATCAAGGATGTGTGCGTGCAACAGTTGGTAGAGACTTGTTAGATTTTCCGCGCGCACGCGGACGACGCCGCCACGCGGGCTATCGATGTCCGCTATCAGAGTGAACGAGATGGAGATTACCAGCGGCAGGACAAGAAGCAACATGGTTTTCGCTCCACCCCGACGCGCACCGTACCCGATCAATACGCAACAGAAAATGGCGATTGCGGCCATCAGACCCCACGCGGCATTCGGGATGCGGTTCAACCAAGCAGCCTGTGTGTACCCCCTGGAGTTCAAGACATCATTCATACCCATGGAGGTAACGGTGAGAGGCGCTGTTGCCTGCGCCGCAGTGGGGACCTGGACTGCGGACCACATTTCGGCCTCCAATTGGGCAGTAGCGGACTCGATTTGTACAAGCTGGCGTTCATCCCGGGTCGTATAGTATAGAAGACGCTGATCGAGATAATCTCGAAGCAGCGTACGGACTTTCGCCGCATACGGTGCGGGCAGGAAATCTGCTCGGACATACTCAGTACTGATAGCGTTGGCCTCTGCCTCCTCCAATACTTTCCGCTGGTCATATCGGTAGATGGCCATCGAAAAGCTGAATCCGATGATTAGGCCTAACAGCGTCAGGATTGCAGTCATTATAGTGTTGAAGTCTCCGCGCTCATTTTCTTCCAGGCTCCGGCGCCTCTTTCGAAAGAAAACGCCGATCTGCACCGAGATCCACAGCACGACGAGAGAAAGGGTCAAAACCAAAGACGAAAATCGGAGTACGTGGCTCATGCGGCGTATCCTCCAGTTCAAGCCCGGCCAATTTACAGCATCTTGCGGAGTGACGGAGGAAATTTCATGATGCTAAAGCATGTCGAGCGAATTGCCCCGAGCAATCGTCCGCATGTGTCGCACACACTTGTAACCCAAATACTCTGTTGCGGCGACCAATCCAGAATCAGTTTACTCGCAACAACCTTCCGCAGCCTTACATGGATGGCCAGAAGGCACCGTTTGGACCGCAAGGCCTAGTCCCAAGCTCCTGATCCACTTCCTGGGCGCGATACTCAGAACGGCCACCATGGCGTGCGACTTCTCGGCTGACCGTTGACGCAGCCCGCTGCAGATCTTTGGCTATATCACGAATCGACGAACCGGAAGCGATCCCTCGAGAAATGTCTTCCCGCTCGACCGCGGTGAGCACCAGCAGCGAGCGCCGACGAACGGGCGGAACAATCCCGCCGTGCTGCGATAAAAAACCATGAATGGAGTTAGGCGGCTTGCCTAAGGCGCGCCCAATCGTGTGCAGCGACTCCCCCGCCTTCCAGCGGCTCCATAGCTCGGTCCGCCGCGCCGCAGAAAGCGCCACCCGTTTTCCTTGGGTCATACACACCACCTTTGAACAGAGGATTTATATTAGATGGTGTTGCACCGACCCATTGAGACCACCCGACTAATCGGGAGTTATCAGACTTTTGCAACTAACTTGTCCAACGCGTCTCCGCTCCACTCAATAATCTCCGGCGGGTCCGCATTATAATTGCTGTAACGGATCCAAGTTGGCCGCACGCGCACGTAAGTAATGTGCTCCCACTTCAAACGCGCGCGCCCATCAGGAAACTGTTTGAAATAAATCTCTTCCTGCACGCGCTTGAGTTCTTCTCCGCTTGGAATGTTGGCTCTTCCCTCGTATTGCACTGTCCGCTCGTCATGACTGCCGCTCTTGTACCCGCCCGCCGCGCCAAACACTACCGCAACTCGCCCGTCGCGCTGCACATTCCGGAACTTCCGCGAATTGTCTACCGTATCAAACACCAGCTCCAGCTGATCGCTGGCCGCCACGCCCAATATCGCCGCTTGGGGCGCGCCATCCGGCGAAATCGTCGCCGTTGTCACCAACGGGTAGAGACGCATCAACGCTAACAACTCCTGTCGTCGAATCACGGTTTTTACCTATGCCTATGCCTATGCCTATGCCTATGCCTATGCCTATGCCTGCGCCTTCGAAATCAGCGTCCCGCCTTTGTGTTCGTGCAGCGCCATCCACGCCGCCAGAGCTGCTTTCTTGTGGTCCTGCGTCCATGGCGGGCCGAGGCTCTTTCCTGAATACACGATTTGTTTCATCACGGTCGCAGTCGCCCTTCCCAGCGAGGCCTTCGCCGCGCTCTCGACCTCGCGCTCCCGCACTCGCAATACGCTCAATCTTAGCCCTTCACACGCCAAGCAGATCGCGTTGCGAAAAAACTCCCCTTCCGCGGTGTGAATCAGCGGATGCGCCGCAAGTATCCCCGCAAGCGGCGGCAGTTCGCGTCCCGACGCCGTCAGCACCGCGCACTTCGCCAGCCGATAGTTACGCTTCTGCAAATCCTCCGTCAGCCCGCGAATCGAGCCCGTCGCCAAGCGCCTCGACTCTGCTGCGCAGGCCGCAAGATATTTCTCGGCTTCGTCCAGCGCCAGATTTTTCGCGCGATGATACGGCTGCCGCTTGCCACCAGCCTTCTCGTCTATGACCTCGATCCGTTCCCGTGCCACCACATTGACGCGCCCGTCCTCATTCGCCACCACCACCAGCGCGCCCCATCCAGAGTGCATCCGCACGCCCATCGCCGCCATTTTCATGTCCGAAGGGTTCCCTCAGCCATCACGAGTCTAGGAGTTTATCGGCAGCGCGTCTTGGAAAAATCGGCCACGCGCTGGGGGACAATCGCTCCCGGACTTGCTCCCGCAAACCGGGCAACCTCATTGCTCATGTGCGCCTGGTCGAAATACCCCAGTTCCAGAGCTGTTTCGGTTGGCTTCTTCTCAGAAGACGTCTCGGCGTGTTGCAAGAACGCCTGAAGGCGAATCACGCGCCCCACGCGCTTCGGCGGCAGACCTACCCACGTCATCAACAGCCGGCGCAACTGCCGCGCGCTGACTCCGCATTCGCGAGCCAGCTCCTCAATACGTATTTGCCCCCCGCTTCCTTCGATCCGTTTGAGAAACAACGCGACGCGCGGCTCGATTCTCGCTCCTGCCAGCCGCTCGACGAGGAATCGCTCTAGAATGTCGATCCGCTCCTCCGCTGTGGCCACCTCACCAAGGCCTTTCGAGAGCCTGCTGCCATCCCCAGGCATTGCCAATTCGAGCCCCATGCGACGCCCAGTAATTTTGTGCATCGGGATTCCGACCAGCGCAAAAGCCGCACCTGGCCGCAAACGCACGCCAAAAAGTTCCTGTCCCGCTCTTGGCCGGCGCTCTTGTGGCGCTAAGAGTGGTCCAACAAAAAAACAGCGCGCCACTCCTCGCGCGAGCACCTGGCACGAAATCGTCGCGCATGCGTCCGGCAAACTTCGCAAACGCGTCGCAAAAGAAGTCCTAATCGTCCAGAAGCACCCAAGGTAGGAACGAAGACATTCAGCCGGCTGCCGCAGCCTTAGCTCTGCGCCCTCGATCATTGCGCTTACAAAGCTCACGCTCGGACTCTACTAGAATTAGCAGCACTCTTCCTGCACAACTTCGCGCCAGCGCCTTCGGAATCAATTCCACCGCTTCGCGCCGCCTTCTCGTCAACTATCAAGCAGTCTTGAGAACATTGAAATAGTGGTTCTGGCCTTCATCCTCATATTCACTCGTGACAGACAGGCCAACTGCCGAATGCTGACGGCAGCACTCCTCAGCTCCCGGCGAGCGTGCCTCCAGCTCCGGGACAGTGCGAAGGGAAGCCACATCCTAATGTAGCGCTTCTTGTTCTTTGATTCCTATGTTTCTCTATCATTCATTGGTAATCTCGGCAGTCTTTACCGGGGCCCGGCGGGGTGGAGCTTGTAACACGTCATCGTTACCCGCCTTGGCAAGCCCCGAGCCGTCTATACCGTTCCATACCGCGACCACGTCGGTTGTGCCATCGCAGATGTTGCCTCCCTCGCTGTTGAATGCTTCTTGCGCAAAAGGCACATTCCAAACCGAAGTAATAGCTTGAAAAGAAGTCTTGGCGTTGTATTTGGTGAGCGTATTGGTGAGGACGACTGCGCTCCAATTTTGGGATGTAAGGAGCGCCAAAGAATTCCTAAATTAATTCCAAGGAGGGAATCCAAGCGCCTATGGAGTTGAAAACAAGGAGTTTCTGCGACTTCGGCCCCTTTGGCTTGGAGCCAGGAGACAGCTTGCTTGGGGAGCGCAACCCGCCCCCAAAACGTCTTGAGCAGAAGCGAAAACGATTTGGTACCGACAGAAGCTCGAATTCCTGCCGTCCGGCAGTCTAATCAGAACTATTTATCTCATTGGGGTTGGTAGTACGAAATCTTGCGGTTCCACGCGCTAGACTCTTCGGGTTGCGAATCCACAGTTAGGATTCGGATTCTTTGCACCCAATTCCCGAAGCTGTCGTATTGATAGACATATCGAACGGTATATCCTCTCAACCCAGGTTGTTCGGGATTGGCAGACAGTGTTTAGACACTAGAGCTAAAAAGATGTAATGGCTACAGTGATCCGATGTCCTTAACTCATTGGGTTAGTTGAAGAAAGCTGGTGAGCCGGGGAGGACTCGAACCTCCAACCCGCTGATTAAGAGTCAGCTGCTCTACCATTGAGCTACCGGCCCAGCAAAAGGATAGATAGTGTAACACGATAAAATCCGGCGCCCAACGAACGCGGATTTACTTTGAACGGCGAAGAGTCGCGGCGATCTCCTGCGCTACCTGACGCGCACGGACCAGATCACCCGGCCCCAACGAAATCGCTGCTACACGCGCATGTCCCCCGCCACCATACTTTTCGCAGAGCGACGCCAGATTCACATCCGCCGCGATTTCTTTCCAGGGGCTTGTCCCCACCGAAACTTTCGTTCGCATCGGCGACGCGCTCACGCCTACCGAATACACTGCGTCTGGATACAAGAAATAAGGAATGAACTTGTTATAGCCTTCCAGATCCAGATCGCTGACGTCGAAATAAATCACGCCGTCGCGCGAATCGGTGCGGTCGCGCAAAATATCCAGCGAACGTCGGTGCCGTTCGAGCAAGCTGCCCAGATGCTTCTGCACCATCGGCAATTCCACCATCCCGGCCAGTGAAAGCTTGGCCATATACGGAATTAATTTCGGCACCAGGTCCGTCTCGGGCGCCGCTTCAATCACCAGCGCGAGCTGCATGGCCGGTTCCGCCAGTCCCACGGCAATTTCGGGCGTAGCGAATTGTGCGCCGTCAATAATGTTTCCCCAGTGGATCAACTCCGCGAGCGGTTCGGCATTAAATCCGAACTTTTCAGAGGCAATGGTGGCCAGAAATTTGGTGCAGGACTTGTAATCCGGGTCGTAAAACTTTTTGCCGGAGTGGTCGCGGCGAAAATGCTCGGCATCCTCGGGAGTCAAAAACGCGCTCTGATGATGGTCAAACCACCAGGTCAGCAGCGGTGAACTGGAATATTTGAAGTCCACGATGGCATTCTCGTCGCCGTCGAAAATTCCATCCTCGAATGGGTGCGAAGCTTTGTGAGTCATGCCCGTGTAAAAGATTTGGGCGTCGGGATGAATACGCTCGCGGTAGAAGCGCGTAAAAACCGCGGCTGATGCCGCTCCATCGAAACATCGGTCATGAAAACAAAGGCGAAGCTTCACTCACGTCTCCCGCGATACACGTACGCCTTCAGTACCCGGCAAAGGAAAGCCAATAAAGATGGACGCTCGGCCGCTGGATGTCAAGAGGTAAGGAGGATGCAGAGAAGCTGGCAGCGAGAGAGCCGGTGAGGTGGATCGAGGCGTGTCGGTCGTCAGGATAACGATAGGACGCAGCCGTGCAGCTCGCCGTTAAGATTTTCCCGCGAGTTTGTCAGCGAACTCCGCAGCAATCGGCAATCGATAGCGTTCGCCCTGATAAGCCTTAATCATCAGCAAAATCCAAAGAATCAAACCCACTATAGAAACCAGCCCGGAAAGAATAATCCCGAGAGAAAGTCCCGTCCCGATTCCCGCTAGGCCACTTGTCACGAACATCATGCCGATAATGATTCGAATAATCATCAATGACCCGAAGACTACAATCGATTGGGCGGCGTGAAAACGAACGAACGGCCGTTTATCCGTCAGGAAGAAAATCAGCCCGGTTATCCACCCGAGAACGTAACACAGCAGCCCTGCCACATTTTCCGCCAACCCGGACTGTGACGAGACCGCTGGCCCAGATGGAGACGCGGCTCCCACTGTCGCGCCGCAACTTGGACAGAACGCGGCATTGTCCGCGACGTTGGCTCCGCATTTCGTGCAGTGTGGCATGAATCCTCCGAGACACCTGGCGCTTGTTGGGCCGGAGCCTAGCAAAACCTAATCATGCCTGCAAGCGCATTCCCGTGCCGGGCCACGCAAACTCGCCCGCACATAAGTAGCTGTGTCATAGCAACGGACATAGCGGCCGGCCCTGAGCTACCCTTTGCCTTTGTCCGATTACAAACGCCTGTATAATCGTACCAGCCAACCGACGCGGAAGTGGCGGAATTGGCAGACGCGCCAGCCTTAGGAGCTGGTGGCCGAAAGGCCGTAGGGGTTCGAGTCCCTTCTTCCGCAGATTTTTTTCACACGCAAAGAAAATCGCGACTTTCACAGCATCCGCCGGGTTGACGCGCAGGACCGTCTTCCCTATACTGGGATTTCACTCGCGGTGAATGCCCGCCGCACTTCCCTGCTTTGCTCCTGGAATTTGGAACGAGTGAAAGGTAAATTGGCTAGGGTTTGCTTTAAATTCTTCCCGAAAAATTTCAATGACTGAAGTCACATGCAAACGCGAACTCGAGCTGGAAATTCCAGCCGAGAACGTAACGAAAGCAACCGAAAAAGTAGCGCGTGATCTCGCCAAAGTCGCGCGTGTCCCGGGATTTCGTCCCGGCAAAGCTCCCGTCACGCTCATCCGCCGCCGTTTCGCGGAAGACATTCAAGGCGAAGTGGTGCAATCTTTGGTTCCCGAATATCTCGAGAAAGCGCTCGGCGAAAAAAACCTCATTCCGGTGACGCGCCCCGAAGTGGACAAGGTTGATTTCAAGGAAGGCGAGCCGCTGCGATTCCGCGCCGTATTTGAAGTGCTACCGGAATTCGACTTGGGCGATTACAAAAATCTCTCCGTCAATATTGACGCGGTCGAAGCGGGTGACGCACAAGTTGATAAGACCATTGAAGAAATGCGCGAGCGCGCTGCCACGTTCGTGCCCGTCGAAGGCCGCCCCGCTAAGGACGGAGATTACGTCCTCATTAAACTTTCCGGAATGCCTGTCGGCGAAGGTGAACCTGTACAAGCCGACAACATCCTGTGCCACATCGGCGCGGAAGAAACTCTGGAAAGTTTTACTGAGAATTTGCGCGGCGCAACTCCAGGCGATACGAAAAGATTCCGCTCGCAGTATCCGGATGACTATCCCGACCAAAAACTTGCCGGCAAGGCCTACGACTACACGGTGGAGGTTCAGGGCATCAAGGAAAAGAAGCTCCCCGAGCTGAACGACGAGTTTGCCAAGGATGCCGCCGGAGAAAAGGGCGGCTTCTCAACTGTCACCGAAATGCGCGACTTGATCACCAAGGATCTCGAAGCCGCCAAAGAAGATCAGCAGCAATCGCAGGCTCGTGAGAAAATTTTGGAAGTCCTGGTGAAGCAGCACGATTTTCCGGTTCCGGAAGCACTGGTCGAGCATCAGATGGACGTAAGGCTTGAGCGCACCGTTCGCACCCTGGCGGCTCAAGGCGTGGACCCTCGGGCGGTAAATGTCGATTGGGTGGCGCTTCGCAAACGCCAGCACGATCGTGCGGTGGATGACGTAAAGGCCGAGTTGCTCATCGATCGTATCGCAGAGGCGGAAAAGATCGACGTGACCGATGAAGAAGTTGAAAAACGGATTGAAGCCCTCGCGGAACGCAGTGGCGAATCTGCAACCGCGTTGCGTGCTCGCTTGACAAAGCAAGGAGCGCTCGATACGATGAAATCTAAGTTGCGCAGCGACAAAACGATAGATTGGCTCTACCGCAACACCCGGATCGAGACGACGGCCAAAAGTGAAAAGTAGGTTCGGGTTCCTCAGCGCGCAAACACACTCCCTATGAGACATACAGACGACGGCAGTCCGCGTGCCACAACACTGGTTCCGATGGTCGTTGAACAGACCAATCGGGGCGAGCGAGCATACGATATTTACTCTCGGTTGCTGAAGGACCACATCATCTTCATCGGCACGCCGATTGACGATCATGTAGCTAACTTAGTGACCGCCCAATTGCTATTCCTGGCGTCCGAAGACCCGGAAAAAGACATTTCGGTTTACATTAACTCGCCGGGCGGCTCTATTTCGGCCGGAATGGCCATTTATGACACCATGCAGTTTGTGCGCCCCGACGTGGTGACCTATTGCATCGGCCAATCCGCTTCGATAGCGGCTGTGCTGCTTGCTTCCGGCACGCCCAAGAAGCGTTACGCGCTTCCCAATTCCCGCGTGTTGATTCACCAGCCCTGGATGTCCGGCTTATCCGGACAGGCCACCGACATCGACATTCACGCCAAGGAAATCCTGCGCACGCGCGAAGCGCTCAACAAGCTTCTCGCCGGACATACCGGCCAGTCGATTGAAAAGATCGAGCGCGACGTGGAACGCGATTTCATCATGACGGCAGAGCAAGCCAAGGCCTACGGAATTGTCGACGAAATTATTTCGAAGCACCGTTAGTGGGTTCCAAAGGGTTAGTATCTAAAGCGATGATTCTCTGCAGCCGGCCCGCCCTTCGTCTTACAATAAGGAATACATTTGTCGTCGCTGTCGTAGCTCCCAAAAGACGAGGACACACTTTGTGAAGCGGTTCACCCCAGAAGAGCCGTTGCGATGTTCCTTCTGCCATAAAACGCAGGAGCAGGTGGAGAAGCTCATCAGCTCTCCCTCTGAGTATCCGCGGTCATACATCTGCAACGAATGCGTGGGCGTCTGCCAGCAGATCCTGGAAGACGAAAAGCGCGAGCAAGCCAGCCCGGTCAATCGCCGTCTGCCGCGCCCTCCCGAAATCAAAGCTTTTCTCGATGGCTACGTCATCGGCCAGGACAAAACGAAGAAGAAGCTCGCCGTGGCGGTTTACAACCACTACAAGCGCATCTTCCTGAACAAGCAACCCGGCGATGTGGAACTCGCGAAGTCCAATATTCTACTGATTGGTCCCACCGGCACCGGCAAGACGCTTTTGGCCCAGACTCTTTCGCGCATGCTCGACGTGCCCTTCGCCATCGTTGACGCGACCACGCTCACCGAAGCCGGCTACGTCGGCGAAGACGTCGAAAATATTATTTTGAAGTTGTTGCAGGCCGCCGATGGCGATGTCGCCCGCGCTCAGCAAGGCATCATATATATCGACGAGATCGATAAGATTTCCAAGAAGGACGAAAATCCTTCGATCACCCGCGACGTTTCGGGTGAAGGCGTGCAGCAAGCGCTGCTGAAAATCCTGGAAGGCACTGTTGCCAACGTTCCGCCACAAGGTGGACGCAAGCATCCGCACCAGGAATTTACGCCCGTGGACACCACGAATATCTTGTTCATCTGCGGCGGAGCTTTCGTAGGTATGGAAAAAATTATCGAGCGTCGCGTAGGCCAGAAGTCGCTGGGCTTCCATGCGGATGTGCAGCCGACCACCGCTACGCGCCGCAATATTGAAGTGCTCGAACAAGCTCAGCCAACCGACTTAATCCGATACGGCTTGATTCCTGAATTTGTTGGCCGCTTGCCCGTGGTCGGCGTTTTGAGCGACCTCGATAAGTCAGCTCTGGTCCGGATTCTCACCGAACCGAAGAACGCGCTCGTTCGCCAATATCAGCGCCTCTTTGAATTCGAAAACGTCCGCCTGCGCTTCACCGACGATGCCCTGGATACCGTCGCCGAACTCGCGCTCCAACGCAAAGTGGGCGCACGCGGCCTGCGCATGATTCTCGAAGACTTGATGCTTGAAATGATGTACCACCTCCCCGCCCAGCGAAAACTTCGCGACTTCGTTGTAACAGGCGATATGGTGAAAGGACGCGAAATCAACTGGAGTTTGTTGGAAAAGGCTGGTTAAGCTCTTGGCCCTAAAGGAACCGATGTTCAACCGCGAAAAAACTGAAGTGAAACGCGTGCCTATGATGCCGGTGCGGGAAATGGTTATTTTCCCGGAGATGATGCATCCCTTCATCGTTGGGCGCGAGGCGTCTGTGCGCGCTCTGGAAGACGCGCTGGCCGGCGACAAGAAGATTTTCCTGGTCACGCAGCATGATGCCTCTGTGGACGACCCTAAGCCCGAGGAAATTTATCAGGTCGGAACTCTCGCCAATATCGTACAGAGCGTGAAACTGCCTGACGGCAACATCAAGGTGTTGGTCGAAGGTACCGTCCGCGCAAAGATTATCCAAGTTGCTAGCGACGAGGGCTTCTTCCGCGCTTCGATTCGCGTGGTCACCTCGCCGGTGGAATCTACGCCCCAGCTTCAGGAAGCTTCCAGCCGTGTCACCACGCTCTTCGAGCAGTATGTGAAGCTCTCGCAAAGCCTGAATTACGACACCATGATCGCTGCGGTGCGCGTCGAAGATGCCAGCAAGCTTTCCGACGCGATCGCTGCGAACCTGCAGATTCCCGTCGAGGAAAAGCAGGAACTCCTGGAACTTTTCGACCCGCTCGAACGCTTGAACCGCATCGCGGACATCCTGGAAGTGGAAACTGAGAAGCTCAACGTCGATCGCTCGATCAATACGCGCGTAAAACGCCAGATGGAGCGCGCCCAAAAAGAGTATTACCTCAACGAAAAGCTGAAAGCTATCCAGAAAGAGCTCGGTCGCGGCGAAGCGAACGAGATCGAACAGCTTAAAAAGAAGATCGAAACGTCCGGCATGCCCGAAGGCCCGCAGGAAAAGGCCATGCAGGAGCTGAAGCGTCTCGAAATGATGCCGCCTATGTCCGCGGAGTCCACTGTCTCGCGTAATTATCTCGATTGGCTCTTGGCTGTACCGTGGAAAAAACGCTCCAAGGAAATTCGCGACATCAAGCGAGCGGAAACGATTCTCTCCGAAGATCACTACGGTCTGGAGAAAATAAAAGAACGCATTCTGGAATATCTAGCGGTTCGCCAGTTGGTGAAGAATCCGAAAGGATCGATTCTTTGCTTTGTGGGGCCCCCCGGAGTCGGCAAAACCTCCCTGGCTATGTCCATCGGCCGCGCCACCGGCAGAAAATTTGTGCGTGTTTCGCTCGGCGGCGTTCGTGACGAAGCCGAAATCCGCGGCCACCGCCGTACTTACATCGGCGCCCTGCCCGGCCAGATCATTCAGATGATGCGCAAAGCCGGCACCGTGAATCCCGTGTTCGTCCTCGACGAAGTGGACAAAATGTCCATGGATTTCCGCGGTGATCCGTCTGCAGCCCTGATGGAAGTCCTGGACCCCGAGCTGAACAACGCCTTCACCGATCATTACCTCGACGTTGAATATGACCTCTCCAAGGTAATGTTCATATGCACCGCGAACGTGCTGCACACCATTCCGCAGCCCTTGCAGGACCGCATGGAAGTCCTGCGCATCCCGGGCTACACCGAACAGGAAAAGCATCAAATCGCGCAACGTTTCCTGGTGCCGAAAGAAATCGAAGCCACCGGCTTGACCAAGGCCAACCTGAAATTTACGGACGAAGCCGTCACGCACATCATTCGCCACTACACTCATGAAGCGGGCGTGCGCAACCTGAGCCGCGAAGTTGCTAACGTTTGTCGCAAGGTTGCTCGCAAAGTGGTGGCAGACGGGAAAGGCGTCGAAATCGCAGTCACCGATACGAACGTCAACGACTTCCTCGGCGTTCTGAAATATCGCGATTTCCTGGCCGAAAAGAAAAACGAAATCGGACTCACCACCGGCTTGGCCTGGACGGAAGTCGGCGGCCAGGTGCTCTCTACCGAAGCCATGCTGATGCAGGGCAAAGGCCGTCTCACCCTGACCGGCAAGCTCGGTGACGTGATGCAGGAATCCGCGCAAGCGGGCATGAGTTACGTGCGCTCGCGCACCCATCTCTTCGGCCTTCCGAAGGACTTTTACCGCCATCTCGACATTCACGTGCACGTTCCCGAAGGCGCCATTCCCAAGGATGGGCCCTCGGCTGGCATCACGCTCTGCACCTCGATCGTCAGCGCCTTGACGCGCATTCCGGTTCGCTGCGACATTTGCATGACCGGGGAAATCACCTTGCGTGGTAAAGTGTTACCCATCGGCGGAGTGAAGGAAAAGCTTCTGGCCGCGCATCGCTTGGGCTTCCGCAGCGTAATTCTTCCTAAAGATAACGAAAAGGATCTGGCGGAGATACCGCCTGAAATTCAAGCTCAAATGTCCATTCACTTTGTAGAGAATATGGACGAAGTGTTGCAGCTCGCGCTCGAACATCCGCTGCCGATTCCAGGGCATCCGCCGGTTGCCGGCGTGGACCCCGAGTTTGTTTCGGATGTAACGCAAGACAGCGAATTAACCAATTGAAACCCTCCGGCTCTCTCACTTCCTGCTAAGCAGGTTCGGCCCGCAACCGGGGGATTCAGATTGTCTGATTCAAATAAAAGTTCAGTCCAAGTAGTGACCCGGTTTTAATTTGGACAGAAGTGGCAGGTTCGAAGTTGCGCCCGCCCGCAGTCCATTCAGAAATAAATCACGCCTGAAAATCAGGCTTAAGAAGGAATAAACTCGATGAGCATTAGCCTTGCAGAACTAAAAGATAAGAACATCACCGATTTGGCCAAGATCGCCAAGGAACTCAACATTCCCGGCGCCTCCGGCATGCGCAAGCAGGAGTTGATCTTCCAGATCCTCCGCGCACAGACCGAGAAAAACGGCCTGATCTTCTCCGAAGGCGTCCTGGAATGCCTACCCGACGGCTTCGGCTTCCTGCGCGCCCCGGAATATAACTACCTTCCCGGCCCGGACGACATTTACGTCTCGCCTTCGCAAATCCGCAAATTCGATCTACGCACTGGCGACACTGTCTCCGGCCAGGTACGCCCGCCCAAAGATGGCGAGCGCTACTTTGCTCTGATTAAGGTGGAAGCGGTCAACTTCGAGGACCCTGAAGTCGCCCGCAACAAGATTTTCTTCGACAACCTCACGCCGCTCTATCCTCAGGAACGCATCCGCCTGGAGACCACTAAGGAAAATCTCACTGGCCGCGTACTCGACATGCTTTGCCCCATCGGCAAAGGCCAGCGCGGACTGATCGTCGCTCCTCCGCGCACCGGTAAAACCATGATGCTGCAGTCCGTCGCCAATTCCGTCACCACCAATCATCCGGAAGTCGCGCTAATCGTACTTCTCATCGACGAGCGCCCGGAAGAAGTTACCGACATGCAGCGCACCGTGAAGGGCGAAGTCATCAGCTCCACCTTCGACGAACCGCCCCAGCGCCACATTCAAGTCGCAGAAATGGTGCTCGAGAAAGCCAAGCGCCTGGTGGAACACAAGCGCGACGTCGTGATCCTGCTCGACTCACTCACCCGTCTCGGCCGCGCTTACAACGCTGTCACTCCGCCCTCCGGCAAGGTTCTTTCCGGCGGTATTGACGCTAACGCTTTGCAGCGTCCTCGCCGCTTTTTCGCCGCTGCGCGAAATATCGAAGAGGGTGGCTCGCTCACCATCATCGCCACCGCGCTGATCGATACCGGCAGCCGCATGGACGATGTCATTTTCGAGGAATTTAAGGGAACAGGTAACATGGAAATCAACCTCGACCGCCGCCTGGTCGACAAGCGCGTGTTCCCCACCATCGACATCAACCGCTCCGGCACGCGTAAGGACGAATTGCTCTTGCCGCCGGACGAGCTGAACCGCATATGGGTGTTGCGCAAAGTCCTGAGTCCACTCTCAACCGTGGAAGCCATGGAACTTTTGTTGGGGCGCCTCTCCAAGACCAAGACCAACGCGGAGTTTCTCTCCTCCATGTCCAGCCCAGCCTAACTTCCACGCGCTGTTCGGAGATTCAGGTTCAGCGGACTTTCCAGTGGACTCCTGCGTGAGTTCGCGATCACACCGCTGGTGCAGGCGCTTTATCTAGCCGAGGAATCCCAAGTTATTACTGCTGAAGTTGCCGATGTACGGCAAAACGTACGGAAGATCTGCCGCGCTCAACCCGAACCATTGCGCCAGCGTCGAAGCATATTGGGCTGACGCTGTGCTGGGGATCCAGCGACCGTTGGACCCCACATCATCCGGCCCTGCGAGCGCCAAGGTTGGGAACGTTCCGTAAATTTGTCCGCCCTTCACCGCGCCTCCCAGAATGATGTGGTGGCTGCCCCATGCATGGTCCGAGCCGCCCGCTGAGTTCGGTTGGAATGTGCGCGCAAAGTCCGAGCAGGTAAAGGCGGTCACTTGAGTCGTCAAACTCAACTCTCCCAGCGCCTGGTAAAAAGCCGCCAAAGCCGGGCTCACTTCGGCCAGAAGGTTTGATTGCGTGACTAGTTGCGCCGCATGAGTGTCGAAATTCCCCACGCTCACGAAGAAAATCTGCCGTGTTACTCCCAACGCCCCGCGTACCTGCATTATTTTTGCGACTTCGGCGAGCTGTCCTCCCAACGGGGTCGCGGGAAATACAGTTTGTAACGGGGGCGCGGAACTAAACGCGTCTTCCAGAACCGTGTTGTAGGTGAAAGCATTGTTGGTGATTCCGTTGTCTTCCTGCACGAGGGAAACACCGCTGCTGAAATTCGATAGCTGTTGCGCCGTCGCTTGGCGCGATGAGCAATAGGAATTATCGCTACAGCTTGGATTGCCGGGCCCACCGGAGCCCACTGCTATCGGCGAAGTCTCCGTACCGTTGCAAAAAAGCGTGTCCCCGCTGATCGATGCGACCATCGGCACCAGTGCACCAGGATTGAACTGCGAAGTCATGCGGTCCGCGATGCGCCCGGCCCAACCCGTGCTCCCCGAGGAATTGTTCATCTGGTTCTGCCATTCAAGTTGCTGGTCGGGATGAGAGAACAAATTCGTCGGCGGAGCTACTTGATTGCCCTGGTATTGTGCCTTGGTAGTGGGTTGCAGCAGCGTGCCGACGTTCGCCAGGAATGCCGCATTGCCGCTATTGAATAGGCTTTGCAGTTCCGGCATGCTCGGGTGCAAAGCGAAATTGGGCTGCGGGGCGAGTTGTAGCAAAGTGTTTTGTGGCAACGCTAACGGTCCCCGAATACTCGCGTAGTTACTGTACCCAGTCGTATCGAACGGAATGAGCATGTTGTTCGCGTCATTCCCTCCGAACATGAACACGCACACCAAAGCCTTATATCCCGGGGATGATTGCGCCAGCGCGTTCAGCATTCCGAATGGCCGAAAGCCCAGAAGATTGCCGGCTGCCAGCAAGGACGCGTTCACAATGAAACTTCTTCGGCTGTGTGACATAAGACTCCTTTAATCTGCCAACCGCGGCTAGTGCATGATCTTGTATTCCGCAGAAGAAACCACCAGGTACACCGCTACCTCCGCCCTGCTCTGCAAGTTGGTAGACGGGATAGCGCTGATCGTAGAGATCAAAGCGGTTCGCATATCGCTCGGCATCTGGCTGTGCATGAAAACCATTCCCAGATAGTCCACGAGTCCTGCTGGATTAGACGCTTGTTGCCCGATCACGCTGGTTGCACTTAGGTCGATCATCGGTCCGGAAACTTCGTTGTGAATAATTTTATCGGCAAGGCTCATGCGCGGAATTACCGAGGCCGTGTTCTCCAGCGAAAATTCGGGAGCATTTATAGTTGTTTGGGGGATCACATAACTCGGAGGAAAAAAGTTGAACACACTCGTCTGCGAGAACGGCGCTTCTCCCACCGAAGCCACCGCCTGCGACATGAAGGAAACGAATGGGTACGAAGTGGCCGAGCTCGACGGCGCGTTTAACCCACGCAGTAAATTCATGGTCCACAGCAGGGGCTCGCGCAAGTGTCCGCCATTAACGGCCGGAGTCGCATCAGCTTCATCGCCTGTTTGCGTATCACCTGCACGCGCTTCTGAATCCATCAGAATTGCCGTGATCACAGCTTTCATATCGCCTCTAACTCCGCTTCCGTTATCTGCAAACACCGCCGCGACGCGCGAAACGTAGGCCGGGCTTGGATCACCCGTGACCAAGTGCTGGATGAGCTGCCGGCAGACGAACGGCCCAATGTTCGGATGCGCAAAAATATTGTCTAGTGCGCCCTTTAGGTCTTCCTCAGCCGTCTGCCCCGCCGGAAGCGTGGTTCCGTTAAGAAGTATTTTTTGGGACGTGTCATGTTGGTTTTCGACCGGAACCATCAGATGCAGCCAGTTATACGTGTAGTTGAAACTCGATGGAGTGCTTCCGTCCGTGTTTGCATTGGTCCAACCGGTGTAGGCGCGCGCGAAAGCTTCCACCTGAGGCTCCGTGTAGGTTGGAATTGGATTGCCGCTGGAGTCTGTCTGTAACGTCCCATCCGGATTTAAGAGGTTCACGCCCAGGGAAAAGAGCTGCATCATTTCGCGTCCGTAATTCTCGTTCGCGATTTGACCGGTGGGTGGCTTTGGACTATTTAGCATATTCAGGTAGTCGCCCATCGCCGGAGAAAGCGTGGCGTCCTGCATGATCGTCCTGTAGTTCGTGAAGGCGTCTCCAGCGAGGGTATTAAGGTAGAAGGGCATGGCATTATTCTGCTGAGTGGGAGCCACAAATATTTCGCTTAGCGCCATGGCCACGCGTTGACGTAACTGATCGTTGCCCCATACCGCTACATTCAAAAATTCCGATTGCGTGCAGTGCCAGTTGGACGTGCATTGTGCCGGGCCAGGCGACGGGGGCTCGCTGAAAAGCGTCGGCGGTTGGTTGAACTGCTCTGTCAGCGCTGCCTGTAGCCCAATTTGCTGTACGTGCGCGATGCTCGTTGCCGTCGGCCCGAAACTTGACTGATCTAGGAAACGCGCCGCCGCGGTGGCTGTCACGGTTATCGCTCCCGCCACTTGTGCGTTCACCTGGTTTGAGCCAACCGACCCTGGATCCGGATTCGTCACCTCCACGGCGACCGCTCCCACTTGAGAGGTTGAAGCCGTCCCGGTCGCCGTTAACTGCGTGCCCGAAACAAAGCTCGTCATCAAAGTGCTGCCGCCGAACGATACCGTCGCTCCGTTCACAAAACCGCTGCCGGATATAGTCAAAGTGAAAGCGCCGACATTGATGGGTGACGGTGAAATGCTGGTGATCTGCGGAATTGGATTCCATAGTGTTACGGCGCTCGAGCTGTTAACCGAAGCCATCGCGGTTTCTGCGGCCTCAATGGTCACCGTGTTCGGCGAAGGCAACGTGGTAGGCGCCGTATAATTGCCGCTGGTGTCAATGGTGCCGGTCGCAACGCTTCCTCCCACCACGCCATTTACCGACCACGTCAGCGGCTTGGTTGTCACCGATGGCGTGAACTGTTGCGTCGAACCCGCGCGGACGTCTGCAGTAGTCGGCGAGATCGTCAACGTACCTGGCCCTGGCGGGGTGCCCGGCGTTAGGGAACAACTCGAAAGCATTATTGCCAGCGCGATGACGATCGTTGCGGCGAAGGATGAGCGGCGCACAGTGCCCTCTCTGGTTACTTCGGTTTTCGAATGTCCGTCGAAACCCTATAAATCGGATAAAGTTCCGCACCTTTTATAAGAGTTTGCGGCGTAGATCAAGCTGGAGAAATGTGACGCGCAGTGTAACAGACGACGGTGCGTGTTCGTAACTGACCCAAAGGACAGTTATAGAACGTCCGGTAGTACCATTCCCACACGGGACCTGAATCTCGTGACGCTCAGAAAGACCCGCGCTCACAAACTTGTCTCGCGTATGGGTGTGTGCTATTTTCACCGCCTCATCAACGCAGCGTGCTAGAGCGTGATGGTCGTGACTTTCCGGAACTGATCCGCCGCCGCTTGCCGATTCGAAAGTGATGCTTGTGCGATTTTGGAACTCGCGTTGAGTTTCGTGAGACTTTCGCCGTTAAGGACCAGCCGAAATGATTCGCTCTTACCAAGGCCACATGCCGCAAATCGCCGCAACCGCCTACATCGACCCCCAAGCCGTAGTCATCGGCGACGTCGTCATCGGCGAACATTCCAGCGTGTGGCCCTGTGCCGTCCTCCGCGGTGACGTGAACTTCATGCGCATAGGCGCGCGCACGAATATCCAAGACGGCTCTGTCCTCCACGTAATGCGCGACACGAACCCTTTGATCCTCGGCGACAACGTCACCGTAGGCCACGCCGTCGTCCTGCACGGCTGCACTATCGAGTCCCGCTGCCTCATCGGCATGGGCAGCATTATCCTCAACGGCGCAACAATCGGCACCGGCAGCATCATCGCCGCCGGCACGCTCGTTCCTGAGCGCACCATCGTTCCTCCCGGCAGCCTGTTCATGGGCCAGCCCGGCAAACTCCGCCGCGCACTAACCCCCGAAGACCTAGAATCCATCGATCGCTACGCCCAGCGCTACGTCGAGTACAAAGAAACTTATAAAGCCGAGTCCTGAAATTAACCATTCGCTGTTGAGGGTTCCCCAGACGCTGAAATTTGCTTGCCTACGTGTTGTAAAATGCTCTGATGGACAGCGCGCGTAATTTTGGTCAGAGCGGCGGCACCGGCAAATTCCTTGGTGGGGCCAGACGGAACATCCACAACATTCCTAGTCGTGAGATGACTATGCGACAAGCATCGGCACCCTGCCTGCCCAGAGCGCATTTCGCGAAGGGCGCGAGCAACGCGGCGCGAGAGATTTGCTCTGCACTTCCTAATCGCGAACTCGATTTATTAGAAATCATCGTAAGCTATAGCAAACAAAGGAGAGCGTGCCGTTCTAATCGCGAACTTTGAACCATTCTGCGCACAGCAAAAACGCCTCAGTCCATGACCGAAAATAAACGCCAATTCAAAGCCATCAAAGGCACCCGCGATATCTTGCCTCCGGATTCCGCGCTCTGGAATTGGTTCGAACAAACCGCCCGCAGCACCTTCCAATCCTACAATTTCCGCGAAATCCGCCTCCCCATCTTCGAAGAAACCGAACTTTTTGCGCGTTCCATCGGAGAAGATACCGATATTGTCGGAAAAGAAATGTTTACCCTCGTCGATAAGCCGATCGAGTTAGCCGAACCAAAGAGCTTCGTTGAGATAGGTGCATACATTTCGCAGATCAAAACGCTCTATGACCTCGGCCAAATTCCGCGTGATTCACACAACGAGACGAGGGTAGCTCAGCTATCTGAAGCTTGGCAAAAGTGGGAAAGCCAAGCCTCAAATGCCCCTCTAGATATGGAGTTGACATATAGGATTATGGCGCTCAAAGCGTCGCTGAACTTGGGCTCTCCACTCACTCTACGGCCCGAGGCGACGGCAAGCGTAGTTCGCTCTTATATCGAGCACGGAATGCAGACGCTCCCCGGCAACGCAAAGCTTTATTACGTCGGGCCAATGTTTCGCCGAGAGCGGCCGCAGAAAGGACGCTATCGCCAGTTCTACCAAATCGGCGCGGAAGTTCTCGGCCAATCCGACGCGCCCGCCATCGACGCCGAAGTCATCGAAATGTTGATGACTTTTTTCAAACGCGCCGGCCTCACCCGCACAACTCTCTACATCAACTCAATCGGCGACAAAAACTGTCGCCCTCAATATGTTGAGTTGCTCCGCGAAGAATTGCGAAAGATCAGAGACGAGGCTACCCAGGTTGCAAGGCTCGGCCCTGACAGCCTGCGCCGAATCGAAACGAATCCGCTGCGCGTGCTGGATTCGAAATTGCCCGACGAGCAGGCCATCATCGCGACACTGCCGCGCATCTCGGACCATCTTTGCGACGCATGCCGCGAGCACTTCGCCAAACTGAAAGATGAACTCAAACTGCGAGGCATCGCATTCGAAGAAAACTGGCGCCTTGTTCGCGGCCTGGACTATTACACGCGAACAACGTTTGAGGTCATAGCCGAAGGCTTGGGCTCGCAGAACGCAGTCTGTGGCGGAGGCCGCTACGATGGCCTAGTTGAACTTCTCGGCGGGCCGCCAACCAAAGGTATCGGCTTCGCCATCGGCACTGACCGCGCGATCCTTTCGCTGCAAGAAAGTGGAAAACTGCCCCAGCTTCCTTCCCTTGCGGTTTTCGTCGCCTGGATGGGACAGGCCGCGTATCCTACAGCAGTGCATATCACGCGAAAGCTTCGCGAATCAGGATTGGCCGTTGAGTTACCCGGGGAGGAAATGAAATTCAAGAAGTCGCTGGGCCTCGCGGACAAGCTCGGCGCGCGCTACGCCCTGATCATCGGCGAAGATGAGGTCAACTCAGGCACCTTTACACTCAA
This sequence comes from Candidatus Acidiferrales bacterium, assembly GCA_050012395.1. GTDB lineage: Bacteria > Acidobacteriota > Terriglobia > Acidiferrales > UBA7541 > Palsa-295. The sequence continues at coordinate 21,482 of JBEKHG010000025.1, forward strand.
GCGTTTGGCCGATTCCGATCAGAAAAAACTTTCGGAGTTCGATTTGCTCGAATATCTCGAATCCGAGCAAAGAGGCACTCGTGCCTAGCTGCCGAATCCGCCAGCGCGACTCCAATTGCAACAGACTGGAACCAGCAACTCATTTCGAGGACAACAAAATTGCTTGAAGCGCTCGGAAACTTGAAACGTACAAACTATTGCGGCGACCTCCGCGCATCCGACGCGGAAAAAGACGTTGTGCTAATGGGCTGGGTCCACCGGCGGCGCGACCTGGGCCAATTAATTTTCATCGACCTCCGCGACCGCGCCGGGATCGCACAAATCGTTTTCAACAAGGAATTGCATCCGGAAGCCCACGCGAAGGCCGAGCAGTTGCGTTCGGAGTTTGTCGTTGCCGTCGAAGGTCGCGTCCTGCGCCGCCAGAAGGCGAACCCGGAGATTCCTTCCGGTGAAGTGGAAGTAATGGCCACGCGTCTCCATATCCTGAACAACTCGAAGACGCCGCCCTTCCAGATCGAAGAAGAAGTCACGGCCAGCGAAGAAACGCGGCTACGATACCGTTATCTCGATTTGCGACGCCCCAAGCCCCATCGAAACCTGGAGTTGCGCCACCGCGTCATCCTGGAAATTCGCAAAACGCTCGACGAGCTTGGCTTCTTCGAAATTGAAACGCCTATGCTTACGCGTTCCACCCCCGAGGGCGCGCGCGATTGTCTGGTTCCCAGTCGCATACATCACGGAAAGTTTTACGCCCTGCCGCAATCTCCGCAAATCTTCAAACAGATCCTGATGATTTCCGGCATGGACCGCTATTTCCAAATCGTGCGCTGTTTTCGCGACGAAGACTTTCGCGCCGATCGCCAGCTAGAATTTACACAGCTCGACCTGGAGATGTCCTTCCCACGCCAGCAAGACGTTTTCGAAGTGATCGAGCGGGTAATGGAACGAACATGTGCGGTTGGCGGTGTTCACGCGAAAGGCCCATTCCGCCACCTGGACTACAAAGAGGCGCTTCGCCTCTACGGCTCGGATAAGCCCGACCTGCGCTTCGGCATGGAATTGCAGAATGTGACGCAATTCTTCGAAGCTGGCCGGGAGAAACTGCAACTTGCCGGAAATGTGCAGGCCGTTGTCGCGCCGGGCGGAGCTTCATGGTCGCGCAAACAGCTCGACGAACTCGGCGAGTTCGCGAAATCAGCCGGGGCTCGCGGTGTTTACACAGCGAAAGTAGCGGCGGAAGGAATCACGTCGCCACTGGAGAAGACGCTAGGCCCCGAAACGCTGAAGAAACTTGCCCAAACCGTTGGCGCGAAGGTTGGCGATTTGATCGTCGCCGCAGCCGCGAAAGAGCAAATCGAGCACAACGATACATCGTTAAACGTGGCCGGCCAGATCCGTCTGTATCTCGGCGACAAGCTCAACCAGATCGATCGCAGCAAATGGGAATTCGCATGGATCACCGGCTTCGCGCTCTTCGAATGGAGCGCCACGGAAAAACGTTGGGTCAGCGCGCAGCACCCGTTCACCGGAATCTTCGAAGAGGACCTGGACAAGCTCGAAACGGCGCCATGGGAATGCCGGTCGAAGGGGTACGACCTCGTTCTAAACGGAAACGAGCTAGGATCGGGAAGTATTCGAATTCACCGTCAGGATGTGCAAGCGCGCATGTTTAAAGCCCTCGGCTTAAGCGACGAGCAAGCGCGCCAGCGTTTTGGATTTTTCCTCGACGCGCTCACCTATGGCACGCCTCCCCATGGTGGAATTGCGCTGGGCATCGACCGCGTGGTCATGCTGCTGGCGGGCGAAAAATCGATTCGCGAAGTGATCGCCTTCCCAAAGACCACCGCTGCCGTAGATTTGATGGCCGATTCGCCATCAGAGGTTGACACTTCGCAACTCGACGAGCTAGGCATCGCAATCAAGCAGGCGGAAAAATGACAGCCGCTTCGCTCCAGAGCGCGATTTCCTATCGGTTGCTGCTGCTGACACCGGTTGCTGTAGCCGCGGGCATGGTTCTTCTGATTCGGGCGATGCGGAAGCTTGCACTTCGCCCGCAATTCATGGTGCTGCTTGTTTTGGGTGTCTCGATGGGCTTTATTTTTCTGGTTATGGTGCAAATGGCTGAGTTCCCGCAGTGGCTTGGTGTTACGCTGCTGGCCATCGTGTTCGTTGCCAGCTTTTTTGGCGTGCGGATATTCCTTCGCAGCGTAGCTCAAGAAGAAAAGGACGAGGACGAAAAGATTCGCGCTGAAGACGCTCGCAACGCGCTCGATCCTAAGTTTCCAAACATGAAGCCAACAAAACACCCCTTATGAGCCGTATACGCATCCTCGCGGAGAATGTAGCCAACAAGATCGCGGCGGGCGAAGTGGTGGAGCGGCCTGCCTCGGTGGTGAAAGAACTGCTCGAAAACGCCCTGGATGCGGGCGCGCACTCGATCCGCATCGAAACCGAATCGGGCGGCAAACGCATGATTCGCGTTGTCGATGACGGCACCGGAATGAATCACGACGACGCTCTGCTGGCCTTTGAGCGCCACGCTACTTCGAAGTTACGCACTGCGGACGATTTACTTTCCATTTCAACATTGGGTTTTCGCGGCGAAGCATTGCCGTCAATTGCCTCGATTTCCAGGCTCGTGCTTGAAACGCGTTCCGCCGAGGACGAACAAGGCACTCGTGTTGAGTTTGCCGGCGGAAAACTGATCAGCGTGAAACCGGCAGGCCTGCCTGCGGGTACGTCGATCAGCGTGGCGGATATTTTTTATTGCGTGCCGGCACGGCGCAAGTTTCTGAAGTCCGAGACCACAGAACTCGGCCACATCGCTTCGCTTGTCACACATTACGCGCTGGCGCACCCGGACTGCCAATTTCTGCTGAAGACCCCCACGCAGGAAATTCTTAACTGCACTCCGGTGAAAAAACTTTCCGAGCGCGTGTATCAGATTTTTGGACGTCAGGCTCTAAGCGAGTTGACGGAGATTCCGGTCACAGAAGGCCCCGTACAAAGCGCTATCACCGAGCCGCCGCTTGAAGCCGAAGAACGGGCAGCGACGCTGCGCGTGAGCGGGTTCACATCTCGGCCGGAAGTGCAGCGCACCAACCGCAATGGAATTTACATTTTTGTGAACCGACGCCTGGTGCGCGACCGCCTTCTGCTGCACGCGATCGGCGAGGCTTATCGCAACATCATGCCGCCGGGAGTATTCCCTTGCGTGCTTCTCTTCCTGGAATTGCCGTACGAAGAAGTGGATGTGAACGTTCATCCCGCGAAAATCGAAGTCCGTTTCCGCCATCCACAGTTCGTTCATGATTTCACGCGTGATTCGTTGCGCCTGGCGCTTTCGAATGCGCGTCCGGTTCCAGGGTTTGCGGCCACCCGTGCGGCTGCGGCAGGAGATGGAAACGCCGGCGGTTCATCCTTTTCGTCGTCCGCGGGAAGCATGGAAGGCTACGCGCCGATGCCGGATGCGAAAACATTTCCGGGGCCGCCTCGCGCTGAAATTCCGATGGGGTTCGCCGCCTCCGCCGAGAAGGCTGAGGGATTCGGGCTTTCTGGAGCGCCCGACAGGCCTGTTCCTCAACGCCTGCAGTTTGGAACCGGCAATGGCAGCGAATTCTCTGACACGCAGCGGGATGCGCTCGGCGCGCCGATCCCCGACGTACCTCCGGCCGCTGCTCCGGGAACATTGCCAAGTCCCGACCAAATTGTTGACCTGAAGCCGCTGGGGCAAGTTAGCAGCAGCTTTATCGTAGCAGTCAACGCCGAGGGTTTGTGGATCATCGACCAGCACGTGGCTCACGAGCGCGTGCTCTTCGAGCAGCATTTGCGCGCTCGGCGCGAAGGCGAACTCGGTGGCCAGCGGATGCTGGTGCCGTTGATCGTGGAACTGAATCCGCGACAATTAGTAATTTTTGAGCAAATCGGAGACGAACTGCGCGCGAACGGATTTGAAGCCGAACTGATGGGCGCACGAAGTGTGGCGATCCAGGCAGCGCCTGCGGGCATTTCAAGCGGAGACGCCGAGAAACTGCTTTATGAGATCCTGGACGGAATCGCCCGCGAAAACCAGGCGATTTCGATCGATTCTCTACAATCGAAGATTGCTGCCTCAACTTCGTGCCATGCCGCGATCAAGGTCAATACTCCGCTGGACCATACGAAAATGGAATGGCTCCTTGGCGAGCTGGCGAAAACTGAATATCCGATGAGCTGCCCTCATGGACGCCCGATAGTGCTGCGTTATTCCGTTCGCGAAATCGAAAAGGCATTCAAGAGGATTTGAAGCTGCCTTCCGACATGACCCTACCGCCTAAAAAATTGATTATTGCGATTGACGGACCAGTTGGCTCCGGTAAGAGCACCCTCGCGCGTCGCGTGGCGGAAATGCTGGACTACGTTTACGTGGACACCGGAGCGATGTATCGCGCGCTCGCGCTAAAAGCCCTTCGCCACAAACTTTCGCCGAATGAAGCGGACGCGTATGCGCTGGTCGATCTCGCACGGGAGACTCGTATTGACTTGCGCGCGGAAGAGGCCGGACAGCGAGTGTTTTTGGATGGCGAAGATGTAACTCTGGAGATTCGAACGCCGGAAGTTTCGCAGGCCGCGTCAAAAATTGCGGTGAATCCCGGAGTGCGGCAGGTGCTTGTAGCCGAACAAAGGCGCGCGGGTCAGCAGGGCGGCGTGGTGATGGAAGGACGCGATATCGGCAGTGTGGTTTTTCCAGACGCCGAGTTGAAAATTTTCCTTACCGCATCGCCCGAAGTGCGCGCGGATCGTCGCTGGCGCGAGCACGAGCAAAAAGGCGACGCCATCGATCTGCAGAAAACGCTGGAAGAAATTCGAGAGAGAGACCGGCGCGATTTGGAACGCTCCACTTCCCCCCTGGTGCGTGCTCGTGATGCCGTTGTAGTGGACAGCACAGCAATGGAACCCGAAGAAGTTGCGCGGCTGGTAGTGATGTTAGCGAACGGGAACGCGACGGCCCAAAGAGCGCCTTAGCAATTTGCCTAGAGCCTCCTGGCATCTCTGTTAGCAACTTCAACCAAAAAAAACTGTCGCCAATTTACACTCGCGCTGCTACAGAATCTGAACGACTGGAGCGCCTGCGGATTGGTTGACGACTTCGACCCGCGCGACTACGTTGCGAGCCATGGCATAAATACTCTTACTGCCAGGAGCATCTTCGCCGAGCGAGGCAACGGGCTTTCCGGTATCGCCACCGATCCTAATCTGCGGATCAATTTCAATTTCACCAAGGAAGGGGACGCCGAAGTTTTTCGCCATGTGCTGGCCTTCGCCGTGGCCGAATACGTCGATGCGACCGTTGCAATGTGGGCAGTTGAAATAGCTCATGTTCTCGACCACACCAAGAATCTCGACATTCACCTGCCGGAACATTTCGATGGCTTTGCGAACATCGGCAAGCGCGACGATGGAAGGCGTCGTGACGACTACCGCGCCGGTAACGGAAACACTCTGGATCAGCGTGAGCTGAACGTCGCCGGTGCCGGGCGGTAGGTCCACGACGAGGTAGTCGAGCGCGCCCCATTGCGTGCTACGCAGAAATTGCTGGATCACGCTGTGCAGCATGGGGCCGCGCCAGACAAGAGGTTTGTCACCCGGATTCAGCAGGCCCATAGAAATCATTTTTAAGCCGTAAGCCTCCACCGGGATGATCGTGCGTTCGTCAACGGCACGCGGCTGTTCATTAGTTCCAAGCATTACGGGGACGTTGGGGCCGTAAACGTCTGCATCAAGTAAGCCGACCACATTGCCCATATTTTTGAGCGCTATTGCAAGATTTACGGCTACAGTAGTCTTCCCTACTCCGCCTTTGCCGCTGGCTACTGCAACGAGATTTTTCACGCCGGTGATTGGCGCTTTATCCTGCAAACGCTTGCCTGCTCCTGGTCCAGTTGGTCCGCTTGCCATGGTTTTCCTCTCGAATGAGTACAGATAGCTTACAACCGCAAATCGCTTTGATGAGCCTTCAATGATAGACCTGTGAATCGATGGCAGCAAGGGAGAGAGACTGCCTTTCGTAGAGCTAGCGAGTGCTTTAGAAAAGAAGCACAGCAAGGCGGAAGCGCGAGAAGCCAGACGAGTTTGCGGGAGTGCATGCGGCTACAGTTGCGGTGCGAAACGAGTGGTCTTGAATTTTCTGTTCCATCGACGCTGGAAGGGTGCTGAGGTCTGTAGTTTCGAAACGCAGGATGGTGGCTGAGTGGTTTCCCATGTACTCACGCTGCGCGTTACAGAATTGTTGAGCTTCCGGAGAAGCAGTGGCTTGCAGGCCCCGTGCGGCCAAAAGAGAGACCATTTGTTGTTCTTGTTGAGCGAGGTTCAAATTCGCGGAAGTTTGTGCGAAATCCTGTACGGCAAAGAGACCGGAGCTTCCCGGGATTACGGCGATTCCTACCGCGCTAAGCTCGGGTCTGAGAATATTTGCTCGATGACCGGGAGAGCGCATCCAGGCCGCGTGGATCGTGGAGGCGTCGGGACCGATCGCTACGTTTTCCGCAATCACGTTGAACCGAACGCCGGCAGCGTTCGCGCGGGCGATCAACTCCGGCTCACCGGGGAGTTGATGAGACATCAAATTGTGCAGGGCCATCTGGCTAGCATGGTCGCGGGCGGCAGAGGCTAACTCGTCGTCCCACCGGAGAATAGAAAGGCCTTGGGAAGCACGCTCCCGATTCACGGAATCGAAAAGCTGACCTTCAGGGGATGCATTTCGCGGCGGGCGAGCATACATGGCTGCCGGAACTAACAGACTGATAGCGGCGAATATGAGCGAGATGCGAGCTACTAGCGACATGCGAAACTCCGGACGAAAAAACGGGCCTGCGTGCCTAGTACTTCGTGACTTCGTATCTAAAGGCTAGCGAAATGGCGCGGAAAAAGATGCTGGTCGAAAGTCCAAGTACGGAAGTACTAGGGCTACCTGTTCTTGTGGTTTGGGGCGGTGAGGGTGCACGACATATGGTGTTGGTTATAGGCGCGGTGGTCGTTGGTGTCAACGGGAAAGTGACACCATGATTTGGTGTCAGGAAATGATGATGGGCGCGTGCGCTTTGCACGAAGGCGCGCCAGCGGATACAATAGAGTATTAGGTGTGCGAGATTGAGCGTACTGGCGGGCCTTCGCGCGTAAGGCACAACTCTAGAGGAAACAGCCGAGATTATGGATGTAGAGAAACTCATAAATGGCGTAGTCGCGCGGTTTATTGGCACGAAACACGAACGCGATGTGAAGGCCATCCAGCCAATGGTGGCTGCGATTAGCGAACTCGAACCCGAGATGAAAAAACTCTCGGATGCGGAGATTACCGCGCGAACTCCGGTGCTCAAGGCCGAGGTCCAGGCGCGAATGGCCGGCCTGGAACGTGACGATCCGGACTACAAGAAGAAACTGCAAGAGGCGCTGGAGCCTGCGCTGATTCCTGCATTCGCGTTGGTGCGTGAAGTGGGACGTCGTACGCTGGGAATGCGCCATTTTGACGTGCAACTTATCGGCGGAATCGTCCTACATGAGGGAAAAATCGCGGAGATGAAGACGGGCGAAGGCAAAACACTCGTCGCGACGCTGCCTGCATATTTGAACGCGCTGACGGGCCAAGGCGTTCACATCGTGACAGTGAACGATTATCTAGCCCGACGCGACGCGGAGTGGATGGGACCGATTTACAAAATGCTAGGGCTGACCGTCGGGGTGATCGTCCACGATTTGGACGACGTGCAACGGCGCGCGGCTTACGGCGCGGACATTACGTTCGGCACCAACAACGAATTTGGCTTTGATTACCTCCGCGATAACATGAAGTACGATTTGAAAGATTGCGTGCAGCGTGGACACCACTTCGCGGTCGTGGACGAGGTGGACTCGATTCTGATTGACGAAGCGCGCACACCCCTGATTATTTCCGGGCCGGCCGAAGAATCCACGGACAAGTATTACCGCATCGACAAAATCATTCCAAAGCTGATTCTGGACATCGATTACACGCTGGACGAAAAGCATCGTACCTCGACGCTGACGGAAGAAGGCGTGTCGAAATGCGAGCGGCTGTTGAACTTGGGCAACCTCTACGATCCGACGAACATGGACATCATTCACCACGTCTATCAAGCGTTGCGCGCGCACGCGCTCTTTCAGAAAGACGTGGATTACGTGATCAAAGATGGGCAGATCGTGATCGTGGATGAGTTCACTGGCCGGCAAATGCCGGGTCGCAGGTGGTCCGACGGATTGCACCAGGCGGTGGAAGCGAAAGAAGGTGTGAAGATCGAACGTGAAAATCAGACGCTGGCTACTATTACCTTCCAGAATTATTTCCGGATGTACAAGAAGCTTTCCGGCATGACCGGTACAGCCGATACGGAAGCGGCCGAGTTTGACAAAATTTACAAATTGGAAGTTGTGGCGATTCCAACCAACAAGACGCTGATTCGGATTGAGAATCCCGACGTTGTCTACCGCACCGAGGCCGAGAAATTCGAAGCGGCGGTTAACGGAATTATTCAGGAAGACGGTACGCGCGTCGGGGGCATCCGGCAGTTTCACGAGAGCGGGCAACCGGTGCTGGTAGGCAGCATTTCGATCGAGAAATCGGAAAAGATCGCGGAGATATTGAAAAAAACAGGCATACCGTTTCAGGTTTTGAACGCTAAGCAACACGAGCGCGAAGCCAAGATCATCGCGCAGGCTGGACGCAAAGGCGCCGTAACAGTTTCGACCAACATGGCCGGGCGCGGCACGGACATTCTGTTGGGTGGAAATCCGGAAGCGATGACGCGTGAGTATTTTCTGAAAAATAAGATGGCCATGCCCTATGCGCCGGCGAGCGCGGTAATCGGGGCGGCTCCCGGAACGGAAACCCCGGCGCAAGCGGACGCTGCTGCGGCGTCTTCGGCGATCAGTGGAACGAGCATTGCATCAACCTCTACGGCGACGGCTACTACCACGAGCGCAGCAACATCCACTTCCGTCGGCGGCTCGAACGGGTCTAGTGCCACGGCAAGTGCGATGGTCCTATTCCAACAAGAAGGCAAAATCTATCAGGTGCCTCTCGATCAGTGGAAGCCGATATTCGATCAGTTTGCAGAGCAGTGCAAAGCGGAACACGACGAAGTCGTGGCAATGGGTGGCTTGCACATTCTGGGGACAGAACGGCACGAAGCACGGCGCATTGATAACCAGTTAAGAGGCCGCGCGGGACGCCAGGGGGATCCGGGAGCGTCGCGGTTCTTTCTTTCGCTCGAAGATGATTTGCTCCGAATCTTTGGCGGCGATCGCGTGAAAGCTCTGATGTTCCGCTTGGGCATGACCGAAGGTGTGCCGATCGAATCCAAGCTAATCAGCCGGCGAATCGAGAATTCGCAGAAGACAGTGGAAGCCCAGAACTTCGAAGCGCGCAAACATTTGCTGGAATACGACGATGTGATGAACAAGCAGCGCGAAACGATTTACGGTCTGCGCCGCTCGTTCCTGGAAGGCCGCGATCAAAAAGATTACATTTTGGAGCGTGCCGAGGCCATTGCGAACGAGTTAGTGGAAACGTATTGCCCACGCGAGCAGCATCCTGACCAGTGGAACGTGACGCAGTTCAGTAACGAAGTGCTGAATCAGTTTGGCTTTGATCCCAAAGCGGCTGGCTTCGATTTTGCTGTTCTGAATCACGACACGCTTGCGGACGCGATGGTGGAGAAAACGAAAGCGCGGTATGAAGAAAAGGAAGCTCTTTTCGGCGCGCAGACTCTTCGCTGGCTCGAACGACACATACTTTTAGATGTGGTCGATGCCCAATGGAAAGACCATCTTTTAACCCTCGATCATTTGAAAGAAGGAATCGGTCTGCGCGGTTACGGACAGAAAGATCCGCTCGTAGAGTTCAAGAAAGAAGCGTTCATTCTGTTTGATTCTTTGATGGACCGCATCGACACGGAAGCTGTTCGCTTCCTTTTCCTGATGCAGCCGGCCAGGCCCGAAGATGAGGCCAAGAAGATCGAACAACGTCAGCAGCGCCAGCAACGAGATTTGCAGTTCCAGGCAGGGCCGGCACAAGCGGAAACCGCTCCCAAACCGGTTCGCGCCGCTGCAAAAGTGGGGCGCAACGATCCCTGCCCTTGCGGCTCAGGGAAGAAGTACAAGAAGTGCCACGGCACAGCTGCCTAGCCCCTCAAGTTCCGTGCTCACCTGAAGGACTTTTCTCCGTCTGAACTTTATTGCCATATATTGCGTACCTCTCACCTAGACAGCACCAATTCGCATAGGAGGAAAACGATGAAAGCTAGCAGGCGTGCAGTTTTGGGGATGCTCGCAATGATGGCGTTAGCCGTTGCTATAACCGCCTCTCCGGTTTTCGCCGGAAGCAGCGAAGGACATTTTGATCGCACGTTGAATGTAACTGGCACGGTGGATTTGGACGTGCAAACCGGTTCTGGTGACATCACCGTGCGCACCGGTGATTCATCGAAAGTGGAAATTCATGCCAAGATTCATGGGAGCGGGTGGGGTGATGTTGAACAGCATATCCACGAAATCGAAAACAACCCTCCGATCGAACAAAGCGGGAACACGATTCGCATAGGCCACATCGAAAACCGCGACTGGAAACACAATATTTCCATTAGCTACGAACTGGTGGTACCGTCGCAAACGAAGCTGCGATCTGAATCAGGATCTGGTGATCAAAGAGCGGACGGAATCAGCGGTCCAGCCGATATGAACAGCGGCTCTGGTAGTTTGCGTGTGAAAAACATTGGTGGCGAAGTGCGCGCTCGGACGGGATCTGGAGACATTGGATTGGAAACGATTCACGGAAATGCTCACGCGTCCGCAGGCAGCGGAACGATACGAGCGATTGGGATTGGTGGCGGGTTGACCGCCTCAAGCGGCAGCGGCGACGTGAAATTGGAACAAACCGCATCCGGAGACGTGGACATCAGCACAGGCTCGGGCGATGTGGAGATAAAGGGCGTGAAAGGCGGAGCCAGGGTGACGACGGGCAGCGGAAGCATCACTGCCCAAGGCGATCCGACCGGCGACTGGAGACTCCACAGCGGCTCAGGAAGCGTTAGCGTGGATTTGCCGCCACAGGCCGCGTTCAACCTTGTTGCGCGAACCAGTTCCGGAAATATTGAGACGGCTCATGAAATAAGTGTTCAAGGCAAGATCAGCCCGCGAGAGTTACAAGGTAAAGTGGGTGGGGGTGGTCCCCTGGTGGAACTCAGCACAAGTTCAGGAGCGATCGAAATTCGCTAGAGTACTCCGAGGAAAAAGGGGCGTGTTTCAGCGCTCCCTTCTATCATTTGCTGTGACATGCCTTGGATATTGCCGATGTTTCGATACGCTATTGCGCTTTTCGGCGCATCTTCGCTTGCTTCCAAAAAAATGTGTTAATCTCGCGCCTACTTGAGGTAATAACCACTCGAGAAACTGGGGTGTGTGATGGACGCGAACGTACCCGGAAAATGTCAAAGGGCCGGGTGTCCTAACTCGATTCCAACAGCACTCGCCGGTGTACGGCTATGTCTGGACCATTTTGTAGATGAAGCTTTCGTGCGAACGGATTTGGCGCTGGGACGCTGCCGTGAGGGGCGCACTATTGATCCGGCCGGACTTCAATGGCTGCTCTCAGATGCGCTGACGATCGTAAAGAACCTGGAAGAAGGCGCTGACGAACCGAAACCCGAGCAACGAGATCGCATGCTCGAACTGCTTTTGATTCTCGCAAATCTTCACGAATACGTTGCGCATCATTCAGTACAAATTGAACGTCCCGCTTGAGTGTCACTGCCGCCATTAAGGTTCTTTTTCGTTCATGCGAAATGGTTAACAGCAGTGACGCGGAGCAATGTTGCAATTTGACCGTGGACGATTCAATCTGGACCTCCCTTTCATGGATGGTTATGTCCAACGAAAATCAGCCACGAGATCCCTTTAAGCCCGAGCAACCTCGAATACCCGGAGTGCCAGTTCCGCAAGAACGCTCGGTCAAGACAATCAAAATCCCGAAATCAATCAAACTAAAAGTGCCCGAGCTAGAAATGCCGCCACGCTGGCTCACGCTGACGATAGTGGCCGCGGTCGCAGCTGGTATCGCAGTCGCGTGGTGGACACGTTAGTTTCGAAACGATTTGCCTGTTCGGTGGAAGTGCGCCGGCGCGAACTATTCTTCGATGGCATTGAACTGTCTCATGAACAAAAAACGCCGCTGCCCCGCTCCGGCGTACCGGAAGACGAGACAGCGGCGCTGACGTCAGAGTTGCGTTAGTTATGAGCTGAGCTGTTCCACAGAACGGGCCACCATCACCGGCTGACCCGTAGCTTGATTGATCAGTATGAAACCAACCACACGAATCTGAATCGGTTCGGCGCCAGTAAGCGCATCCAAGCCGCTCAGATTTATGAAGTTTGTGTCGTTAGTCGTGAGCACGGTGAGCGGGCCCGGCAACAAAATTCCTGCCGTCCAGTCGTCGGTCAACTGGAAGCTTCCCATATTTCCAGACTGCACGACGGTACTGCCGGGAACCCATGAACCTGCCTGGCCTTGACGACGCAAAATGACCCGGTGAACAGTTAACGTGTCTGTGCCATTCGACGTAGTGAGGGGGCCGCCGATGTCAACGCGCTGTCCCGGAGCCATCAAAGTGTTGTTGAACAGCAATGTTGTGAGAGGCAGATCGATGTGGCCGATTCTGTAAATCTCGCTGCCGTTCAAGGTCAGAGATTCAATCTGACCGTCCGAAATTCCCGGAATCGCAGGAAGTTCCTCACGCACGTAGATGTCCGCTTGCGTCGCTGGCTGAGGCGATGCGGGATTGACGTAGGTGAGCAACCCACCGAGGTAAAACTTGTCATTTGAAATCACTTCCACTTCGGAAGCATCGATCGCATGAGTTACTGCATCTAGCGTGCCGGTGAGCGATACGATCGTGTTCGTCGTGAAAGAACTGATTGGCAAGTCGGGATCGTCGAACACGGTGCTGCTGTCCGTGCTCACCTGCCATTGTCGTCCATGAGGCCCTTGAACGGTGAACGTGTTGCCGCCCGTGACGCCGACAACGCCGGCATGGAAATCATCAATCGAAACGCCCGCATCGGTGGAATTAAGCAACTGCATTTCAAACACCGGATTGATCACGCCGGTCACCTGGCCGTTGGTATCGGTTTGTATTGACTGGCGCAAATCAAATTCCATGCGCAGGCCGACCAGGTCACTGCTTTGCAGAACAAATGGCTGAGCGAAATTTACCGTAACGGAAGATTCGGACAAGGTTCCATTAATTGTTGACGCGGTCGGAGGATTCGGCGGATTCACATTGATGTATCCGATGACCGGGGATGCAATCGTAACCGTCGCCGATGTGTACGTACCAGTTGGCACCGAGCTTAGGTCGACAAGCTGATGCAGACCATTGAACTGGGCGAAATCTATTACCTGGGGCTGCGTTAACACACTTACATTTGTTGTCCCATTAAAAATCGTGATGCCGGTCACCATGATTTGGCAAGACACCACGCTCGGAAGCGGGGCGTCGGTGCCAATTGTAAATACGGAAGCCTGACTGCTCGGGGCAGGCGAAGAAGTAGAACTGCTGGAACCTCCGCCACAACTCGAGAGCAAAACTGCAGCGAAACACGTTACAAACACACCCATACCTTTGCGGATGAACATTCATTTTCTCCTAACTTAGGTATTCGATAATTGCCGAGGACCGAAGCCCTGTCGGCTGCTGAAAGTGAAACCCAGGCAATAAAAAAAAGTTGTCGCGATAATCGTAGTATTTGCCGGGCGGACAATTATTGGCAAGGCACGACGTTTTTTGACATTCTGTTGAGACGCTCCATCCGTTCCATGTCGCGCCGTCCGCTGAATTGTCTCTGGGCGCTTGCGTGCTACTCGCTTGTTGTTTACGATGTTGGTGCGAATGTTGGGCGAAACTGTATCACATTACCGAATCATTGAGCCCTTGGGAAGCGGCGGCATGGGCCAGGTGTACCGCGCAGAAGATACGCGGCTCGGCCGCCAAGTGGCGCTGAAATTCCTATCCGAAGATTTGGCACGCGATTCTGGATCTTTAGAGCGGTTTCAGCGTGAAGCCAGAGCCGCATCCTCGTTGAACCATCCTGGGATCTGCACAATTTATGACGTCGGCTCGCATAACGGCAGGCCGTTTCTCGTAATGGAGTTGCTCGAAGGGCAGACGCTGAGGGAACGAATTTCCGGGCGGCCGCTTGCCACCGATGTTCTGCTGGATCTCGGCACGCAAATCTCGGACGCGTTGGATGCAGCCCACGCGCGCGGCATCGTGCATCGCGACATCAAGCCCGCAAATATTTTTATCACGACGCGTTCTCAAGCCAAGATCCTGGATTTCGGTTTGGCAAAACAAACGGCGTCACGGCGCATTGCGGAATCCGTGGGAGCTGGTCGCACGGCGACTGACATCACTTCAAATAACCTTCTGCTCACCAGCCCCGGTTCGGCGATTGGCACCATCGCTTATATGTCACCCGAACAAGCGCGGGGTGAAGAGTTAGACGCGCGCACCGATCTTTTTAGTCTGGGCGCAGTGTTGTATGAGATGGCCACGGGACAGGCGGCGTTCAACGGTAATACTTCGGCGGTAATTTTCGATTCGATTTTGAATCGAACTCCGTCTGCGCCAACGTCTCTAAATCCCAACGTGCCGCCGAAACTCGAAGAAATTATCGGCAAGTCTCTGGAGAAAGACCGTGACCTTCGTTATCAAACGGCGGCGGAGCTTCGAGGAGATCTGAAGCGTCTGAAGCGCGATTCGGACTCAGGACGCGCGGCCAGTGGCAGCGGAAGTGCATGGTCCGGCGCAGGCGACAGAGCCCGATCGGGAACCTATACGGCTTCATCGGCAGCTACGGTTGATCCCGCAAGTGCGCAGACTACAGCCGTTGTGGTCACACCTCCAACGTCAGGCTGGCGCACTCTAGCCAAAATCGTTCCCGTTGTTGTGGGACTCGTGGCAATGGTCGCTTTGTTCCTGCACTATCGAACGCCCCGCCACGAAAGCCCATCGTCCTTCTCGCAAATGACGATTACGCCGGTGACTTCCTCGGGCAATATTCATTCTGTTGCTATATCAAGCGACGGCAAATGGCTCTGCTACGTTGCGGACGAAAAAGGAACGCACGCAATTTGGATTCGCCAATTGGCTACAGGAAGCACGGTGCAAGTTGAAATCGGATCTCCGGGAGAGATCGAGGGCCTTACATTTTCTCTGGATGGAAATTATCTTTATTTTGTGAAACGCGATGAGTCTGCCGGACTCGGAACGCTCTTTCAAGTGCCGTCCTTGGGCGGCTCTCCGCATCAAGTGATCGCCGATGTTGACAGTCCCGTTAGCTTTTCCCCGGATGGCAAGCGTTTCACTTTTGTGCGTGATTCGACGAAACTGAAGAACTCAAGTTTGCTGATTGCGAATGCGGATGGGACCGGGGAGCAAACTCTATTTACCCTTAATCGCCCGAACTTTTTTTCAGGCCAAGGTCCGGCATGGTCCCCAGACGGAAAGAGAATCGCAATATCAGACAATCCCGATGGAGAATTCAACAAGTTCGCGATTGAGACCGTGGACGTGGAATCCAAGACCAAGACTCGGCTCGGTTCGAGCGACTGGATCGTGCCGGACCAGATGGCTTGGTTACCCGAGGGCTCTGCCGTTCTCTTTCCTGCACGTGTGAATAAGACCTCTTTAAACTCTCAATTATTTGAGGTGAGCTATCCGGGAGGTGAGGCGCGTAGAATCACAAACGATTTGAATTTCTATATTGACGCCAGCATCACGTCGGACGGATCGACTCTTGCTACAGTTCAGGTGGGGCTTACCGGGAACCTCTGGATCACAAATTTTGGTAGTAGCGCCTCTTTGTCGTCACCGCGACAGATTACGAGTGGCATCAATCGTGCCGACGGTATTTCCGGAATCGTATGGGCTCCCGGGGACAAAATTATCTACGGGTACTACTCGTCAGGAGCGCTTCGACTGGCTAGCACCTCGCCCGAAGGAACAAATATCCATGATGTTTCGCCGAGCGCCGAAACCCCGGGCTGGCTTTCCGGGTGCGGAGATGGCCGCCATTTTATTTTTAGTTCCCGAGGTTCCGGAGGAGGCAGCACCATATGGCGAGCGGATATCGATGGGACGAACGTCACGCAATTATCGACGGATAAAATCGATGTTCATCCCGCTTGCTCGCCGGATGGCAAATTTGTGGTTTACGTTAATGTCTTAGATCCGGTGAACCGTCTGATGAAAATTGGGATTGACGGCGGCGCCGCGGCGGAAATCACCAAGATGGAAGCGGAGAGTCCCGCCATCTCGCCAGATGGAAGTTCCGTTGCCGTAGCCTATACTCCCGACCTAACCAAAACGACCAAGCTTCTCGCCATCGTGGGGCTTAATGGCGGCGAAATCCAAAGTACATACGACTTACCTAAGGATGTCGCCTTGAACGGTGACGGCGGTCAAAAGCTCGTTTGGACAAAAGATGGTCGCTCGGTTCTTTATCCGGTCAATAAGGATGGGATTGTTACGTTGTGGGCGCAGCCGATTTCGTCAACCGGGGCAAAGAAGGTTCCGGCAAAACAATTGATGAGCCTGGGACCGGATTTCGAGTGGGGCGCGTATGCTCTGTCGCCGGACGGCAAGAAAATTATCTACGCCAACGGTCACGTGGTTACCGATGCTGTGCTAATTTCGCACTTTCAGTGAGTTCCCGATCGGACAAAACTGATGAGAATTTCTCGACGAGATGTCCTTAAGACTGCATCTGTGGCTTCCGGAACTATGGTTGCGAAATCGATGTTTGGACTTTCTCAACATCCGGCGCAGAGCCAATCGCAATCATTGCCGGCCGCTTTCGAGAAATTGAAGCCTCTGGGCGACCGTGTGAAGCCCATAACCGCAGAAGAATTACAAGGTCGCATGACACACGCACAGCAGTTAATGACAGATACAAAACCGCAATTTGAAGCGCTATTTGTTACGCCGGGGACGACTCTGTTGTACTACACGGGTATCGAGTGGTGGCCGAGCGAACGTATCCTCGCTTTTTTAGTTCCCCGGCAAGGAAATCCACTGCTGGTTTGCCCGGCATTTGAAGAAGGCCGGCTGCGCGAACAACTTCACAATCCGATCGAAATCCGCGTTTGGCAGGAAGACGACAATCCCTACACGATTGCGGCAAAATGGTTGGGTGAGCGCGGCATTCGCTGGGGAAAAATCGCCGTAGAAGAAGCTTCACGATACGTTTTTTACGACGGGCTGCGCAGTGCTGCTACTTCACTGGACTACATCAGCGGCGACCCTGTCACAGTTGGATGCCGCGCGCAGAAAAGCGAGCACGAACTTGAGCTCATGCGGCTTGCGTGTGGTGCAACCTTCGATGTGTACAAGGCCACATTTGCATCTCTGCGAGAGGGGATGACGCAACGCGAAGTAGCCGATATGGTTGTTCGTGGTTATGAGCGCATGAGTCTAAGCGGCGAAGCATCGGTATTCTTTGGGCCCTCGTCAGCGCTTCCCCATGGTTCGCGTGAGGAACAGATTTTGCGGGAAGGTGTCGGGGTAATGATTGACGATGGCACTACAGTAGCCGGCTACCAATCAGATGTCACCAGAATGGGCGTGCTGGGTAAACCACCTGCTAAGCTGCAGCGCGCATTCGAAATCGTCAGGAGCGCGCAGGATGCTGCGCTGGCGGCGGCAATTGCTGGACGTGAATGCGGCTCCGTGGACGAGGCAGCAAGAAAAGTAATCACCGACGCCGGCTTCGGCCCAGACTACAAATACTTTTCACATCGCCTCGGCCACGGAATCGGGATGGACGGACACGAAAGCCCCTACTTAGTTCGCGGGAACCGGACCATTTTGAAGCCCAAGATGACGTTTTCAAATGAGCCGGGCATTTACGCGGTCGGCGAGTACGGCATGCGTTGCGAAGACGACATGGTAATCGCCGAGTCCGGGGCAGCGCAACTTCTGACGCGCGGATTTCAGCCTTCTCTTGAAATGCCAATTGCGTAACGATTCCTCTTAGCTCGTGTCTGCTCGTACTGCGTTAGCGAACTTCCTTCATTGAGGATTTGCTCAGGCAGAATTCTACTATTCTCGCTTCGGCCCAGAATCGATCTGCGCCTGCCTCTTCAGAAATGAACGCGCAATGACCGCCATGAGGCGGCGCAATCAGTGTGATATGCGGGTTCTCTTGGATCGCGGAGTCTTGAAAAGGTCTAAAGGGAACGAAAGGGTCGTCCTGCGCAGTTAATATTAGAGTCGGTCGCCTAATCGCCGATAGCAGGTTTGAGGCGCTCGAGCGTTTGTAGTAATCCGCAGCATCCCGAAAGCCACAGAAACGTGCGGTCACCAGATCATCGAAATCTCGCACGGTTCTAATACGCCTGAAAGAGGAGAATTGAAGCGGAAAAAGGTCGGGATATAAACTTGATTTGTAGCGCATGTGTTTCTTCAAGCTCTTCACAAAATGGCGGTTGTACAAAAAATTTCGTGGTTGAGCCAGAGCATCAGCGCAAGCGGCCAAATCCAGAGCCGGGGCAATCGCTACAATTGCCCGCAGTTCGCGGGGCACTGCATCTCCAGATTCTCCCGCCATCTTCAGGACCAGGTTGCCACCCATGGAAAAACCGGCGGCAAAAATCTCGGGCAGGCCGTCATTCTTGATCAATTCAAGCAAGACGGCCTCGATATCGCCACTCAACCCGGAATGGTAAAGCGTGGGAGTGAGTTTCTCGGTGCCGCCGCAGTTTCGTTGATTTAGCCTTATTACGTTGAATCCCGAAACGAAGGCTTTTTCGGCCGTGCCGAGCATGTAGGCCGACTCGCTCGAGCCTTCGAGGCCGTGAAGCAGAACGAGAGTCGGATGCGTTCGGGGGTTCTGCTGCCAATGGCACTCCCCACGGACCTGCGTTCCCTGTTCAAGCTCGAAGAACCGCGCGTGGCTTTTAAGCAGTTGCGGAAACTTGCGGGGCCAAAACGTTGCGGCGATGGTCATCAGATGGGGATTGCGAAGTCGCTTGTGCGGAACGAACTCTTTCACCCTTCTTATGGTAGGGACTCAGAGTATGGCGCGCAAGCTGCACGACTAACTCTCCTGCGGTGGGCGGCAATTGCGCCTAGCTTGGAATATTAACGCCGGTCAGATACCCGCCGAGATGCGCCGTGATTGCAACGATTGCTGCGGCCACAAGTTCCAATGGTAACCGGGCAGATGGCGGAGCTTGCTCCGAAACGCGCCGCGACCGGAAGTGGAAGTAGCAAGTTAAGCAGATCATTACGCTGGACGTGATGCCAAGCAGCAGATGTTGCAACAATATTCCCTTGAGTTTTTGTCCTTCGAGCTGGAACTTCCACGCAAGTAAGCCTGTCGCGATGACCGGCACAGTCGAGATCGCGGCTACCACGAAATTATAATAGGCCGTTGCGGCTAGGACGCTGCGCTTTGTAAAGTAGGCGACAAAGTCAAACGCCACACCCGCCAAGAACAGAGCGATGGGAAAGTGGATCAACACCACGTGTTGCGCGTGCTTAGCCAGCAATGCTTCGCGAATGTTGTATGGATTCACGGATTGGCGCTCACTTCACTACGATCCTGCCGGTCATTTTGGGATGCACCGAGCAGAAGTATTCGTAGGTTCCGGGATCCTGGAACGTAAACGAAAAGCTTTCGTCCGTATCAAGTGCTCGCGATTTGAACTTGTGATCTATGCTTACGACGGTGTGCGGCACATCGTCTTTATTAATCCATGTAACCTGGGTGCCTGCCGCTATTTCAATCTGCATGGGCGCGAAGCTGAAGTTATCGATGGTTATCCCCGTCGTGTTAGTTTTCGCCTCAGCTGCGGCAACGGAGCCCAGTTGCAAAGCCCGGCTCACGAGCGGCAATGAAAATAAAGTCGCTGCGAAAATTAGCGTGCCGAGAAACCTCGCTGCCTTCGTTTTTTGTATTTTCTGATGACGCATTAGAATTCTCCTTAGCCTTGAAGTGATGAATCAACGATCGCCAATGTATGTTTGCCGCGAACAAAGTTCACGTTAGTAATGCCAAGCAAACTGCGCAGTTTTTCTGCGGGAACCTTCAAAGGACCAGGAGAATCGGCCTGCCCGGGTTGCGGCTGAGGAAAGGCTGTGGAACAAGCCGTGTGAAAGGCGATATTTCCCTCGATCTTCTGCATGGTCTGGTGGATGTGTCCGTTCAAAACCGTTACGGACCCAAACCGCTTTAGGTAGGAGAGCGCTTGTTCGCTGTCATCTGTTCCCCAACCCCACTGCGGATAAACTGACCAGAGCGGAATATGGGCGAAGACGACGATGGGCGTGCTGCTTTTTAGATTTCCAACATCCTTTTCCAGCCACTCGAGTTGATCGTGGCCGAGATTGCCAAGTCCACCGGCTTTGAGGTTCAGCACATTAACCAGTCCAATGAAATGCGCTCCCTTCTGGTCGAAGCTGTACCAGCCGCCATTGTCTGGTGTCCCTTGTCCGAACCGCTCGTGGAAAGCCTCGCCGTTATCGTTCAGCACATCGTGCTCGCCGGGTACGTAAAAGATTCTGTCGGTCTTCAGGCTTTTCAGCGACTCAGCCAGCGTATCGAATTCCTCTGGTTTCGAAAGATGCGTCAGGTCGCCCGTGTGAAGAACGAATGACGGGGGCGTGGGAAGCGCATTCACCTTGGCGATAGCTTCGCGCAGCGTCGCGGTCACGTCCGGGTTTGCCGGCTTATTGAAGCCAATATGGCTGTCGCTGATTTGTACAAAGCTGAGATCACCTTTCAGGTTGCCGATGTTCTTTTGCACGACATCAGTCAAAGCGAATGATTTCAAGACACCGCCTTGCAAGAGACAGAGTGTCCCTGTTCCGGCCCAGGCCATGCATTTCAGGAAGCCGCGACGATTCACTCCATCGTGATCAAGGTTCTTTTTGATGTAGTCCGACATGTTTCCTCCGCTAGAGCCGCATTGTCGAAGTCTATGCGTTGCGCTCATTGATCCAGACACTGGATACCCGGCAAATATTCCCCGCAATTGCGAAGAAATTCGAATAACCTGAAATATCGAGATCTTTAATTAGCGGGAATAAAAGTGGTTGATATCCGGTCTGGAACACTGAGAGTCTAAGCTCTCATGCGGGATGAAAATCGGGAGCCCAGGCAAACTGGGAGCTTTGAGCAGGTTGTGCTGCCCCATTTGGACGCGGCCTACAACCTTGCGCGCTGGCTCGTGCGCAAGCCGCAAGACGCTGAGGACATCGTTCAAGAGGCCTATCTCCGCGCGTTCAAGTTCTTCGGAGGTTATCAGGGAGGCGATGCTCGCGCCTGGGTGCTAAAAATCGTGAGGAATACCAGCTACTCGTTTCTTGAGAAAAATCGGCCTGCTAGCCTCGCGGAGGAATTTGACGAGACGATTCACACGGCCGTCTCCGAACAATCCGGTGTGGAAGGAGCGATTTTGCAATCGGCCGATAGCGAGATGCTTCGTGAAGCGCTGGATGAATTGCCGGTGAACTTTCGCGAGGTCATAGTGCTGCGCGAGCTTGAGGGCATGTCCTACAAGGAAATCGCCGAGGTGATGGGTAAACCGATCGGCACAGTCATGTCAGGTTTAGCCCGCGCGCGCACCCAATTGAAAAACCGCCTGATGCGGATGCGTGCCGAGGAGGGGCAACGTGACCTGCGAAAATAATGAACGCTTGCTCCGCGCATATTTCGATGCGGAGCTCGATCTCGTTCGCAGCCTCGAATTCGAGGAACATTTGAACACTTGCCCTCGATGCAGTGGCGAGCTCCGCGAACAGCAAACCTTGCGGAATTCAATCCGTGCAGCGAATCTCTACGAACGCGCACCGGATAGCCTGCGCGCTCGCATTCAAGCGACGCTCCCGGTAGAGGCGCGGCCACAATCTATTTCAACAACCCGTCGGCCAGTGATTGAGTGGCTTGCGATCGCCGCTGCCATACTTATAGCAGTGTTTCTCGGCGTCAAAGTGATCCCAGATATCAGAAGTCAGAAGCAAAACCTGGTTGCCGAGGAAATCGTTGCCAGTCATATTCGCTCGCTGCAGCCGGGACATCTGATGGATATCGAGTCCACCGATCAACATACCGTCAAGCCCTGGTTCGACGGAAAATTGGATTTTGCGCCCCCGGTTGTTGATCTCGCGACGCAAGGTTTTCCGCTGGTCGGCGGTCGGCTCGATTACATCGGTCGTCGAAATGTGGCCGCGCTGGTCTATCAGCGGCAGAAACATTTCATCAACGTGTTCATCTGGCCTGAAGAAAAGAACAGTGCGAAGCCGCCCGAAGTTCAGACCATGCAAGGGTATAACGTTGTCTCCTGGTCACATAACGGTATGAATTTCTGCGCCGTGTCCGACCTGAATAGCATGGAGCTTCGCCAGTTCGCGGATCTTCTCAGCAGATGAGCGGTTGCTTATGGCCTACTGCGCGCCTTGATTTCGGTCTCCGTTAAGCCTAAAATCGTGAATTCCATAATGAACGTCTTTCGCGACAAATGAATCTTCTCTGCAGCCCAGCGAACCTTGCTGGGCTTTGTTGTTTACGGCCGATTTGACTAGCACAGGAGCATCAATGAATGAAGGAGCTATTCTCGAGGGGCTGACGTTCGACGACGTGCTGCTCTTGCCCGGCAGGTCGTCAGTGCTTCCCGCGCAGGCGGATACGCGCACGTGCCTCACGCGGACAATTTCCCTGAATATTCCGATCGTGTCCGCAGCGATGGATACAGTGACGGATTCACGCCTCGCCATCGCCATCTCGCGACAGGGCGGAATCGGTTTTATTCACAGAAACATGTCCATTGATCGCCAGGCCGAAGAAGTGGACAAGGTAAAGCGCTCCGAAAGCGGAATGATTGTCGACCCCGTTACGATCGCACCGGAGCTTTCCGTGCGCCAGGCTCTGGACATCATGAACAAATATAAGGTTTCGGGACTGCCGGTTACGCGAGGTTCGCACCTTTTGGGAATCCTGACCAACCGGGATTTGCGTTTCGAGCGAAATCTGGATCAGCCGGTCAGCGGAATTATGACCAAGGATAACCTGGTCACAGTTCCCGTCGGCACAACGCTGGAAGAAGCCGAGAAAATCCTGCAGCGGCACCGCATCGAAAAACTTCTAGTGGTTGATGCGGATTTCAATTTGAAAGGTCTGATCACCGTAAAAGACATCCAGAAAAAGATCGAATTTCCGAACGCAACAAAAGATGAACATGGACGGCTTCGTGTGGGTGCAGCGATTGGCGCGACCGGAGATTTTCTGGAGCGTGCGCAAGAATTAGCGAGAGGAAGCGCGGACGTACTGGCTATTGATACAGCCCATGGGCATACCACTCGAGTGATGGACGCTATTCGCGCCGTAAAATCCAAGCTGCCGAATATGCAAGTCGTCGCTGGAAATGTGGCCACCGCGGATGGCACACGCGAACTGATTTCGCTCGGTGTGGATGGTTTGAAAGTTGGAATCGGTCCGGGATCGATATGCACGACGCGTGTGGTTACCGGAGCAGGCGTTCCTCAGATAACCGCAATCCTGGAATGCGCGCGCGCCGCAAAGGCTACGGGGATTCCATTGATCGCCGATGGCGGCATAAAATTTTCGGGCGACATCAGCAAAGCCCTGGCAGCTGGCGCGTCATCCGTGATGATTGGCGGGCTGTTTGCCGGAACGGAAGAATCCCCGGGCGAGACAATTTTGTATCAGGGCCGCACATTCAAATCGTACCGCGGCATGGGATCAATCGGCGCTATGGAAGCGGGCTCCGCCGATCGTTACGCGCAAGAAGGCGCGGAGCGAGGAAAATCGGTCCCGGAAGGCATCGAAGGTCAAGTTCCCTATAAAGGCCCTTTGTCGGCGCTCGTGGAACAATTGGTGGGCGGCTTGCGCAGCGGGATGGGCTATTGCGGCACCGCAAATTTGAAAGAGCTGCGGGAAAACGGCCAGTTCATCCGCATTTCGCAAGCGGGCCTGCGTGAGAGTCACGTACACGACGTAATCATCACGCGGGAAGCCCCGAATTACCGCCTGGAATAATGTCGCGGACAGCCGAAGTAGATCCGTTAAGCAACTTTCCGGCTTGTGAGCTGGTGCTGTAGCATGCGATGGCTCCGACGTTGGTGGCCCGCGCTTTTATGGGCGATTGTCATATCCACATTTTCTACTGGTGTATTTACCTCAGATAATACCAGTCGGATCATTGTTCCAATTTTGAGATGGTTTTTTCCGCACGCTTCACAAGAAACCCTGTTCCTCATTCATCATTTCATACGCAAGATGGGTCACGTAACTGAATATTTCGTCTTGAGCCTGCTAATTCTGCGCGGGATTCGCGCGGGGAAACCCGGCATTCATCTGGGCTGGGCCCTTGTAGCGATCGCGACTGTGGCGTGCTATGCAGCGCTTGATGAGTTCCATCAATCATTTGTTCCAGGCCGAACGGCAGCAGTTTCTGATGTGCTGATCGATACCGCAGGAGGGATTGTCGCGCAGATTGTTGTTGCCCTGGTTGTGCTTTTCGGAGATATCCGAAGGAAGCGGAGAGGCGAGCCCCTACTGCCGTCTGAGCCGAGCACAATGCCTCCCCGCTAATTCTACGTTCGTGAAAGGACACGCATGTCTAAAGGGATTCTGAAAAGATCGTGGGTTCTCGCGATATTTGCCATTGTGAATTGCAGCGCCGTTCGGGCTGCCGACGCATTGCATTACGAACTGCGTTTTGAACGGCCGAACACGCATCTGATGGACGTATCGATACGCGCGACGGATTTGGAAGGGCCGACTGTGGATTTCGCGATCCCTGATTGGGCGCCGGGCTCGTATTACTTGCAAAACTACTCCGCAAATGTCCAGGGCTTTCACGCTGTCGGCTCAGATAGCAAACAATTGGGCTGGCGCAAGACGGACAGCCAGACCTGGCGCATCGATCTTGGGGGTGTGAAGGCAGTCACGATTTCCTACCAGGTTTTTGGGGATACCCTGCGTAACAATCAGGCTCAATACAACGAGAGACATGCATTCATCGGTGGCCCGTCCGTTTGGATGTATCTAGTCGGAGGGAAAGAGCGCCCTGTTGACCTCACTATTGCGGTGCCTCAAGGCTGGAAAGTAGCTACGGGGATGGAGCGCACCTCCGATCATACGTTTCGCGCTGCCAATTATGACTGGTTCGCCGACGCGCCGCTGGAGATTTCAGATTTCGCCGAAAAGGATTTTCAGGTTCTCGGGTCCACGTACCACGTGATTGTCCATGATGTAGAGGGACAAAAGGATTTTTCGAAATTTGCAGAGGATATGCAGAAATTCGTGGCAACGATCGTGCCGATGTTTAGCTCGGTAACCGGCACGGAACAAGCCGCGCCATTCAAGGATTATTGGTTCCTCTTCCATGTTTGGCCGAATACCGGTGGGGGCTTAGAGCATCTGAACTCAACACAAATCGATTTTTCGAAAGATTGGGATTCACAGGAGCCCATTCCGGGCTACGGCTCACAATACAATTTGAAACTCTTCGTTACCGCGCATGAGTTTTTTCACGCCTGGAATGTGAAGCGGTTGCGGCCGCTCCCACTCGGCCCGTTTGACTATTCGCAGATGGTACATACTCCGTCGTTGTGGATCTCCGAGGGGCTGACTAGTTACTACGGATCTCTCGCCTTGGAACGCGCAGGCCTCATTACGCCAAAGCAATATCTGGATGAGATTGCCTATATGATTACAAAGTTCGAACAGAATCCCGGTAGGAGCGAGCGCAGTATCGAAGACACAAGCTGGGATACCTGGTACAACGGTGACGTCGTAACGCAATCGAACAATTTAAAGAACACGAATTATTCTTACTACGACGGCGGCCAAATCATGGGGCACATCCTGGATTTTGCCATCCGCAAGAATACGAATAATCTAAAGTCGCTCGACGACTGGATGCGCCTAATGTACTCACGTTATGCCCTTCCGAAACCAGGATTCCAACCCGTTGACGCGGTGAAAACGGCATCTGAGGTGGCCGGGACCGATATGAGCGGTGTGTTCAGCCGGTATATCAGCCATAAGCAACCAATTCCTTATGAGGAATATTTTGCTTATGCCGGCATCGCCGTTGAGAAGAAACTCGATTCTGAGAAGCCCTGGCTAGGCATCAGCCAGAGCAAAAGCGACGATGGTCATGCAAAAATCATCAATGTGATTCCGGGCGGCGCCGCTGATAACGCAGGTTTGGACCGTGACGATGTAGTTATCGGGATTGACGGGCGTACGGTAGACGCTGACGGATTTTCCGAAGCCATCTCAGATCACAAGCCTGGCGATACCCTGCGCATTACGGTGATCCGTTTGGGCACGGTGAAAGAAATCCCGGTTACCCTGACGGCCAGCCCTTACCCCACCTACACGTTGAAGCCGATGGGGCACCCCACACAGGAGCAGCAGGCAATTTACAACAGCTGGATGGGAATCAAATAACGGACTATTTGACCTGCAAAAATAAAAACGGCCCGCGCGGCGTCGGCCTGCGGGCCGTTCTTTCTTTGTCGATAGCCTTGAAAATTACTTCTTCGCGGCAACTTCCTTTTCTTCAGGGACTTCTTCTTCCACCACTTTTCTCGGTTTCTTTTCCTTCTTCTTTAGCTCAGAACCGATGAACTCTAAAATCGCGAGTTCAGCGCCATCGCCAATACGCCAGCCGACGCGAACAATGCGCGTGTAGCCGCCTGGGCGGTCTGCAAAGCGAGGAGCGAGGTCGGAAAAGAGTTTCTTCGTGGCGCCAGGAGTGGTCAGAAACGACGCGGCCTGACGGCGCGCGTGGAGCGAGTCGCGCTTACCCAGCGTAATCATGCGCTCGGCAAGCGGACGAGCTGCTCTTGCGCGCAGGATCGTTGTTTGAATGCGCTCTTTCTCGATGAGATTCGTCACGAGATTGCGCAATACGGCGCGACGATGCGCCGGCTGCTTTCCGAGTTTGTGCCCTGAAACGAGGTGTCTCATGATTTATTCCGCGGCCTAAAGCGCCCCGTGTTCCCCTTCTTCGGACGGCGGCGGAGCAGTCTGGCTCGGCAATGGCGGCCAGATGATGCGCCCGTGCTCGTCGAACTTCATTCCGAGGCTCAAGCCCATCTTCACCAAGATGTCTTTAATCTCATTCAGCGACTTGCGTCCAAAATTCTTCGTCTTCAGCATTTCGGACTCGGTCTTCTGCACCAATTCGCGCAGGTTTTGAATATTTGCGTTCTTCAGACAATTATAAGAACGCACCGAAAGCTCCAGCTCTTCCACCGATCGGTCGAGATATTCCAAACGTGGGTCGCTGTAATTTTCGACAACTTCTTCCGGCAGGTCGGGCTGTTCCTCAAAATTGATGAAGATGCTCATGTGATCTTTCATCAACTTCGCGGCGAGTCCGATCGCATCCTGCGGAGTGATTGCGGCGTTGGTCCAAACTTCGAGAGTGAGCTTTTCGTAATCAGTCATCTGGCCCAAACGCGCCGCTTCCACCGCGTAGTTAACTTTCCGCACCGGGGAGTGAACCGAGTCGATGGGGATGTAACCGATGGGCAAGTCTTCGTCGAAGTTCCGGTCCGCGGCGACATATCCACGACCGTTCTTCACGCGCAGTTCCAACTCGAGCTTGCCACCTTCACTAACCGTCGCGATATAAACATTTTTGTCGAGCACGGCGATGTCAGCATCCTCTTCGATTTTCGCCGAGGTTACTGGTCCGGGTGTATCAACGACAAGCGTAATCGTCTTCGGCTGGTCCGTATTCAACTTCAACGGCACTTGCTTCAGGTTAAGAATGATATCCGTCGCATCCTCGACAACACCAGGAATCGGTGAAAATTCGTGAAGTACGCCTTCAATCCTGACCGCGGTAATGGCCGCACCTTCCACTGAGCTTAACAACGCGCGCCGCAACGAATTGCCAACCGTGGTCCCCCACCCGCGCTCAAAAGGCTGCGCGGAGAATTTTCCGTATTTATCGGTGAGTGTTTCCGGTTCTGCTGCCAAGCGCTTTGGTTTCTGAAATCCCTTCCACATATGCGACATTCCTCCTGGTTCGCCAGCGGCGAGCCCACAAACTATTCAACGTTGACGATCTTTCTACGCGCTACTTCGAATACAACTCGACGATGAGCTGTTCGTTCATCGGTGGTGTCTGCACGTCTTCGCGGCGAGGCATAGCGACGACGCGCGCTTTGAAATTTTCCCGGTCGATATCGAGCCACGGAGCAACGCCCTGGCTGTTTGCCAAGTTGCGCGCTTCCAGCACCATCGCGTTCTGGTGCATCTTTTCCTTCAGCGCGATATCTTCGCCCACTTGCACCAGATAGCTGGGGATGTTGACTTTATGTCCCTTCACGCGAATGTGGCCATGCAGCACAAGCTGGCGCGCCTGCGAGCGCGAGCCCGCAAGACCCATCCGGTAAACGACATTGTCGAGACGGCGTTCGAGTGTGACCATGAGATTCGAGCCGGTTGGACCTTTGGTCCGTTCCGCCTTCTCAAAATAGTTGCGGAACTGGCGCTCGAGTAATCCGTAGGTGCGCTTGACCTTTTGCTTTTCGCGCAATTGAATTCCGTAGCCCACCATTTTCGGGCGGCGGGACTGGCCATGCTGTCCCGGAACGAAATTGCGCTTCTCGATGGCACATTTTTCTGTAAAACACCGCAGTCCTTTGAGGAAGAGTTTCATCCCTTCCCTTCGGCATAAGCGGCAAACTGCTTCACGATGTCTTGCCAAAGCCTTGTCTCCTTTTCTTACTTCTCAAATCTTGACGCGCTATACGCGGCGGCGCTTGGGAGGACGGCAGCCGTTATGCGGAACCGGCGTTACGTCCTTGATCGCATTGATGTGCAAGCCCGAGGAAGCCAGAGCTCGTACCGCGGACTCCCGTCCAGCGCCCGGACCCTTTACGCGCACTTCCACCGACTTCATTCCGTATTGATCGCGCGCAACTCCGGCGGCGGTCATGGCGGCTTGCTGCGCCGCATAGGGTGTGCCTTTGCGCGATCCTTTGAAGCCCACGGAGCCGGCCGAAGACCAACTTACTGCACGGCCATCCGGATCGGTGAGCGTGATAATGGTGTTGTTAAACGTCGCTTGAATGCACACCACTCCGTGAGGAACCACGCGCTTTTCCTTCTTCTTGCGAAACTCTTTCTTGCGCTTGGTGCTCTTCGCCGCTGCTCCTGCAGGCGCTGCCGCTGCGCTTTGAGGTTCTTTTGCCACGCTCGTGTCTCTCCTGTTTTCCCTACGAGTTCATTTCTTACTTGCGTGCCATCGTTTTCTTCTTCGCTGCCACTGCGCCCTTGCGCGGACCCTTGCGCGTGCGTGCGTTGGTATGCGTGCGTTGTCCACGAACTGGAAGATTTCGGCGATGACGCAAGCCTCGATAGCATTGAATTTCAATCAGCCGGCGAACGTTCATCTGCGTTTCTTTGCGAAGGTCGCCTTCCACGCGCCCTTCCGATTCAATCGCGGCGCGCAGATGAGTCACTTCTTCTTCCGTCAGATCCTTGATCTTTTTGGTCGGATCCACATTCGCCTGGGCCGCGAGCGAACGAGCGCGCTGCTGGCCAATGCCATAAATCGCGGTCAGCCCAACCCACAGCCGTTTATTTGGTGGTAAATCAACACCTGCAATGCGAGCCATCCGTTTTCTCCCTGTTCCTAACCCTGGCGCTGGCGATGTTTCGCGTTCACACAGATCACGCGCACTACGCCGCGCCGATGAACGACCTTGCACTTCATGCAAATTTTCTTTACCGATGCTCTTACTTTCATTTCTATTCTGTCCCTTCCTGCGCTTGCGGTCTTGTTACTTGTAGCGATATACGATACGGCCGCGCGTCAGGTCATACGGCGAAAGCTCCACTGCGACGCGATCTCCCGGCAGGATGCGTATGAAATTCTTGCGCATCTTTCCCGAAATGTGGGCCAGCACCTGGTGCTTGTTTTCCAGCTCCACGCGAAACATCGCATTGGGAAGCGGTTCGACCACTGTCGCCATCACTTCAATGGCGTCTTCTTTTCCGCTGCCTTCATTCGACTTCTTTTTTTCCGGCTCTGGCTTTCGAATCATGTGCTCCCGGTTCGAACTCGATAAAATTTGGTTCCCGCTACCAGCACGGTCCGCTGGCTTCTCGCGGCCGCGTCAAAATCCAGGGTCCATTGGCCGTCACGGCAACGGTGTGCTCAAAATGCGCTGAATCACTGCCGTCCGTGGTAACCGCCGTCCAATCATCATCCAAAATTCTGACTCCCGGGCCGCCCGTGTTCACCATTGGCTCGATGGCAAGCACCATTCCTTCTTGCAGCCGAGGCCCTTGACCTGGCGAGCCATAATTCGGGAGCTGCGGGTCTTCGTGCATTTTGGTTCCAATGCCGTGACCGACAAATTCACGCACTACCGAGAAACCGTTCTTCTCAACCCACTGCTGGACCGCCGCCGATACGTCGCCAAGGCGGTTGCCGGGCCGAATCTTTTCAATTCCCTGCTCCAGCGATTCACGCGTTACCCGAAGCAATTTCTGGCGTTCCGGAGCAACTTTTCCCACCGGCACCGTCAGCGCAGCGTCCGCAAAGTAACCGTCCAACTCGACACCGAAATCCATGGACAAAATGTCGCCTTCGCGAACCTTCCGCGATGCCGAAGGAATTCCATGCACAACTTCCTGATTAATCGAAGTGCACACGGAGCCCGGATATCCCCGGTACCCCTTAAACGCCGGTCGCGCATTGTGCTTCTCGGTAAATTCCTCGGCGAATTCGTCGAGTTCCTTCGTCGATACGCCCGGCCGAACAATCGCGCGCATTTTTTCCAAAGCTCCCCAGACGATTTGCCCCGCCTGGTACATCTTTTCGAGCTCTTTCGGCGATTTACAGATGACCATCTCTCCCTGCCGCGCGTGCAAAAATCTCATTCAGTGCACGACTTACTTCTTCAACGCCTTTCGACCCGTCAACCGTTTCTAGAACGCCGTGCTGCCGGTAATAATCCGCGAGCGGCTTCGTTTTGCGATCGTAGGCCGCCAAACGTTCTCGCACGATGTCCGCGCTGTCATCCGAGCGCTGGATTAATTTTCCGCCGTCCACATCGCAAATTCCCGGAACCTTAGGCGGGCGTTCATAAATATTGTACGTTTCGCCACCCACGCTGCAGGTCCAGCGTCCCGAAACTCGATGCAGCAGGGTCTCGGGGCTAACATGAAACTCAACAACCAGCGGCTTGCCAAGTCCGCGGCGGACAAGGATTTTATCCAGTTGCTCTGCCTGCGGTACGGTCCGCGGAAAACCGTCGAAAATAAATCCTTGCGCGGAATCCGGCTGCGCCAACCTTTCTTCGACCATACCCATCACGATGTTGTCCGGTACCAGCTCACCGCGTTCCATGAGCGGCTTCGCCAACCGGCCTAGCTCGGTACCGTGAGCGACCGCATCACGCAACATGTCGCCGGTGGAAAGATGCGGCACTCCATATCGCTTCGCTGCGCGATTGGCCTGGGTGCCTTTACCGGCACCGGGCGGGCCTAAGAAAATCATAGCCCGATTGAGCGCCATGCTCACCGCCAATGAGCCACCATTAACTGCGACGGCCGCGCACTCGGCCCTTGCGAACAAACCCGTCGTAATTGCGCATAACGAGCTGTGCCTCGAGTTGCTGCACTGTGTCCATGGCTACCCCTACTACGATCAACAGCGAAGTCCCTCCAAAATAAAACTGCACATTCAAGCCGTCGAGGACAAATCGCCACATGTGCTGATCAAACCAGTTGCCCACCAACCACAGATGCTGCAAGTGAATGCCTGAGATCATCCACTCCGGGAGCAAGCAGACAATAGCGAGATAGATTCCGCCCACGAACGTCAAGCGAGTCAGTATACGGTTGATGTATTCGGATGTATTACGTCCCGGCCGGATTCCCGGTATGAACCCACCGTATTTCCGCATGTTGTCCGCAAGCTCTGTGGGATTAAAAATAATGCCCACATAGAAAAACGCGAAAAAGATGATCAGCGTAACGTATATCAACGTGTAGAGCGGCTCACCCCACTTGATTTGGTTCGCAAACTTTTCAAAAAATGGAGACTTTTTCTGAAAGAACAACGCCAACGTCTGCGGAAAAGTAAGCAGCGAACTCGCAAAGATCGGCGGAATCACGCCGCCGGAATTCACTCGAAGTGGCAGGTAAGTCATCTGCCCGCCCATTACCTTGCGGCCCATCACGCGCTTGGCGTACTGCACGGGGATACGCCGCTGGCCACCTTCCATAAACACGATAAAAGCCACCACGGCCAACATCAGTGCAATCAGGCCAAGAAGAGCAATCGGTGTGAAAGAACCCCACTGTTGCGTTTTCGCTTTCTCCCACAAATCGCCGACTGCACGCGGCAATCCGACAACGATGCCGGCGAAAATAATGAGCGACATTCCGTTGCCAATGCCGCGATCGCTGATTTGTTCACCCAGCCACATGATGAAAGCGGAACCAGTTGTCAGGGTGAGCATGGTCATCAGGATGAAGCGTGGCCCTGGGTGATACACCAGCGCTTGCCCCGCGAGATTCTGGCGCGTCAACGTTTCCGCAATCGTGAACGACTGGAAAGCGCTCAAAATGATTGTCAAATAACGCGTGTACTGCGTGATCTTACGCCGCCCGAGTTCGCCCTCTTTTTGTAATCTTTCAAGATACGGCCACACCACCACCATCAACTGAAGAATGATGGAAGCGGTAATGTAGGGCATGATGCCCAAGGCAAAAATCGTCAGTCTGCGAAGATTGCCGCCACTGAAAAGGTCAAAAATCCCCAGCACCGAGCCTTTACTCTGTTCAAAAAGCTGCTGCAAAAGGGCCGTATTGATTCCAGGCGTGGGAATGAAAGCGCCAAGCCGATACACTCCCAGCAATGCCAGCGTGAACAGCACTCGATTACGCAAATCTGGCGTGCTGAAAATATTCCGGAAAGCCTCGACCAGTTTTCTTAGAGGACTCATTTCAAAAGTTCGACTTTTCCTCCGGCGGCCGCAATTTTCTCTTCCGCCGACTTGCTGAATGCGTGAGCCTGCACGGTTAGCGCCACTTTCAATTCACCGCTGCCCAGGATTTTCAACGCTTCCCGCTCGACACGAACGATTCCGCGACCAAACAACATCTCCGGCGACACGGTGTCTCCTGCTCCAAACACGTTCAGACTCTCGACATTCACCACCGCATAGGTCTTTCGAAACGGAGTCGAAAAACCGCGCTTCGGCAAGCGCCGATGCAAAGGCATCTGGCCGCCTTCAAATCCGGGACGGCGGGAATATCCGCGACGTGATTGCTGACCTTTGTTCCCAGCGCCGGAAGTCTTTCCCATTTTCGATCCCATACCGCGTCCCACACGCACCTTGCGGTGACGCGAGCCACGCGGCGGCTTCAAATTCGAGAGTGTCGGTTCAATGGCCATCACTATTCCTCAATCCTGACGAGGTGGTGGACTCTCGCGATCATGCCGCGTATCGACGGCGTGTCGGGACGCTCCACCACCTGTTGCATGCGCCGGAAGCCCAAGCCGCGAATGGTTTGCCTCATATTGCGCGGGCAACCGATAAAACTTACCACCCACTTTATTTTCAGCATTCCGGACTGTTTATCGGACTTGCCGGCCGTTTTTTTCTTTGTTGGTGTCATATTCTTTTTGGAGAGGCGCCTACGAAACCGGCTCTTCCGCTCCTCTCCCGCGGCCTTCGGCCACTTTCGCAGCGTCCTTCAAGTGCAAAAGGGCATCAAACGTGGCCTTGATCACGTTGTGAGGATTCGAAGTGCCCAGGGATTTCGTCAATACGTTCTGAATCCCGGCAACCTCCATCACTGCGCGCACGGGGCCGCCTGCGATGACGCCTGTTCCCTCCGGCGCCGGCTTTAGGAGCACTTGGCCAGAGCCGTAGCTTCCGAGAACCTGGTGCGGAATCGTCGAACCTTTTAGATTCAACTTCACCATGTTCTTCTTGGCCGCTTCGATCGCCTTGCGAATCGCCATGGGAACTTCTCGAGCTTTGCCCATACCGAAGCCGGCATGGCCGCCCTGATCGCCCACGACCACGAGCGCCGAGAAGCTGAGGTTCTTGCCACCCTTGACGACTTTCGTGCAGCGATTGATCGAAACGACTTGATCTTTCAGGTTCGCCTGATTGGTTTCTACCGGCCGGCGAACTGACAACGTATCTTTTAGCTCTTGTTTCGGCATAATTGTTAGAATTTCAGGCCCGCCTCCCGGGCCGCTTCGGCGAGCGCTTTCACGCGGCCGTGATACTGATAGCCACCGCGATCGTAGACAACTTTTTCGATTCCCTTGTCGCGCGCGCGTTCCGCAATCGCTTTACCAACCACTTTTGCGGCCGCGATGTTTCCACCACCCTTGATCGACTTCTTTACTTCGCCATCGAGCGAGCTGGCAGAGGCGAGAGTTTTTCCGCTCTGATCGTCCACAACCTGCGCGCGAATGTGCTTGGACGAGCGGTGCACGCAAAGCCGCGGACGCTCGGATGTTCCAGCCAGCGTCTGCCGCGTTCGCACATGAATCCGGCGGCGATGCGCTTCCCGCGATAATCTTCGAACCGGTGCTGCCACGTTTGTTCTCCTTCCAGCCTAGGCCGCCGACTTGGCGCCAGCCTTGCCCGCTTTCTTCTTCAACCGCTCGCCAGTGATGCGAATGCCTTTTTGCTTATACGGGTCGGGCGGCCGCAGCGCGCGAAGATTTGCTGCTACTTGGCCGACCTGATTCTTATCCGCACCCGAAACGGACATATGTGTTTGCTTTTCGATAGCGATGACGATGCCTTCTGGGATCGGGAACTCTATTGGATGCGAGTACCCCAGCGCTAGCACCACGTTCTTGCCTTTCACTTCGGCGCGATATCCGACACCTACGATGTCGAGATCTTTCTTGAATCCAGTAGTGACACCGGTGACGGCGTTAGCTACCAAAGCCCGCGCGAGACCGTGCAGAGCACGCTGGTTTTCCGAATGACGCTTGGCGACGAGCGTGCCATCCTTCTGCTCGAAGGTAATCCCGCCCGGCACATTGACATGCATCTTGCCTTTGGGACCTTGCACGTCAATAGCGCCATCCTTGATTTGAATCTTTACGCCCGACGGCACAGGAATGATCTTGTTCCCAATTCGCGACATAGCTCTCTCAAATCCTTGTGATGGCTAAAATTCCTACCAAACTTCGCACATCAATTCGCCGCCCACGCCTGCCTTACGTGCCGCCTGGCCGGTCATCAATCCGCGTGGCGTGGACAATATCGATATTCCCATTCCGCCAACTACCGGACGAATGCCTGTCTTCGCAATGTAGCGCCTGGACCCAGGCCTCGAGACGCGCTTGAGGTCCGTGATCACAGGACGCCGGTCCGGCGTGTAACGCAAAAAGCAGCGAAGCGTTTTCTTCCCCTTTTGCTCTTCCACTACTTTGTAATTCGCCAGATAGCCTTCTTCCTTCAAAATGCGAGCGAACTCTATCTTCAGTTTCGAAGACGGCATATCCACGCGCGAGTGCTTTGCGGTCGAAGCGTTTCGAATCCGAGTCAAGAAATCAGCGATAGGATCAGTGGTCATTCGTCCTTCCTTACCAACTAGCCTTCACCACGCCGGGAATTTCTCCCTTGAGCGCGTGGCCGCGGAAACAGATGCGGCACAATTCAAACTTGCGCAGAAAACCGCGCGGGCGTCCGCAGATGCGGCAACGGTTGCGCTTGCGGATCTTGAATTTCAACTTCCGCTTCATTTTCGCGAACTGACTGGTACGCGCCATGCTTCTTTGGTCTCCTTAAGCCCTGAATGGAACGCCGAGCAGCTTCAAAAGCTCGCGTCCTTCTTCGTCATTTCGTGCTGTGGTCGTTATGGTGACGTTCATGCCCTTGATTTTGTCTACCCGGGTGTAATCGATCTCTGGGAAAACCAGTTGGTCTTTGATTCCAATAGTGTAGTTGCCCCGGCCATCAAAAGAATTCGGCGCCAGTCCTTTAAAGTCTCGAACGCGGGGCAGAACGATAGCCGAGAGCCGGTCCAGAAATTCATACATGCGCTCGCCGCGCAAAGTGACCATGCAGCCAATCGGCATGCCTTTGCGAATTTTGAAATTCGCGATCGATTTCTTGGCGCGCGTGATTACCGGCTTTTGCCCGGCGATTTGGCCGAGTTCAGCAACGGCGGTGTCCAGTAACTTCACATTCGCGCTGGCCTCGCCTAAGCCGATGTTCACCGTCACTTTCGAAACGCGAGGAACAGCCATCGTGTTCTTGTACCCGAATCGCTTGGAAAGCGCCGGGATGGCTTCTTTGCGATATTTTTCGTGCAAACGCGTAATCATTTTGTCTCTTTGCCTCTAGCTCTCAAAAGTCGTGTCGCAACGGCGGCAAGTGCGCACTTTAGTGCCGTCCGGCAGCGTTGTGTGTCCCGCACGGGTATGTTTGCCGCAACCAGGACAGACGAGCATCACGTTGGAAACATGAATCGGTCCTTCGCGTTCCAGGATGCCGCCCTTAATGTTCTTCGACGGGTTCGGCCGTGTGTGCCGCTTGATAATGTTCGCGTGCTCCACGGTCACCGTGCTCTTCCACAGATTCACGGAAAGCACTTTCCCGCTTTTGCCCTTCGAGCGCCCTGCCATTACTTTCACCGTGTCGCCGTGGCGAATGCCATGCGCTGCCGGTTTTTCTTTAGGTTCTCTCATCGCTACCACACTTCCGGAGCAAGCGAGATAATCTTGGTGAACTTCTTGTCGCGCAGCTCGCGGGCCACGGGCCCGAAAACGCGCGTTCCGATCGGCTCGCCCGCATCGTTGATTAGCACTGCAGCATTGTCGTCAAACCGGATATAGGTACCATCCCTTCGGCGCTGCTCTTTCCGGGTGCGTACGACCACTGCACGCACCACCTTGCCCTTCTTCACCTGGCTGTCAGGCGTGGCTTCCTTCACTGCGGCTGTAATCACGTCGCCGAGGCCAGCCACCAATCCTGCATCTCCTCCCACGGGAAGAATGCAGGTCAACTGGCGCGCACCTGAATTGTCGGCCACCGTCAGCCACGTACGCATCTGAACCATGTTCGTCGTGCTCCCTTAGTACGCTTCTACTGACTTCGCCTAGGCGCGCGTAGATTTCGCGATCACTTCTTGAAGCCGCCAGCGCTTCAATTTTGAAAGCGGCCGGGTAGAAACGATTCGAACCGTATCGCCGACCCGCGCTTCGCCGGTCTCATCGTGCGCGTAATACTTTTTGGAATGCCGCACCACTCTTTGGTAGAGCGGATGCTGAACGGCGCGAATAACCTTCACCACAATAGTTTTCTGCATCTTTGCGCTGGTAACTACGCCCGTCAGTTCCTGGCGCACTCCGCGTGTACGAACACCCTCTTGAACGCCCGCAGCTCCTGCTTGTGATTCGTTTGCCATTACGCTTTCCTCAATTCGGTCTCGCGCAGCAGAGTCTTGACCCGCGCCAGATCTCGCTTCGCTTCACGCAATTTCTTCAATCCTTCGGACTGGCCTGTGGAGAGTTGGAATCGCAAGCGGAAAATCTGCTCGGAGAGTTCCTGCTGCTGCACTTCGAGCTCGCTATGATTCATCTCTCGCAATTTTTGAGCGCGCGCCGCCATTTACAGTTCCTCCGCCCGGCTTACAAACTTCGTTCGAATCGGCAACTTGTGGGACGCAAGCGCCATAGCTTCTGTAGCCGCCGCAAGATCCACACCCGCCATTTCGAACATCACTCTGCCCGGTTTCACCACCGCAACCCAATGCTCCGGTGGTCCTTTACCCTTACCCATTCGAGTTTCAGCCGGCTTCTTCGTGAACGGCTTGTCGGGAAATATGCGAATCCAGAGTTTTCCGCCGCGCTTGATAAATCGAGTGATTGCAACGCGCGCCGCTTCGATTTGCCGGTCGGTAATCCAGGCCGGCTCCATCGCTTTCAATCCGTATTCTCCGAACGCAAGCGCGCCTCCGCGCCACGCTTTTCCGCTACGCCGCCCGCGCTGCTGCTTGCGGTACTTAACTTTTTTCGGCATCAACATGATATTTAGTCCGTTTCCTTAGCTTCTAAACTTGCACCTAAACTTCGCTGGTTGTTCCAGTTTTTCCGCCGCGCTGCGGAATCTTTTCGCCCTGATAAATCCAGCACTTTACGCCGATCACGCCGTATGTCGTGTGCGCCTCGGCAGTGCCAAAATCAATGTCCGCTCGCAACGTCTGCAAGGGCAAGCGGCCTTGCAGATACCACTCTTTTCGCGCGATCTCCGCGCCATTCAGGCGACCCGCTACTCGAACCTTGATACCTTTGCAACCGAAACGCAGCGCCGAATCAACGGCCTTGCGCATAGCGCGTCTAAAGGCCACACGCTTTTCAAGCTGCAGAGCAATCGACTCAGCGACGAGTTGGGCATCGAGTTCCGGGCGATGCACTTCCTGAATGTCAATGTGCACTTCGCGCTTGGTGCGCTTCTGCACTTCACTCTTCAACTTGTCAATTTCAGAACCCTTGCGACCGATAATGATTCCGGGACGCGCCGTGTAAATCCGCACCACCAATTTGTTTGCGGCACGCTCCACATCGATACCGCTGATGCCCGCCGATTTCAGACGATCTTTCAGCTGCTTGCGAAGCTGGATGTCCTCATAGAGCAAGTCGGCGTAGTCGCGCTTGGCGAACCAGCGTGACTTCCAGACCTTGTTGTAACCCAGCCGAAAACCGTACGGATGTGTTTTCTGCCCCAAACGATCCTCCTACTTCTTCTTTTTCGGTTTCTGCTGCTTCGAGCGTTGCTCAAAAGCTTTGCGAGCCTTGCGGACTGCTCCGCGAACGCCCTTGGAAGCTTGCGCTTCTTCGGCGGCTGCTGCCACGCGGTCCGCGGCGGCGCGGTGATGTTCGGCCACTTCCACCACGATATGCGCTGTTCGCTTCTGATATCGAAAGCCCCGGCCCATGGGCGCCGGACGCATACGCTTCCACCGCGGGCCTTCGTTCACGTAACAACGCGTGACGAACAGCGCGTCCACATCTAGCGATTCGCCGGAGTCTTCCGCTTTGCGCTCAGCATTCGCAATGGCGCTCCGCAGTGTCTTCTCAATTTCCTTTGCCACGCGCTTCTTCGTGAATCGCAGAGTGTGCAGCGCTTCTTCAGCGCGCGCTCCGCGGATCAAATCAATCACCAGCCGCGCCTTTTGTGGCGAGACGCGGATGTATCTCGCCTTTGCTACTCCCTCAATTTGCGTCGAACCTTGAATCGCGGTTGCCATCATTTATGCCTTTGGTCCCGGTGCTGCGCCACCACTACCGGCTCCTGCCGCGGGAGCGCCTGCCGGAGCAGCTGCCGCTGCAGCCCTTTCGAGCGCTGCTTTTACCGCGTGACCTTTAAAAGTTCGCGTCGGCGAAAATTCACCGAGTTTGTGTCCTACCATCTGCTCGGTGATATACACCGGAATAAATTTCTTTCCGTTGTGAACGGCAATGGTGTGCCCGATCATGTCCGGCAGAATCGTTGACCGGCGGGACCACGTCTTCAACACTTTCTTTTCATTGCGAGTGTTCAGCGCTTCCACCTTAACGCGCAGGTGATCGTCGATGAACGGTCCTTTTTTGAGCGAGCGCGGCATCGGTTTTACTACTCCTCCACGCGGCGCAGCTTAATCCATTGCGCGCGGCGCATTTTCTTAAATCCACGCACCGGGCCAGAGACGCGGTGCGACAGCGGGCAGAAGGGGCACACAAAACGCGTCCCTTGTGCATTTGGAATCTTTTCTACAATCACAGCCCAGCCCGTCTTGCACAGCCGAAGTTGCACTTGCGGAGCTGGCACTAATTTTGAAACTGTCTTTACCACTGGCTTCGCCGCACGCCGCGCGATAGATTTTCGCGCGCGCGCCGGGCGCCGTGTTGTTCGGCGTGCTGAACGTCGATTTGCTCGAGTGGCTGTCATAAGGTTGCTCTCTGTTCTTCGCCGCGCCAGGTTCATATTTGCCCTAGCTTACGGATTGCGTCGCTGTTCGATCATTCTGCTGCTCTTGCGCTTCTTCCGCGTCTTCGCACCAAGAGTCGGAAAACCCCAAGGCGTCTGCGGATGGTTTCCCTTCACGCGACCTTCACCACCCCCGTGCGGGTGATCAACGGGATTCATCGCTACTCCGCGGACCGTGGGACGCTTCCCGTGCCATCGCGTGCGGCCCGCTTTTCCGTAGGTCACGTTTTCGTGATCCAAGTTCCCAAGCTGGCCGATCGTGGCCATACACTCCACACTGAACCGCCGGACTTCTCCGGAAGGCAATTTCACGAGCGCTAGATCGCCTTCTTTGCTCAAAAGCTGCGCTGCGCCGCCCGCGGCGCGGACTACCTGGCCCCCCTTGCCCGGAAAAAGTTCAAGATTGTGGACCATCGTGCCAGGCGGAATGTGCCGGAACTTCATCGCATTTCCCGGCAGAATATCCGCGCCCTCACCGTTCTGCACTGTCATGCCAACTTCCAAACCGACAGGTTGCAAAATGTAACGCTTCTCGCCATCCGCGTAATGCAGCAAAGCAATTCGCGAAGACCGGTTCGGGTCGTACTCAATCGACGCGACCTTCGCCGGAATGCCCGTCTTATCGCGGCGAAAATCGATGTTGCGATACTTACGTGCGTGTCCACCACCGCGGTGCCAGGATGTGATTTCGCCCTGCGCGTTGCGGCCACCAGTGCGCTTTTTGGATTCCACCAGCGACTTTTCCGGCGTTTGTTTGGTTATCTCACCCTTGTCGAGCATAGTGAGAAAACGTCTCGCTGGTGTGTATGGTTTAAATGTTTTTAATGGCATTGCTTCCTCTAGCTACTTCCTGAACTCGCTCAATCTGTCGAAACTAAATGTTGTCGGCGTACTCGATCATTTTTTCGCCTTCAGCCAGCCGGACGTACGCTTTCTTCCAGTCGCTGCGGAAACCCTCAGCGCGGCCGCGGCGGCGAAACTTTCCATGAAAATTCGCCGTGCGTACGTGATCCACTTTCACTTTAAAAACTCGTTGTACGGCTTCCTTGATTTCCGTCTTGGTGGCATCCGACGCGACTTCAAATACAACGGTGTGTTGAGTTTCCTTCACACCAAGACCCTTCTCCGTAATGATGGGCCGTTTGATAACTTGATAAAGCCTGGTATCCATCGCCTATTCCTTTTTCGCCTTGGGCTTGGACTTTGCTTTCGGCTTTTCTTTCGTCCCGGCCGCATGCTTCTTGGCGGCTTTCGGTGCGGCCTCTGTCTTCGAATGCGTCTTGGCGACCGGTTTAGCGTGCACGGTCTTTTCCGCGACTGTCTGTTTTGAAGAGGCTCCCGGTGCCGGCTGAATTTGAATCGGCTGTTCGTGTTCCTGCGGATTCGGAGAAAGCGCGCGGCTCAATTTAACCGCCGCTTCACGCGACATCATCAAGTGGTCGTGCCGCAGCAAATCGTATGCTTCCAGCCCATTCGTTGGTACG
The DNA here is from genome assembly GCA_050012395.1 of Candidatus Acidiferrales bacterium. GTDB lineage: Bacteria > Acidobacteriota > Terriglobia > Acidiferrales > UBA7541 > Palsa-295. The sequence continues at coordinate 63,033 of JBEKHG010000025.1, forward strand.
AGCGTTAGTCCGTCAATATTGCGGCTTGCGCGCTCTAGATTCACATTCGAACTGTTGTCTACCAGCAGAATCGAAGGTGTTTCCTTATCGAGTTTGGTCAGCGCTTGACGAAACGCCTTTGTCTTGTGCGTTTCAAGCTCCCACGCATCGACAATCGTCATTTTCTGCTCAGCCAGTTTTGACGAAAGTGCCGAACGCAGCGCGCCGATAATCATTTTCTTGGGCAGCGCATAGGAGTAACTGCGCGGCGTTGGACCGTGCACTGTGCCGCCGTGGCGCCAGAGCGGCGAACGAATCGAACCAACGCGAGCGCGGCCGGTTCCCTTCTGCTTCCAAAGCTTTCGACCGGAACCGCTTACTTCGCTCTTATCCTTCGTCTTGTGCGTTCCGGCATGCTTGCTCGCGAGATGATGCCGCACCGCTTCGTGCAGCAAGTGCGCATTCACCTTTACGCCAAACACATCGTCGGCCAGATCAATCGTGCCGACTTTCTTGCCTTCGAGATTTTTTACGTCCGCAACTGGCATCGTCGTCTCTCTACAGGGCCGATTTGGCCTTGCGAATAAAAATGTATCTGCCGGCCGGGCCCGGTACCGCGCCGCAAACCAGCAGCAGGTTTTCTTCTGAATCGATTTTTACCACCCGCAAATTCTTAGAGGTCTTGCGTTCATGTCCCATATGCCCGGGAAAATGCTGGCCGGGCCACACACGCGAAGGAAACGAACTCGCGCCAATGCCGCCGGGCGCGCGATGAAACATGGATCCGTGTGAAGCGTCGCCGCCGCGGAAATGCCAGCGCTTCACGCCGCCTTGAAATCCCTTACCCTTGCTGACGCCGGTAACATCCACAAATTCGCCGATTTTAAAGTTGTCCACTAACACGCGGTCGCCGGGCTTTGCTTCGTCCTTCGAATCCTCAATGCGGAATTCGCCGAGATACCGAAGAGGAGCTACACCAGCCTTTTTGAAATGACCGGTTCGAGCCTTGTTCACGCGTTGCGGCTTGATGAATTCCACCAAGCCCAACTGCACTGCATCGTAGCCGTCTTTATCTTTAGTTCGGCGCTGAACGACCACACATGGACCCGCCTGCAGAACGGTGCAAGGAACGGCTGCGCCGTCTTCAGCAAAAACCTGCGTCATACCTAGTTTTATTCCGAGTATTCCGTTGACGGCCATTTCGTTCGCTCTTTCCTTCGCGGTTTATTTATTTCGCCTCTGCTACTTTCCTACGTGCTCCCGGCCAAAAGCCTTGATCTCGACGTCCACGCCTGGCGGCAAATCGAGCTTCATCAAAGCGTCCACCGTATCCGGAGTCGGATCGAGGATATCGATCAGCCGCTTGTGCGTGCGCATTTCAAACTGTTCGCGCGATTTCTTGTCCACGTGCGGCGATCGCAAGACCGTCCAGCGGTTAATCACGGTCGGCAGCGGAATTGGCCCTGCAACATCCGCGCCCGTGCGCTTCGCGGTTTCCACGATTTCTCGCGTTGATTGATCGAGAATGCGGTGATCGTACGCCTTCAAACGAATTCGAATTTTTTCTCCGTTAGGCATGTTTACTCGATGATCTCGGCAACGGCGCCGGCTCCCACCGTGTGGCCGCCTTCGCGAATCGCGAAACGCAACCCTTTCTCCAGCGCTACCGGCGTAATCAGCGTGATCTCCGCCGACACGTT